>JBEAQE010000008.1:0-82444 GCA_041164065.1 Bacteroidota bacterium | reverse complement strand
ATGGTTACGGGACCATCGTTGATTAGGTGGACTTTCATATCGGCGCCAAATTTTCCAGATTTGACGGGGAGGTTGCTCTCCATCCAAAGGCGTTCCATGAAGTATTCGTAAAGATGTTCTGCGTGCTGAGCTTTGGCTGCGCGGTAGTAGGAGGGGCGGTTGCCTTTTTTAGTCGCGGCGTGCAAAGTGAATTGGCTAACGACTAAAAAGGAGCCATGGTGATCGATGATGCTTTCGTTCATCACACCTTCACTGTCGTTAAAGATTCGCATTTTACAGATCTTTTGTACGAGCCAATTCGCGTCTTCCTCGCCATCCGCGTCCTCAATCCCCACAAACACGAGCAAACCATGATCAATAGCGCCAACAACTTCTTGGTCGACCACGACTTTTGCTTCTTTAGCGCGTTGGACTAGGACTCTCACGTTTTAATAGGAATTGGTCCGATAATGTAAATCGTCTTCCGTGCCTTCAAGGAAGCTCAGGTAACTTTCATAGCGCGTCGGTGCAATCTCAAACTCCTCGACGGCCGCCTTCACCGCACACTGTGGTTCGTCCACATGCAGGCAGTTGTGGAATTTACACCCTTCGGAAAGAGCAAAAATCTCTGGGAAGAAATGACTCATCTCTTCTTTCTCCATATTCACCAGGCCGAACCCTTTGATGCCCGGGGTGTCAATGATATCGCCACCGAAGCTTAGTGGGTGCATCTGCGCGAATGTAGTGGTGTGCTGACCTTTATTATGGCTGGAGCTCACCTCCGCCGTACGGAGATTGAGTTCGGGCTCCACGGCATTCACCAGCGTGCTTTTTCCAACACCGCTGTGGCCGCTCAACAACGTTGTTTTTCCCGCCAAAGCCTTCTTCAACTCCTCGATGCCTTCGTTCTGCGTTGCAGAAGTGATGATGCACCGGTAGCCAATACGCTCGTACACTGCTTTTCTATAGGCCAATTCCTCCATGATCTCCTCGTCGTACAAATCATATTTGTTGAAGACAATAATGGTCGGGATGGCATAGGCTTCTGCTGTAGCGAGGAATCGATCCATAAAACCTGTAGAGGTCGCGGGACTCACCAACGTCGTCACCAGAAGGGCCTGGTCCATGTTTGCGGCAATGATGTGCACGCGTTTACTAAGGTTGACACTTTTGCGGATAATGTAGTTTGAGCGGTCCTCGATGCCTTTGACCACACCTTGGTTTTCTTGGCCTTCTTCAAGCTCAAAATCTACTATATCGCCCACTGCCAGTGGGTTTGTGCTCTTAATGCCCGCAATGCGAAGCTTGCCCTTAATACGGCAATCGTAAATATGCCCCGTCTCGTTTTCACGAACGTGGTACCAGCTTCCCGTACTTTTTAGAACAACGCCTTTCATCGGGCGCAAATTACGGAATTAACGCGCAGCGTACATGTTTTCGTAGTAATCCTGATAAGCTCCTGAAGTCACATTTTTCAACCACTGCCCGTTGGCGAGGTACCAATCGATGGTAATGGCCAGTCCTTCCTCAAAAGTTACGCTAGGAGCCCAACCCAATTCCTTGTTGATCTTCGTCGCATCTATAGCATAACGGCGATCATGTCCAGGGCGGTCTTTCACGTAGGTGATCAACTTCTCACTTTCCCCCTTCTCTCGGCCCAACTTCTCGTCCATTTGAGCGCAGAGCACCTTGATCAAATCAATGTTGGTCCATTCATTGAACCCACCGATGTTATAAGTTTCCGCGTTCTTGCCCTCGTGGTACACAAGGTCGATGGCGCGGGCATGATCCACCACGTACAACCAATCGCGGGTGTACTGACCGTCGCCGTAGACCGGCAGGGGTTTTCCTTCAACAATGTTGTTGATGAACAGTGGGATGAGCTTCTCGGGGAATTGGTTCTGACCGTAGTTGTTCGAACAATTGGTCACCACATATGGAATGCCGTAGGTCTCGCCATAGGCGCGAACGAAGTGGTCGCTGGAAGCCTTTGAGGCGCTGTACGGACTGTTCGGGTCGTAAGCCGTGGTCTCTTCGAACAACCCTTCCTTACCCAATGTACCATAGACCTCGTCAGTGCTGATGTGGTAGAATCGCTGGCCCTCAAAATCGTCGTGGACGCGGTTAAAACTGTTAAGCAGGTTCACGGTGCCCAACACATTCGTGCGCACAAAGGCCAGCGGATCTTTGATAGAACGGTCCACATGGCTTTCGGCAGCCAAATGGATCACACCTTCCGGATGGTATTTATCGAACAAAGCATCTACAGCAGCCGCATCGACAATGTCCACGCGCTCGAAGGTGTAGTTCGGAGCCTCTTCAATATCGCTGAGGTTTTCAAGGTTGCCCGCGTAGGTCAACAGGTCCACATTGATGATGTGGTAGTCCGGGTACTTGTTGACGAACAAACGTACTACGTGAGATCCGATGAAGCCGGCGCCGCCGGTGATAATGATGTTCTTTTTCATGCGTTAGTTTCTTGCAAGATGCTCTGTTCAAAATTCCATGCATCGCGAAGCATGTCTTCCAAAGATAATTCAGGCGTCCAACCTAAGACCGTTTGTGCTTTTGTGATGTTCGCGTATACCGCAGGTACGTCACCAGCGCGGCGAGGAGCGAGGTTGTAGGCGATGGCAATGCCGGTCGCGCGTTCAAAGGCATTGATCATCTCTAATACCGTGGAGCCGTTGCCACTTCCGAGGTTGATTACGTCAAAGCCCTGGGTTTTACCGTCGATGAGGTGTTTAACCGCGAGGATGTGAGCCCTTGCGATATCGATAACGTGGATGTAATCGCGAATGGCAGAGCCGTCGCGAGTTGGATAGTCGGAACCGAAGACGCGTAATGCATCTCGCTTTCCGATGGCTGTTTCAGTGATATACGGAACCAAGTGGTGTGGTTCACCATCTTGGAACTCACCGATAATGCTGGTAGGGTGTGCTCCTATAGGGTTGAAGTAGCGCAAACTCAGGACATCTACAGCTCCTGTTGTGGCGAAATCACGAAGGATTTCCTCACCCATTTTCTTGGTGTTGCCGTAAGGGCTTTCAGCAGGCTGAACGGGAGCATTTTCGTCTACGTGCGGGTTCTCGGGCGTGCCATATACGGTACAAGAGCTAGAGAAAACGATGTTGCGTATACCGCGCTCGTTCATACTTTGAAGTAAATTCATCGTGCTCACCAAATTGTTCTGGTAGTACTTCAATGGGTCGTGAACGCTCTCGTTGACCAGCAGGAAGGCGGCGAAGTGAATGGTGCCTTGGATGTTCGGGAATTCTTCGAGCAGGGCGTCGATCTCACTTTTGTTGCACATCTCCACCTGACGGAAGGTGATTTCACGCTCGACAATGCGTTCGATGCGGGTTTTGACCTCAATGGGGCTCTCACTGAGGTTGTCGATCACGATGGGCTCGTAGCCCGCCTGAATGAGTTCAACAACCGTATGTGATCCGATATAGCCGAGGCCACCTGTAACTAAAATCTGCATGATGCTTTGGGTTTGAATTGGTCCCGTAAAGGTCGATTATCTCTTGTAGTCTTCAAAGCCGCGATGTTCCTTTCTGTACAAGCGCTCTTCCGGCAAGCTCTTGAACCATTCGTAGGTGATTTTCAGGCCTTCTTCACGCATGACTTTAGGTTCCCAATTCAGGATTTCCTTCGCCTTCGTGATGTTCGGTTGGCGTTGCATCGGGTCGTTCACAGGCAGCTCCTTATACACCACCTTTTGAGCCGTGCCTGTAAGCTCCATGATCTCCTCGGCGAATTGGCTGATGGTGATTTCATGCGGGTTCCCAATATTCACCGGCTGCGCGTGATCGCTCATGAGCAGGCGGTAAATACCCTCCACCAAATCATCCACATAACAGAACGAACGCGTCTGAGAACCGTCCCCAAAGACAGTTAAATCCTCTCCGCGAAGCGCTTGGCCGATAAAGGCCGGCAATACACGGCCGTCATTGAGTCGCATGCGCGGTCCGTAAGTGTTGAAGATGCGCACAATGCGGGTTTCCAATCCGTGGTAGGTGTGGTAGGCCATGGTCATCGCCTCCATGAAGCGCTTTGCCTCATCATAGACCCCACGTGGTCCCACCGGGTTCACATTCCCCCAGTACTCTTCGGTTTGCGGGTGTACCAGCGGGTCGCCGTACACCTCGGAGGTTGATGCCACCAAAATGCGGGCACCTTTATTCAATGCCAGACCCAAAAGGTTGTGTGTCCCGAGGGAACTTACTTTCAAAGTCTGAATGGGGATTTTCAAATAATCAATAGGCGAGGCTGGCGAGGCAAAGTGCAGGATGTAATCCAATTTACCTGGAACGTGTACATAGTTGCTCACATCGTGGTGGTAAAAGGTGAAATTCGGATTGCCGATGAGGTGTTCCAAATTCTCCATGTTCCCCGTGATGAGGTTGTCCATTCCCAAGACTTCATAGCCCTCGGCAATGAATCGGTCACACAAGTGCGATCCTAGAAATCCGGCTGCACCGGTGATCAATACTCTAGCCATCTTCTATTATGCCTTTGTTTTTTCAACGATTTTCTCTCCTTGACCGATACCGAAGTAATCAAACCCTGCTTCGATGAGTTGTTCTTTTCGGTAAAGGTTACGTCCGTCAAAGACCACTTTGTGACTCAAAGACGCACCCACTTTCTCCCAGTTCGGTACACGGAATTCGGCCCATTCGGTGATCAGTGCCAAGGCATCCGCACCTTTCAACGCTTCCATTTCGTCTTTGCAGTAGGTGATGCGATCGCTCAGGTCGCGCTTGGCTTCCTCCATGGCTACCGGATCGTAGGCACGAACCTTCGCACCTGCTTCCATGAGCAACTCTGCAATAACGATAGACGGCGCCTCACGCATGTCGTCGGTATTCGGCTTAAACGATAAGCCCCAGAAGGCAATGGTTTTGCCTTTCAGGTCGCCACCGAAGTAGGCGTTGATTTTATTAAAGAGGACGCTCTTCTGATCGTCGTTCACCTCTTCCACGGCTTCAAGGATGCGCATCACGTGACCGTGCTGACGGGCGGTTTTTGCCAACGCCTTGACGTCTTTCGGAAAACAGGACCCGCCGTACCCGATGCCCGGGTAGATGAATCGGTGTCCAATACGAGGATCCGAACCAATTCCCTTACGCACCGCATTCACATCCGCTCCAACTTTCTCACACAACAAGGCAATGTCGTTCATGAAGGAAATCTTAGTCGCAAGCATCGCGTTGGCCGCATATTTCGTCATCTCCGCCGATGGAATGTCCATGAAGATCACCGGGTGGCCGTTCAAGGTAAACGGACGGTAGAGCTTGTCCATAATCTGCTGGGCTTTATCGCTGTCCACACCCACCACAATACGGTCGGGCTTCATGAAATCTTCAATAGCCGCACCCTCTTTCAAAAACTCAGGGTTGGAAGCCACATCGAAACCAAAGTCCACATCGCGCATGCTCAATACATCGTTCACCGCACCGCGAACCTTCTCTGCAGTACCCACCGGAACGGTACTCTTAGTGATGACCACCAGGTAGTCGGTCATCTTCTCGCCGATCTCCTGAGCAACGCCCAATACGTACTTCAAATCGGCCGAGCCGTCCTCACCCGGAGGCGTTCCTACCGCAATGAAAGCTGCCTCAGCACCACGAATAGCATCGCCAAGATCCGTAGAAAAGTTTAGTCGACCCTTTCTGAAGTTGCGCTCCACGATTTCTTTCAATCCTGGCTCATAGATCGGCATAACGCCATTTTTCAAACCTTCGATTTTCTTCGTGTCGATGTCCACACAGGTGACTTCGATACCAACGTCTGATAAACACGCGCCCGTTACAAGGCCGACATATCCAGTTCCTACTACAGTTATTTTCATTGGGTAAGTGGGTTTAAATGCTCAATACAAATCTCGCATATGAGAATTGAACTGAGGTAAAAATAGGTCGAATAAATGGGCAGAAGGGTGTAATTTGCACAATGAGCTATGCGGATACACATATTTTACAACAAGGGCTTGATTGCCTTGCTATTAGCGCTTTGCACGATCTCTGCAAGGGCCCAACTAACTACGGCAGATAGTGCTCGTACGGTACAAATGTGGTCTTTAGGGCCGGGAACGTTCCTTCCTACAGCAGATATGGCCGATCGTTTTGGCTATTTCGGGGCGGCAAGTCTGGAGTACAAAAAGAAGCTTCGTGACAACAACTTTATTTATGGTGCCTCGTTCGATGTGTTTTACGGGAATCGGGTGAAGAATACCAATGAGATCTTCGGAGGACTGACCGACGGTGAGGGCAACTTCGTAGGGGTCAATGGCGAATTTGCCATTCTTCAAGCCGGTTTAGATGGTGGACAGGTATTGGCGGAGTTCGGTTGGCTTTGGCCAGGGAAGTATAACCCGAACAGCGGGTTAGTTTTTACCCAAGGCTTTGGTGCGGTGCAGAGCAAAATTGGTCTGCGAAACCAACGCAATAATTTTCCGCAGTTACAGGCTCCGATGCTCTATGGATACGATCGTTTGCACCGTGGTTTTGCGACGAAATCTTCGTGGCGCTATTTGCATATGGACAATAAGGAGCGCATTAACTATAGCGTAGGGATCGTTTGGAATATTGCGGTTACCCAAAGTGTTCGTGGATTCAATATTGATACAGGCTTGGCCGATACCCTTTTGAAACTTGATTCTAGCATAGGGGTCCAATTCATTTGGATTCTGCCCGTTTATGCCAAACAGGAAAGCTTCTACTTGCTGGACTAATGCTGCTCTATCCCCTCATATCACGGCTTGTTTTTGGCCTATGGAAGACACTGGCTTCTAAAAAAAGCTGGATCTCCAAGGTCAGTGCTGATGACCAGTGGAAGAAGCAACCTCCCCTAGAAGGACGTGTTATTTGGATGCATTGCGCTTCACTCGGCGAGTTTGAGATGGGGCGACCGGCTTTGGAGCTGTTTTTGGATAGGAACCCGGATTGGAATGCGTTGGTTACTTTTTTCAGCCCTTCAGGCTTTGAGCCACGAAAGAATTATAGCAGAGCAAAGGTGCACTATCTGCCACTTGATACCCCTTCTGAAGCCCGTCGTTGGCAGCAATACTGCAATCCTTCGTTGGCAGTGTTTATTCGTTACGACCTATGGCCAAATCATTTGGCGGCATTGAAGAAGGCGAAGGTGCCAGTGGCTGTCATTGCCTTTGTTGCTGCCAAGGATCCTTGGTACCTGAAGCCGCATTTTCCGCTTATTCGTAGGTTATTTATGCGCTCCATAAGTTTTTGGGGAACGGTTCGTGAGGAAGATTCGGCACGATTGAGTGCACTTGGGGTATATTCGGAGGTATTGGGCAATCCGAAATACGATTATGCAGCCCGGACCATGGGCTCTGAAGTGCCAGAACATTTGTTGAGCTGGAAGGTTGCACAATCAAAACCAATATTATTGATTGGAAGCGCCCATAAGGGTGATGTGGTTTGGGTCAGTCGCGTTCAAGAGGCACAGGAGTACAGTATTTGGATTGTGCCCCATGAATTGGCTGAGGCACCTACGCTGGCCGCTAGCTTTGAGTGGACCGGTAAGAAAGCGAAGTATTCGACAATTGATCAGCCGGTGGATGCCGATGTTTTGGTGGTGAATGAGTTTGGTGTGCTAAGTGCGCTATATGGCATTGCCGATGCGGTGGTTATTGGTGGTGGTTTTGGCAAAGCGACGCACAATGTCCTTGAAGCGACGATCAAAGGTAAGGTCGCGGCTTGCGGGCCGAATTGGGCATTGATGCCGGAGAATACGGAATTGGTCAAGCGCCAGTACCTAATGCCAGGTCATACGGTGGAGCATTTGCAATCATACCTGAACAGTGCGCAAAAGGGCGAGCTCAGTGAACGCGGAAAGAAGGCTCAGCAGTGGTTGCTGCAGGGCCAGGGTGCTTCTGAGAAAATCGTAGTAGCCCTAGAAGAGGCCGTGGAGCTCTGAGTCGATTTGAGTGATAATATCACCTAGATCCTCGGGCTTATTCTTGAAATCATTTTTGTCCACGTTAATGATCAGAACTTTGCCTTTGCTGTAGCTGTTGATCCAAGCCTCGTAGCGCTCATTCAATCGACGCAAGTAATCAATGCGAATGCTGTTTTCATACTCGCGACCGCGTTGTTGTATATGGTCGACAAGAGTAGGAACCGAGGCGCGCAAATAAATCATGAGATCAGGTGCCTTGAGATTGCCTTCCATCAACTCAAACAAGCCTTGGTAGCTGTTGTAATCGCGCGCAGTCATCAAACCCATGGCGTGCAAGTTAGGGGCAAAGATGTTGGCATCCTCATAAATGGTACGATCCTGAATAACATTGAGGTCATTTTTATGAATGTCCATGATTTGCCCGAAACGCGAACGTAGGAAGTATATCTGAAGGTTGAAACTCCAGCGTTGCATGTCATCATAGAAGTCGTCGAGGTATGGATTGTCTACTACGTCTTCGAAATGCGGTTCGTAGTTGTAGTGCTTGGCTAACAGCTCCGTAAGCGTGGTTTTTCCTGATCCAATATTTCCTGCGATTGCTATATGCATGTTTCCTAAATTTGTAGGCGCAAAATAATAAAAACTGCACGAGAGACGATGAAAATTGATGTACTAAACCATCACCTTCAAACCGCCCGCCACAATCTCATCCAACATCCCTTTTACGCTTGGGTTGATAGCCTAGAAAAAGTCCAGGCTCTAATGGAAACGCATGTTTGGGCAGTTTGGGATTTCATGGTCTTACTAAAATCACTCCAGCGTGAATTGACCTGTGTGGATCAGATTTGGACGCCTAAGGGTAATCCTGTGGCTCGACGCTTGATCAACGAAATAGTTATGGGCGAGGAAAGTGATGTCGATGCTGAGGGCCGTGTGAACTCGCATTTCGAAATGTACCTTGAAGCTATGGATGAGGCGGGTGCTGATACAGCGCCCATTCGCAGTTTTATTAAGGCGTTGAATTCGGGTAAAAAGCCATTAGAAGCTTTAGATGCCTCGCAGGCACCGGAGGGCGCTAAATCCTTTGTTCGGAATACTCTAACAGTTGTGGAGCGTGGAAATTTGGCGGAGATTGCGGCTGTATTCACCTTTGGTCGAGAGGATCTTATTCCAGACATGTTCGTGGAGATGGTGAAGAATCTCAAAAACCATTTTCCGGATCGACTTGCAAAGTTCACCTACTACCTTGAGCGTCATATTGAAATTGATGGTGATGAGCACGGTCATTTGGCTGAGCAAATGGTCATGGAAATTTGTAGCGAGGATGAAAATTCGTGGGATCTGGCGGCTAGTGCGGCTAAACAAGCGTTGCAAGCCCGTTATAACTTCTGGACTTCAGTAATGGAGCGCGAGCCGGCTCTTAGTTAAGCATTAGAAATTCTTCCATGAGCGTTCGGCTATTGCTCAGTCGTGGAACTTTATGTTGACCGCCTAGTTTGCCTTTTTGGGCAAGCCATTGTTGATATAGGCCTTGCTTTGCTATGGTCAATTCCGGCCTTTTCAGCAGTATATCGTGCTGGCGTTTGGCCGCATAATCTGAGTTTTCCTCTTTTAGGGCATTATCGAGCGCGTCGATAAATACCGAAATGTCTTTAGGAGGTTGACCAAACTCTACGAGCCATTGGTGCGCGCCGCTGGTTTTTCCCTGGAGATAAATGGGTGCTGCATGGAAGTCGATCACGGTTGCATCTGTCTTTTCGCAGGCCACTCGCAAGGCATTTTCTGCGTCTGAAACGATCACTTCTTCACCAAAAGCGTTGATGTAGTGTGCCGTTCGACCGCTGACGATAATACGGAAAGGATCGAGGGAAGTGAACTGCACCGTATCTCCAATCAAGTATCGCCATAAACCGGAATTGGTAGTGATCACAAGGGCATAATCTACTCCCAATTCTACATCACCCAATCCTATGGTGGGACTTTTCAATCCATCAAAGGCACTCATTGTAATGAACTCGAAATACACCCCGGCATCAGTGAGCAGTAACATTCCTTCGGCTTTAGGGTGGTCCTGAACTGCGAAGAAGCCTTCCGAGGCGTTGTAGTTTTCAAGGAAAGTTATTCCCTTTGGGAGCAATTTCTCGAACTGTGAGCGGTAAGGACCAAAGTTTACGCCTCCATGTGCGAACAACTCCAGGTTTGGCCAGACTTCATGAAGATTCGACTTTCCTGTCTTTTCTAACACATGGTGTGCGAAAACGAGAAACCAACTGCTCACGCCCCAAAAGGAGGTAATGTTTTTTGTCATGCATTCCTGTGCGAGCGCTTCGATCTTCTCGTTCCAATCACTCATAAGCGCCACCTCTTGGCTAGGCGCACTGACCGACTCGGCCCAAAGTGGCATGTTTTGAATGAGAATCGCACTGAGGTCACCGAATTTACTCGCGTCACTTTCATGAATGTCGGTGGAGCCCCCAAGACGCAGTCCCAAGCCCTCAAACATTTTAGTGTCTGGACAATAAGCACAATACAAGGCCAATTCCGCTTTTCCCCCCGCAAAGTGGCATTCTTCGATATTCTCTTTAGAAACAGGTATGAACTTCGACACCCCCGAGGTCGTGCCTGAGCTCTTGGCATACCATTGCACCTGACCGGGCCATAAAACGTCCACGGCACCGCTACGCATACGTTCAATGTCTTCCTGAATGACAGGATAATTGACCAAAGGAACACGAAGTTTAAAGTCTTCTCTATCGTTAATACGGTCGAACTGATAACGGGCTCCATACTCGGTCAATTCACCGTACTGTAAAAGATTTTTTAGAACAGATTCTTGTTGGCTAAGTGCTTCGTTTCGAGACACAAGAATACTGTCCACGCGGCGTCTCATGCTTGCACGGATTACGCGGTTGACCCAGGTTAGGATGGCGGGTCGGTTTGGCTTGGGTTTAATGTGTAAATTCACCACAACAGAATAAAAATACTCGAATTTCCATGCGCTTAGTTGGTCCCCTTCAAAAAATGTTCAATGAGATTGGTGATCCCATTCGTTATTCCCTCCGACTGGGTGACCATTTGTTGATGATGAATGCGCTGATCGGAAAGAATATAGAGGTGAAGTGGCTCGGAAACCATCAGTGTTTTTGTGGGCACACGGTTCCGACAGTTCATGACCGCAATTTTTGTCGGGAGTGTTTTTTTACCCGTCCGGAGGCGAGCATGACGATCATGAAGCCGGAATTGAGTCAGGCGCATCTTGGGATTGAGGAGCGCGACCTGGAGTTTGAAAAGCGCTTGCAGTTGCAGCCGCATTATGTGTATTTAGCAAAGACCAGTGAGATCAAGGTCGGAGTGACGCGCAAAACACAAATGCCCTATCGATGGATAGACCAAGGGGCATCGGAGGCTACCATATTGCTGGAGGTGCCCAACCGTTACCTTGCGGGTGAGGCTGAGGTGTTGTTGAAAGATCATTTTGCAGATAAAACCAGCTGGCAGGCCATGTTGAAAGGGACGGCTTCGGATGCTGATTTGCAAGAGGCACGGGTTCGTGCGTTGGAGGCTTTGACACCTGAGTTGCGGGAATATGCGTGGGGAGAATATAGGAATTGGACCCTAAAGTTCCCCCTAGAGGAACACCCAACGAAAGTGAAAAGCCTGAATCTTAGAAAAGAACCACATTGGAGCGGTCAGCTGAAGGGCATCAAGGGACAGTATCTGATCACTGATGCTGGCGTTTTCAACGTGCGCTCACACGAGGGCTTCATTGTCGAATTTGGTATCGATTAAAGGCGAATTTCTTCATTAAGCTGCAAGCGGAAGAACTTGCGTGCCCACCACATGAAAGCATAGATGAAGAAGGTGTCGATTGCGGCAGCGATGACTTTAAAAAACCACCCGTCGCCGATGTATCCCAACATTGTGGTGTTGCTTTCCCGCCCCAAGAATAGAATATACACAACTAGGACGGTGTCGATGAGCTGAGAAATAATGGTGGAAAAGTTATTCCGAACCCATAGCATGCGGCCTCCGGTGAGGTTCTTCCAAAAGTGAAAAAGCCTAACATCGACCAGCTGAGCCACGAGGTATGCCGTCATCGAGGCAGCGATGATGCGCCAGGCGTTTTGGAAAACGGCATCGTAAATGGTGTCGCTGACTGGACTGCCTTCTATGGCAGGAAACAATGAACCTAGCCAAAGTATGAAGAGCACGAAAATACTGGCGGCAAATCCAGCTAGGACAACATGGGTTGTCCGTTTCCGTCCGTAAAGCTCGCTGAGGATGTCCGTGATCAAAAACGTAATAGGGTAGGGAAGTACCCCCGCACTCAAAGTGAAGGTTTTGAACCCTAGGTCCACCGTGATAAACTTATTAGCGATGAGATTACAGGTTATCAGCGCAGAGATAAATAGGGCGCTCAGCAGGTAATACAGTCGCTCAGCATGTGCTTTTCGGTGTTGCATCAGAATTGGCTAAAAGCAGGATTCATACGTGCCTGCATTCCTGGGTTTTCGATAAGGTATTCCAATTCCTTAAACGCAGGACGATCCGAAATTGTTTGTAGCACCTTCGGTCCCGTCGCTTTCGAAAGGGCTTTGGTGATTTTCTCCAGGTCAGTTTCAATCGCGGGGAGCTCATACAATCGGTACTCCTTAAGATCAGCCAAAGACGCGGCGTAGGCAATAGCATCTTGTAGATTACCCTCGCGATCAGCCAAGCCATTGACAAGGGCATCGCTACCCAGCCATACGCGACCTCCACCGATACTCTTAATGTACTCCATTGTAGTGTCGCGGCCTTCGGCAACTTTCCCTGTAAAATCATCATAGCCGCGGTCAATCATTTTTTGTAGAATACCATAAGTATGCTCATCGGGCTGCTCATAAAGATTCGGGAAATTCGCTAGGGGGTGGGTTTGTACCTTTTGAATGCTCAACCCCAAAGTTTCTGTGATCAATTCCTCCGCGGTAAACAGGCTCATGAAAATACCTATACTACCCGTCACTGTTGTTGTATTCGTGAAGATCGCATCTGCATTACAGCTGATGTAATAACCGCCCGAAGCGGCATAGTTACCTTGACTCACAACTACTGGTTTGCTCATGCTCCCAATGGTGTGGTGTATCATGTCCGAGGTGAGTGCACTACCACCGGGGCTGTTCACGCGCAGAACTATCGCTTTAACACGGTCATTTTTGTCCGCCTTGCGCAACGCGCTGATAATATTTTTCGTTCCTATGCTGCTTTCATCGCCCGCTCCATTGCCGATACCTCCATTTGCATAAATGACTGCTATTCGATCCTTGGCGCTGGGCTGTTCCACCGTTTTAAGAAAGCTGGACCAATTCATGATTTCAAAGCGCTCCTCAAAACCATCCATTACATCTTCTCTATACCCTAGCGCGTCCACCAAACCGGCCTCCAATGCAAACTCTGCGTCCATCCCGGTCCAATTCGTTGCTGCACTATCGAGTTTCGACCGTTCAACACCCTTCTCCACATAAGCCTGGGTAAGAAAATCCCAAAAACCATCTGTCAAATGGGTAAGCTGGGTCCGATTCTCCTCACTCATCGTGTTGCTGAGGTAAGGTTCTACGGCACTTTTGTATTTATTATTGGTTCCTCGAACAATTAGTGGTTCGATACCCACTTTATCAAAAAAGTCCTTGTAATAAGTCAAGCTAAGGCCAATCCCGCGCCAATCCAGTATTCCTCCAGGATGTAGAATGGTAGAGTCTGCAAGTGCCCCCAAATACGCACCTTTCTGGGTATAATACTCCCCGTAGGCATAGATTTTTTTACCAGTCGCCTTGAACGCTTTAAGGTACTCGCCCAATTCCTCCAAGGTTCCGTAACCTGCACTGAAACCACCCATGTTAAGCAAAATCCCTTCAACCGATGGATTAGTCGCCGCGGCCTCCAGTCCAATCATAAAATCATTCAATCCTAGATTGCTGGTGCTTTCAAAATTTAACGCATCGAACCCAGCGAAAGGATCCTCTACCGATCGCTCTTCGATCGTGGTGTTTAAATCGATTTTCAGCAGGGTCTTTTCCTGTACCTTTGGGGCTTCATCGCCGCCCAACGTTGCGACCGCCAGGAGCAAACCGATACCGATGAAAAAAAGAGCTACAAAACCTGCGATGGTGCCTAGAAAGGCGCTAAAAAACTGCTTCATATGATTAGAGGAATAATACTGCTTGGAACGAATTTAGGTCATAAGCGTGAGAACCTGGTCCGCGCAGCGGAATACATTAGCACATACGCCTCGATTTTAACAATTAGTTCGCTCTATGAAAGTCCAGCGTGGGGATACCAGAGTGATAGTTCGTATCTAAACCAAGCACTCGATGTGACCTTCGCCGGTGATCCTGAAGAGCTCATGGATCACTTATTGGAAACCGAACGTGCCATGGGGCGTACGCGAAATGCTCAGGGCTATGAAGATCGCCCAATTGATTTGGATATTTTGACCGTTGATGGAGTTGTTCACCACACCCCGAAACTCCAAATTCCACACCCAAGGATGCAAGAACGAGCCTTTGCTTTACTGCCTTTGCAAGAGGTTCGTCCGAATTGGGAGCACCCCATTTTCGAAAAGACAATCGGACAATTGGTTGCGGAACTCCCTGAATTTGAGTGTGTTAAGGTTGGTTATTGACTCTAAGTGTAAAAGCTCTAGATAAATTCTTATAAAATTTTCATAAACGTGGTATTTTAACACCTTTGAACAAAATACTACTGTTTTGAATAGACTTGCATTCCTATTTGCATTGAAGTGCGCAGTTACTGTGACCCAGTGGGTAGTTAGAAATACAACACACAGTTGGCAAATCGTCGTGCAATGGTTGTTAAGAAAGCCCATAACGAGGTTTACAATATAAACGGTGATCGATTGGATGTGAAGGCCATCGGCGAAAAGGATACCCTCAGTGACGATTACGAGATTAACCGTCGTGTAGACGTTGCATTTTAAGACACTGATTTAATAACACTAAGAAACCTTATGGAAAACCCGCGCAGATGCGCGGGTTTTTTAATTTTGGGACATCTAGACCACCTTCTATGAATTTAGATGCCCTCGCACGGTTGGCTTTTGCGTTCACCATTTCGGTGCATTATGTATTTCCTCTCATTACGATTGGAGGCTTTTTCTGGTTGGCATGGCGCACCTTTGGCGTTGATCCATGGTCTAAGGTAAAACGTACATTAGGGCCACTCATGCTCTTTGTAGTCCTTGGTATTTCCACCGGCTACGTCTTGAAGTGGCACTTCGAAATGATTTGGACTCCCTATTACGACATCATCGCCACTATGTTTGATCCGGTGCTAGGCCTTGAGGCACCCATTTCCTTGGCTGGCTTTGTGGTCTTTTTATTCCTCTTGTTTGTTGCCTACCGTCGCGGATCTATTCTGCTTTTACGCGTTGCCGCAATTGGCTTGGTTCTAACGACATTAGTGAGTGCAACGGCTATTACCTCGGTGAATGCATGGATGCAATATCCCTCTGGTGTTCGGTTGATATCGAATCCCCTGGCCAATAGCGTAGAGCGTATTTCACTCCCTGGGGTCATCTTTAGCCCAACCTTCTGGACGCGTTTACAACACGTGCTCCTCGGAGCCTTGATGATTGGCATTTCATGGTTCTCGAGTAGATTCCGACTCATTGAATACCGAGCCTTGTTCGTATTGCTCATGATTTGGGTGGGCCAATTCTACGTCGGCCACCGGCATGCCGGCGAAGTTTACGCCTATCAACCCGAGAAGTTTGCTGCATTCGAAGGTCACCAAAGTTTTTACGGTCCAGCCGATCTATGGCTCTTGCCGGTAAAAAACCATCGCTACAACATCAAGTTAGAGGGTATGGCATCGAAAATGTTGGTCAACGATGCCACTGCCAGCATGCCTGGATTGGACGCCTGGGACCAAAGCTTTCTAACCGATTTGCTTGACGCCGTATTTGCCTCCTACCATACCATGGTTCTGAGTCATATTGCCATTCTCTTTGCCCTGTTGCTCATTTGGTACTATCGCGATCGTCGACCAAAGCGCGCCGTGATGCTTATGAAATTGGTGGTAGGTCTATCACTCCTGGCTAACTATGCGGGATGGTATACCGCCGAAATGGGGCGACAACCTTGGATAATCCGGGGAATCATGCTCACTAGATCGGCTTCGGTACCGGCAAGTTCACAAACGGCTTACATGGGAATGTTGTTGAGTCTACTGGCGCTTGTTGTGCCCCTAATCTTATGGCGTATTTTCGGGATCAACCAACGGGTGAAAAGGTTATTTCGCGCTTAGTTGTTTGTGAAGTTCGTAGATGGCCAAACCGGCGCTCACGCTTACGTTTAGGCTGTGTTTCGTGCCATACTGAACGATTTCAATCACGTGATCCGCAGCTTCTACCACATCCTGTGCTACACCTATAACTTCGTGACCTAAAACCAATGCTGTAGGGCCATAGGCTTGGTATTCATGAAGTTTAAAGCTGCCTTCGGCTTGCTCCAACGCAGCGATTGTATAGCCTTCCGACTTGAGTTGGGTCAGAAGATCTATAGTGTTTTCGTGATGGGACCAGGGGACACTTTCCGTTGCTCCTAGGGCTGTTTTTTCAATTTCAGGGTGTCCTGGAACGGGGCTCATGCCACACAGGTAAAAATGTTCGACGCGAAAACAGTCGGCCGTACGAAAGAGGCTGCCGATGTTGTGCATGCTTCGAACGTTATCAGAAACGAGTACCAACGGCGTTTTTTTCGATTTTTGGTATTCTTCGGCGGTCAATCGACCCAATTCGTTGTTCCGGAGTTTTCTCATCGGTTAGGAAGCACTTACATTTGAACTCTTGCAAATTAAGCGTAAATGGCGAACAAAGCGGCTAAGAAACAGACACCAATGATGCGTCAATACGACGAAATCAAAGCAAAGCACCCGGATGCATTGCTGTTGTTTCGCGTGGGGGATTTTTATGAAACCTTTGGACGCGATGCGGAATTGGCGGCGAATACGTTGGATATCATTTTGACAAAACGTTCCAACGGTTCGGCTTCGGAAATTGCTTTGGCCGGCTTTCCTCACCATGCCTTGAACACCTATTTGCCTAAGCTTGTGAAGGGCGGTCATCGTGTGGCCATTGTTGAGCAGCTTGAAGATCCGAAATTGGTCAAAGGGTTGGTGAAACGAGGGGTGACGGATATGATTACACCAGGAATTAATTTGAATTCCGACCTTCTTTCCGGCAAAGAACACAATTTTCTTGCAGCGCTTTATCCTGCACAAAAGGGAGCTTGGGCACTAGCTATTTTGGACATTAGTACGGGAACCTTTGCTTTCGCCCAGGGCGAAAGGGAATTGGTCATGAATGCCATCAGTACCTATGGACCGAAGGAGATTATTCATCCTCGAAGCATGCAGCGTGAGTTGCGTCAATCCTTGGATTTGCAGTATTACCTCTACGGTGTGGATGATTGGGTTTGGGAGCCGCAATATACTATGGATACCCTCACGGGGCATTTTGGAACCCAAGGAATGGTTGGGTTCGGTCTTGAAATGGGCGATCCTGGTGCCATTGCATCCGGTGCGATTTTGCATCATTTGAAGCATAGTGAAATGGGTCAATTAGGCCATATCACAAAGCTCAGCCGAATCGTCCTCGAAGACTTCATGTGGCTGGACGGCTTCACCATTCAAAACTTGGAGCTTTTTTATCCGAACGCCGCAGGAGGCACTTCCGCACTGGGAATTCTGGATAAGACCAGCTCGGCTATGGGAGGACGTTTGTTGCGCACATGGCTCGCGCTGCCGCTGCTGGACGAAGGAACTATTTCACAGCGTCACGATGCAGTCGAGCAGTTGTTGGAACAGCCTGATCTCGCTCGGGATCTGAGAGGACGGCTGGCTAGCCTTCCAGATATGGAACGCCTAGCCTCAAGGGTGAGCACAGGTCGAATTTCGCCCAAAGAAATGGCTCGATTACGCGATGCCTTGGACCGTGTTGCAGGGTGTTTAGACGTGGCTCGAGATGAGGTCTTGACCTTGCCTGTGGGCAGGCCGGATCCACTTGCGGAGGTTCGTGCGAAGTTGCATGAGGCCCTTGTGGACGATCCTGTTGTTATTATTGGGAAAGGTGAAAGTATTCGGAGCGAGTACAACGCGGAATTGGCCCGGTTGCGCGGTTTGTTGAACGATGCTACGGCAACTTTGGAGGGGATACGGGACCGCGAGGCGGAATCGGCGGGTATTCCTTCGTTGAAATTGGCCTTTAATAATGTCTTTGGTTATTACTTGGAGGTGAGAAACTCCCACAAAGACAAAGTTCCTGAGCAATGGCACCGCAAGCAGACGCTAGTGAATGCCGAACGTTACATCACCGAGGAGTTGAAAACGTTCGAAACGGAGGTCTTGGGTGCGGAAGAAAAAATCCGAGCCATTGAAACGACTCTATTTGCTGCTGTGGTTGCAGATGTCGCTGCCGTGGTGCCAAAGGTTTTGGCCATGGCGCATTGGGCGGCAACTTTAGATGTGTTGCTAGGTTTCGCTGATTTGGCTTTGGTTAATGATTTTGTTCGCCCAGTTTTCCACTCCGCTCACGCCATTTCTATCGAAAATGGTCGTCATCCTGTTATTGAACAGGTCCTTCCTGAAGGTCAGCCATATATTGCGAACAGCATTGCCTTGCAAAGTAAGGATGCCGCTATTGCCATGATTACTGGGCCGAATATGAGTGGTAAAAGCGCATTGCTTCGTCAGACGGCGCTGATCCAAATATTCGCTCAAATGGGATGCTATGTGCCTGCTTCTAAAGCTGAATTAGGCATTGTTGATCGCCTCTTTGTGCGCGTTGGTGCTACAGATAACCTGAGCAAGGGAGAATCCACTTTCATGGTAGAGATGAATGAAACTGCAACCATATTGAATAATATTAGCCCCCGCAGTTTGGTGATCCTCGATGAAATTGGTCGAGGGACCAGTACGTTCGATGGGGTAAGTATAGCTTGGGGTATTGCGGAATACCTGCACCAGCATCCGAGTTCACCTTTGGTCTTGTTTGCAACACATTATCATGAGCTTAATGAGATGTGCAATGATTTCGCCAAGGTTCGCAATTACCACATAGCCGTGGAACAGCACGATGGACGAATGATTTTTACGCGCCAATTAAAAGAGGGTGGCACGGCCCATAGCTTTGGTATCCATGTGGCAAAATTGGCGGGCATACCGAGTTATGTGTTGAACCGCGCAAACCTCGTGCTGGCGGAATTGGAAGCGCAAAGAGAGAAGGGGGAGAAGCCTAATGGTTCTGATGCTGCGGGCCAATTAAACTTTTTTTCTTTGGACAGGCCCGAATTAGAATCCATTGCAGATGAACTCGAAAATCTTGATATTGATGAACTTAAACCCATCGAGGCTCTAATGCTGCTCCATACGCTCAAACAAAAAATCTCAAAAAAATAATTAGGGGTATTGCAGAACTGAAAATCGGCTATATATTTGCAAACCCAAACGCGAAAGTAGCTCAGTTGGTAGAGCACAACCTTGCCAAGGTTGGGGTCGCGGGTTCGAATCCCGTCTTTCGCTCAAAGCCCTCCTGCACCGGAGGGTTTTTTGTTCCTGCCCTGGTGGTGGAATTGGTAGACACGACGGACTTAAAATCCGTTGAACAGCAATGTTCGTGCGGGTTCAAGTCCCGCCTGGGGCACATAAAAACCCGTCCATTCAAGGGCGGGTTTTTTTTGTTAATTCCCGGTGGATAACCCTTCGGAGATTAGCTCAGATTCAATGAATCAAACCTGCATATTTGTTCTATGCAGCAATATCACGATTTAGTAAAGCGCGTACTTGCAGAGGGCGCTCAAAAAGGAGATCGAACCGGAACAGGCACACTGAGTGTTTTTGGTCATCAGATGCGTTTCAATCTTCAAGAGGGTTTTCCTTTGTTAACCACAAAGAAGGTCCATATCAAAAGTATCTTACACGAGTTGCTTTGGTTTTTGCAGGGGAGTACGAACATAGAATACCTCGCAAAGCACAAAGTGCGTATTTGGGACGATTGGCCCTATGCAGCTTATCAGAAAAGTGCTGATTTTGCGGGTGAAGATATTCGTGCGTTTGCAGAACGTGTAGCGACAGATGCCTCGTTTGCAGAGAAATGGGGCGAGTTAGGTCCCGTTTACGGGTACCAGTGGCGCTCATGGCCTAAGCCGGACGGTTCGTATGTAGATCAAATTTCTCAGGTTATTGATCAAATCAAGAACAATCCAAACAGTCGCCGAATGATCGTGAATGCATGGAATGTTGGCTTTATCGAAGATATGGCTTTGCCTCCTTGTCATGCGTTTTTCCAATTCTACGTTGCCGATGGAAAGTTGAGTTGTCAGCTTTACCAACGGAGTGCAGACATATTCCTCGGTGTGCCCTTTAACATCGCTTCCTATGCTTTCCTAGTACACATGGTGGCACAGGTATGCGGTTTGGAAGTGGGCGACTTCGTGCACACCCTTGGAGATGCACATATCTACAATAACCACATCGAGCAGTTGGAACTCCAGATGTCAAGAGATTTTCGTGCTTTGCCAACGCTGAAATTGAATCCTGAAATCACTAATATCTTCGACTTCACATACGATGATTTTGAAATCGAGGGATACGATCCACATCCGCATATTGCGGGCAAAGTAGCGGTATAATGGTACTCAAGGCAATCGTGGCGTACGCTGATAATAAGGCCATCGGCAAAGACAATGATTTGATCTGGCACCTGCCGGACGATCTCAAACATTTTAAAGATCACACTCGCGGTCGCAGCATCATTATGGGGCGAAAGACTTGGGACAGCCTCGGTGGGCGCCCCTTACCTAAGCGCCGTCACATAGTGATTACGCGACAAGAAGGGTGGCAGGAGCAGGGTTGTGAGGTGGTGCCAAACCTCGAGGCAGCGTTGGAATTGGTCAAAAATGAAGAAGAGGCCTTTATCGTGGGTGGGGCACAGATTTATGAATTGGCCATGCCTTATGTCGATATTTTAGAAATCACAGAAGTCCATCATGAGTTTGATGCGCACGCCTATTTCCCTGATTGGGACCAAAGCCCGTTTGAACTCATTGCGGAGACCTTTCATCCAGCTGATGAAAATCACGAATATTCCTTTACCTTCAAGACCTGGAAACGCAGGTAATAACCTCTTAATGCATATCGCTTTATGAAAAAGCTATTCATTGCACTGCCGCTTTTGGCAGCTGCATCATGTGCTGCGCCTCAAAAAGAGGCCGTTAAGCCATCTTTTGATCTTGCTTCATTAGACACGACCGTAGCGCCGTGTCAGGATTTTTTCCAATATACCGCGGGTGGCTGGATTGAAGCCAATCCAATTCCTGATACGGAAACGCGTTGGGGTAAATTCAATGAGCTCATTGAAACCAATAAACACCGACTCAAAGAAATTCTAGAAGAGGTGAGCGCAGGTACACACGAAAAGGGTACGGATGCGCAACTCATCGGTGATTTATTTGCCTCGGCAATGGACAGCACGTCTCGGAATGCCGCGGGTTTGGCGCCATTAATTCCTTACATCGATGAGGTAAATGAGGTGGAATCACTTGAGGCGCTCTTCTCGTTGATGGGCAAGAATAAGTTCAATGGAGTAGGCGCACCTCTCAGCGTATACGTGGGTACTGATGCGAAGAACAGCGCTGCCCATGCCCTCTATGTAGGTCAAAGCGGCCTAGGTCTTCCTGATCGCGATTACTATTTGCGTGAGGATTCAGCAAGCCTTGTACTGCAGCAACAGTACCGTGACCACATTGCAAAGGTTGCGGCGTTGGTTGGCGCATCATGGGATGTAAATGCCATTTATGGTTTAGAAAAAGCCATGGCAAATGCGATGAAGAGCCGCGTTGAAATGCGCAATTCGGTTGCGCGTTACAACCCGATGACTCCGAAAGAATTGACGGAATTGGCTCCTTTAATGCCTATTGAAGCATATCTATCTGCTCTGGATGTTGAGGTGGATACATTGATCAATTCCGCTCCTGAGTACTTCACGCGCGTCAACGAAGCTGTTGGCAGTACTTCTCTTGCTACTTGGAAAGATTACTATGCCTGGCACGTTGCCGATGCGGCTGCAAATTCCCTTAATGATGAATTCGAAGCGCTCAACTTCGAGTTCTACAGCAAAACGCTTCGCGGTACACCGAAGATGAATCCGCGTTGGAAGCGTGCGCAAGGTGCAGTAGGCAGCCTGAGTGAGCAGCTTGGACATCTTTATGCGGATCGCTATTTCCCAGAAGAGAGCAAGGCTAAGGTGGAAGCAATGGTGGAAGATTTACGCAGCGCTTTCCGCGACCGTATCAATGGCCTCAGCTGGATGAGTGATACGACTAAAGAGAAGGCCTTGGCTAAATTGGACGCCTTCACTTATAAAATTGGATATCCGGACCAGTGGAAAGACGTTTCAGATCTCGAGCTCAGTCGTGAGAGCTTCTTTGAAAATTCCATTGCTTTATCCTCATACTTCACAAAAGAAAATCTGGCGAAGCTGGGAAAACCAGTGGATAAGAGTGAATGGGGCATGGGTGCGCATATTGTGAATGCGTACTACAATCCACTCAACAATGAAGTTGTCTTCCCTGCAGGTATTTTACAACCTCCCTTCTTTGATCCTAATGCTGACGATGCATTGAACTATGGGGCTATTGGTGGGGTGATCGGTCACGAGTTCTCCCATGGATTTGACGATCAAGGGGCAAATTATGGACCTGATGGCAACCTTGAAAACTGGTGGTCTGATGCCGATAAACGTCGCTTTGATGAATTGACGTCAAAATTGGCTGCACAGTACGACGCTTACGAGGTATTGCCAGGTGTTCATGTCAATGGTAACCTAACATTGGGAGAGAATATTGCTGACCTTGGTGGTTTGACGCTTGCCTACCATGCCTATTTGAAGCACAAAGGTGATGTGGATGTCGCTGAAGTGGATGGTTTTACGGATGCACAGCGCGTTTTCCTTGGATGGGCACAGGTATGGCAAAGTCATGCTCGTGACGAGTATCTTAAAAATCAGGTGGTTACAGATCCTCATAGCCCGGCGAAATTCCGGGTAAATGGGCCGATGAGCAATATGCCTGAGTTCAATGAGGCTTTCGGTTGTGAACACACAGGGATATCAAAATCTAAAGAGGATCAAATTATTATTTGGTAAGTGTGACTTGAATCGCACTCCTCATTTTTAGACCGTATATTTTTGACAAAAATTACGACTTATGACACTTAACGAAGCAATCAATCACCCAGAGGCAACACTTGTAGATGTACGTTCACGAGGCGAAGTAGCCTTTGAAGCAGTACCCGGAGCAATCAACATCCCATTGGACGAAGTTCCCGCACGTTGGGAAGAATTCAAGGATTTTTCGCGTCCGCTAGTAGTTTTCTGTCGTTCTGGAAACCGTTCAGGTCAGGCATTGATGTTCCTTGCGCAGAAAGGAATCACTGACGGATTGAATGGCGGTGGTGCAAGTGATATTATGATTCACAAACTCTAAGAGTGATGCGCATGTCTATTCTTTCTTCTATCGCCTTCGCGCTTGCGCTTTCAACCTCACTAACCTCTTGTTCAGGAAACACAGATCAGGCTGTGCCTCAAGAACAGAGCCAAGCAGGTGTTATCGCAAAGAATGTGAATGCCGATGAATTTGCTCAGCTCGTTGTTGAGGGTAAGGGGCTCGTACTCGATGTCCGTACACCTGGCGAATATGCCCAAGGACACCTGAAAAACTCGACATTGCTGAATATCTACGACGAAAATTTTGCGGCGGAGATATCAAAATTGGACAAAGATACCCCCGTGTATGTATACTGTCGTTCAGGCAATCGCTCGGGTCAGGCCATGCGCGCAATGCAACAACAAGGATTTAAAGAAGTTTATAACCTTCAAGGCGGCATAGGCGCTTGGATGGGAAAAGGCTTCGAAGTAGTCCGTTAATACCCCTAATATTATGGCCAGTTTTAAAGATATTATAGATAATCCAAAACCTACGCTAATAGACTTTGCGGCGGAATGGTGTGGCCCCTGTAAGATGATGGTTCCCATCCTTCAAGAGCTCAGTCAAAAAATGGGCGAATCAATCAATATCATCAAGATTGATGTGGATAAAAACCCACAATTGGCTGAAGCAATGCGTGTTCAAGGTGTTCCAACCTTAACTTTGTTCCAAGCAGGAGAAATGTTATGGAGACAAAGTGGTGTTGTGCCCGCACATCAATTGGAGCAAATAATACGCGAAAAAGCTACGGTAGAGGCCTAATTATCCTCGCCATTACGGCAATCGTGATTCAGGGTTGTGTTCCTGCTGCCAGCTTGAGCACAGTGATTCCGGTAGAGCCGGATTACGCTCAACTCAATAGTTGGGCTGCCCACCCGGAAAAACACGATTTATCAGATACTAATTTTACAGGGATTTCGGTGACAAAGGATGCTGAGATCCCTGTTTTTTTTGTGTACCCTACGGTCTATTTCCCGGGACGTGGCGAGTCTTGGAATGCTGACATTAACAGCCAAGAGTACCGGCAATCCGTCCAGACTCCCGTATTATATCAAAGCACCGCCTTCGCTTCGGCAGGCCCTGTATATGTCCCGCTTTACCGCCAAGCGGCCTATAAGGTTTATGATGTTTCTCCTTCAAAGGTTACGGCTCAAGCCTACGAACTGGCGTACAATGACGTAGCGCGAGCTTTTGATGTTTTTCTAAATGAAATAGGTGATAAGCCTTTCATTCTGGCTTCACACAGTCAAGGCACTGATCATCTTGAGCGACTGATGGTTTCCCGTCCTGAATTTCCTTGGTCGGAGCGTCTGGTAGCAGCATACCTAGTCGGAATGCCTGTCGATGCTTGTGTTTTACCAATTCCACCCTGTGAGCGCCCCAATCAAACAGGCTGCGCTGCTAGTTGGCGTACCTACCGTGAGGGTACCGTTGTGTATTCTAAAGTGCCCAACGAATGCCTTGTTTTAACCAACCCCCTCACGTGGACAACCACCACCGATATCATTTCGCGCGATGAAAATCCGGGTGCTCTAATCAACACAAAGAAGCCGCTCTATCCAAAAGTTGCTGGGGCTCGCCTAAGTAATGGTGTCGTGTATACTTCCCATCCGAAATTCCCGTGGAGTTGGGCTTTACGAACACGTAACTACCATCGTGGAGATATTAATCTCTACTACCAAAGTGTTCAAGAAAACGTTGTTTTACGAGTTTCGCAGTTTGCCCGTTAATCCTCGCTTTTTTCTTCGATTTCACCGTCATCATTCCGCCCCACGGGGTACAAAGGAACCTGTGTTTGTACGACAAAAGCATTAGGGAATTCCGAAAGCCAGCGCAAAAGTTCCCGATCAGCTAATGATGCCGTTGGAAACGTGCCAACGTGGATTTTGAAGTTCGGTTCGCGATATACCATACGCGTCTCATCGCTTCCTCCTAAACTCAGGATTTTTGCGCGCACGGAATTAGCACCTTCCCGTGTTCCGCTAAACAACTGAATGGTGTATCCTTCAAAAAGATCACTCTTTGCATGCGCTGTGTAATGCATGTAGGCACTATCAAGATCCACTGGGATGTCCAGCGTGTCCATACTTGCCATGACTTGAGTCGAAAAAAGGCAGGTTGTAAAAACTAAAAGCTTATGGCTGAGGCGATTGAGCATAGATAAAAAGTGCAGATTTAATCGGTATAAGATAATGCATAAATCAAGCGCTCAAACACTCGTCTGTACGGACTTATTTAGAATGGATTTAAATTATATTATTCAGGGTTCAAGCGCCTTTTTATGGCGTACGAATCTTATTTTTGCCGGACACTGAATAGCTATATATAGGCCTATTATGTACACAAAATCTATTCTCGGAAGACTTAGCGCTGTGTTCGCTTTTGCAGTCCTCCTGCTCTCTGCCTCACCGGCGCACGCTTTCGAAGGCGATGCAGCCAATGGTAAAAAGCTCTTTAAATCCAACTGTGCGAGCTGTCACAAGCTTGACAAAAAGCTCGTGGGCCCTGCCTTGACAGGTGTTACCGACAAGTACTCCGAGGAGTGGTTGTTGCAGTGGATTCGTAACAATGCGGAACTAAGAGCTTCTGGCGATGCTGATGCAATTGCCATTTTTGAAGAGTACAATGGTTCTGTCATGAGTGCTTTTCCGGCACTTTCTGACCAGGATATCTTCGACATCCTTCAGTATACTATCGAAGGTGATAAAAAGCCCGCTGCGACTACAGCAGGAACGGACGGAGCGGTTGTTGTTGTAGAGTCTAAAGACTACAGCAAACAAATCACGCTTGGTCTTGGGGTATTGCTTTTCGTAATGCTCCTTTTGTTAGCGCGTATGAAGAACACCCTGCGATTGGTGAATGGAGATGATCCAGTCTCTATTCTCGATGAAGCAGGATGGTTCTGGGGACGTTTGATCAACAACAAAGGTTTTGTAACCTTGTCTACGATCATTATTACCATTGCTTTCTTGAGCCAATTGTACAGCTGGATGAGCGGTATTGGTGTTGAGCAAAACTACCAACCCGAACAACCAATCGCCTTCTCTCATGCATTGCATGCAGGCGCGAACGAAATCGACTGTAACTACTGCCACAGCTCTGCGCGTCACTCAAAACATTCTGGTATTCCTTCGGCTAACGTATGTATGAACTGTCACATGTATGTAGACGGTTCAGAGATTACTACTGATGCTGGCGAATTGAAATATGGCGGTGAGCGCTCTCCAGAGATTGCTAAAATTTACACAGCTATTGGTTGGGATGCCGAGAATCGTGAATACATCGAAGGATACGAGCAACAACCTATTAAATGGGTTCGTATTCACAACCTGCCAGATCTAGCGTACTTCAACCACAGCCAACACGTAAGTGCAGGTCAGTTGGAGTGTCAGCAATGTCATGGTCCAGTGGAGACAATGGAAGAAGTGTACCAATACTCTGAGTTGACCATGGGATGGTGTATCAACTGTCACCGTGAAACTGAAGTTCAGTTCAACAAAAACGAGTACTACCAAGACTTCCACGAAGAATTAACTGAAAAATACCACGGTGAAAAGATTACTGCTGAGAAAATCGGCGGTCTAGAATGTGGTAAGTGTCACTACTAATAGAAGTACAGCAATGACTGAGAACAACAAATATTGGAGAGGCATTGAAGATCAAGCCAATCCTGAACTCGCAGAAAAACTCGCTCAAAACGAATTTGCCAACGAGTTGTCACAAGCTGACTTCTTGGGTAATGATGATCTCGCTGAGGGTGAGACTTCTCGTCGCGACTTTTTGAAATTCATGGGATTCTCTACAGCGGCAGCTACTCTAGCGGCTTGTGAGGCTCCTATCGTTGAAAGTATTCCATACGTAGTGAAGCCAGATACTTTAGTTCCTGGTGTTCCTTCGTACTATGCGACTTCATTCTTTGATGGTCAAGACTTCGCCTCAGTTTTGGTTAAAACGCGCGAAGGTCGTCCAATCAAAATTGAACCGAATAACGATGCACCCTTCAATGGTGGTACGAACGCACGTACTCAAGCTTCTGTATTGAGCTTGTACGATGGCGCTCGCATGCGTACTCCAATGGTGGATGGTGCAGAAGCAAGCTGGTCAGCAGCTCTAGTAGCAGCAAAAGCATTGCTAACTGAGAAATCAGCAATCCTAACCGGAACAGTGGTGAGTCCTGCAGTTAAGGCAGCCATCGCTAAATTGGGACTTCGTCATGTTACGGTTGACGCCGTAAGTCATAGCGCACAGCTAGATGTTTACGAAGAGGCCTTAGGTTCTCGTGCACTTCCAACGGTTGATTTAGAAAAAGCAGCAGTAGTAGTCGGTGTTGGTGCCGATTTCTTGGGTGACTTCAATGGTCAGAACCTAGGAAAAGCATATGCAACTGCGCGCAAGCCATCAGAGCACATGCTCAAGCACTTCCAAATCGAGGCAGGTTTGACCATCACTGGTTCTAACGCTGATGTTCGTGTGAAGGCGCGTATGAGTGAATACGAAGCGGTGCTAGCGAACATGTACAATGTAGTTGCTGCCACTGCCGGCTTGATGAAGGTTAATGCCCCTGCATTGCGTGATGATATCGCGTCTTCAGTAAATGATGCTGCTAAAGCGTTGGTGGCTGCTGGTTCTGGCGCACTCGTTTTGAACGGTTTGAACAGTGCCGTAGCTGAGAAATTAGCTTTGGCAATCAACGTAGCATTGGGTAGCGCAGCCTTGAATACTTCTAATTTGAACTACACCTCTGCAGGAAATGATGCAGAAGTTGCTTCGCTTATCAAAGATGTTAATAGCGGTGCTGTTGACACCTTGATTACCCTTGATGTAAATCCAGCGTACGCAATGAAAGCCATGAGCCTTGAAAAGGTGAATGTGGTGAGCATTGCTGATCGTGCTGACGAGACTGCATCTATGGCTAAAGTGGCACTGCCAATGAGCCATTACCTTGAAGCATGGTCTGATTTCGCTCCTGTTTCGGGTGTTTATAATGTTGGTCAACCAACGATCAGCCCATTGTTTGATAGCAAAAGTGCAGTTGAGATCGTTAATGCACTTGCTGGTGGCTCTGAGAGCGCAATGGAATTGGTTAAGGCAAGTGCAACGCTTAATGCACCATCTGCAGCTTGGAACACGATCTTGCATGATGGGTTTACTTCTACTGCGACTGCTGAGGCTTCAGTAGTAAACGTAGATCTTGCTGGTGTTTCAGTAGCTAAACCATCTACAGGCTTAGAGTTCTACACCTACACTAAAGCTGGAATGGGTGCGGGTGCAAATGCTAACAACCCTTGGACTTTCGAATTGCCAGACCCAATCACACGTTTGTCTTGGGACAACTATGTTGTGATGAGCGCTGCTGATGCAGTTGAGTTCGGTGTAGAAGTAAGTCCGCAATCAAACGGTGCAATGAACGGTACCACAATCAACTTGACTGTTGATGGTACTACGCTTGAAAATGTTCCGGTATGGATTCAACCAGGTCAAACTCAGGGTTCACTAGGTTTGGCAATTGGCTTTGGACGTGAAAACGTTGGTAAAGTTGGTAACGGTGTAGGGGTTAATGCTTCTGCATTGCTTTCATCTGATAAACCATACAGCACAGAGGTTAGCGTTGTTGCTTCTGAGGTTGAGCACGGCTTCGCTTCAGTACAGTTGGCGCACACTATGATGGGCCGTAAGATTGTTAATGAGGTAAGCTTGCCTGCATTCTTGCACACTAACGTAAGTGAGTGGAATGAGACACCAACGTTCGAAACTCATAAAGGCCCACTAAGTGCTTTTGAAGCCAACTTGTGGGATGATCACGATCACGAGACTTCACACATGTGGAACATGTCTATCGACTTGAACTCATGTACCGGTTGTGGTGCTTGTGTTGTAGCATGTTCGTTAGAAAACAACGTTCCTGTAGTAGGTAAGGACGAGATTCGTCGTCACCGCGATATGCATTGGTTGCGTATTGACCGTTACTACTCCTCTGATATGACCGCTGAGCGTGCTGAAGAAGAAGGAGTAGGTGCTATTGAGAAATACGCTAAGATGGAAGTTCCTTCAGAGAGCCCATCCGTTGTGTTCCAGCCTGTAATGTGTCAGCACTGTAATCACGCTCCTTGTGAAACGGTATGTCCAGTAGGTGCAACGGCTCACTCACGTGAGGGATTGAACCACATGGCTTACAACCGTTGTATCGGTACCCGTTACTGTGCGAATAACTGTCCTTACAAGGTTCGTCGCTTTAACTGGTTCAACTACAAAGGCAACGATAAGTTCGCCGATGTAAACCCGTCACAAGATGATTACGGTCGCATGGTATTGAACCCAGACGTAACAGTACGTGCCCGTGGGGTTATCGAGAAATGTTCTTTGTGTATTCAGCGTATCCAATTGGGTAAATTAGAAGCGAAGAAAGACGGTAGAAAATTAGAAGATGGAGAGTTCACAACGGCTTGTGCTCAAGCTTGTGGAACCGGTGCAATCGTATTCGGTGATGTGAATAATCCTAAGAGTGAAGTGAGCCACTTGAAACAACAAGATCGTGCTTACCACTTGCTCGAAGAAGTAGGTACACAGCCTAGCATCTTCTACCAGACTAAAGTTAGAAACAGAGCCTAATAAATAAGAAAGCGAAATGCATTACGAATCGCAAGTAAGAAACCCGCTTATCCTCGGTGAAAAGTCGTACAGCGACATCACCAATGATATAGCGAAACCAGTAGAGTCTAAAGCACCGCGCGCGTGGTGGATAGCCTTCTCTATCGCCTTTGTTATGTTCCTATGGGGGGTTGGAAACATCCTTTACACTATCGGAACTGGTATCGGTGTATGGGGGTTGAATAAAACCGTTGATTGGGCCTGGGATATTACCAACTTCGTTTGGTGGGTAGGTATCGGTCATGCCGGAACTTTGATCTCCGCGGTACTATTGTTGTTCCGTCAAAAGTGGAGAATGGCCATTAACCGTTCTGCGGAAGCGATGACCATTTTCTCGGTAATTCAGGCCGGTTTGTTCCCATTGATTCACATGGGGCGTATCTGGATGGCTTACTGGGTTATGCCCATTCCGAACCAATTCGGTTCGTTGTGGGTTAACTTCAACTCTCCACTTCTTTGGGACGTTTTTGCAATTTCCACCTACTTGACTGTAAGTACAGTTTTCTGGTACGTTGGTTTGATTCCGGATTTCGCGATGATTCGCGACCGCGCCATCAACCCAGTTCAAAAGCACATTTACAAGCTTTTGTCTTTCGGATGGGGTGGTAAAGCCAAGCACTGGCAGCGTTTTGAAGAGGTGAGCTTGGTATTGGCTGGTCTTGCAACTCCTTTGGTACTTTCGGTTCACACCATCGTATCATTTGACTTCGCAACTTCTGTTATTCCTGGATGGCATACGACCATCTTCCCGCCATACTTCGTTGCGGGTGCGATCTTCTCAGGTTTCGCAATGGTTCAGACTTTGCTCTTGATTGTTCGTAAGATCTTCAAGTTGGAAGACTACATTAATATCGAGCACATCGAGATGATGAACATCGTAATCATGGTTACTGGCTCTATCGTAGGTGTTGCATACATCACAGAGCTTTTCATCGCTTGGTATTCAGGTGTAGAATACGAGCAATACGCCTTCCTAAACCGTGCAACCGGTCCTTACTGGTGGGCTTACTGGTCGATGATGACTTGTAACGTGTTCTCTCCACAGTTCATGTGGTTCAAGAAGCTTCGCACCAACTTAGTATTCACTTTCGTGATTTCAATTGTTGTAAACATTGGTATGTGGTTTGAGCGTTTCGTGATTATCGTTACCTCAATTCACAGAGATTACTTGCCATCTTCATGGTCTATGTTCTCTCCGACCTTCGTAGATATCGGTATCTACATCGGTACTATCGGTTTCTTCTTTGTTTTGTTCCTTCTTTACGCTCGTACCTTCCCTGTTATCGCACAGGCGGAATTGAAGACTATCTTGAAGTCTTCAGGTGAGAGCTACAAAAAACACCACTCTGAACATGGGGCACACTAAACATAATCCAATTGTACGTGCGCTATTCAATGACGATGATATCGTATTGAGCGCAGTTAAAGATCTTCGCAGCAATGGCTACGAGGTGAGTGAAGTTTATTCTCCATTCCCAATCCATGGTTTGGATGAAGCAATGGGCTTGAAGCGTACCCGCTTGAGCTTGGCTGCCTTCTTCTACGGCCTTACTGGTTTGTTCTTTGCGGCGTGGTTGACCTATTTCACCATGATTTCAGATTGGCCACAGAACATTGGCGGTAAGCCTAATGCTACATGGTTCTTGAACATGCCTGCTTTTATCCCAGTTGTATTTGAGTTGACCGTATTCTTTGCGGCTCACCTCATGTGTTGGTCGTATTTCGCAGTAAATGGTCTGTACCCTGGGGCAAAGGCTCAAAACCCTGATCCTCGTACCACTGATGATCACTTCTTGATGGAAGTTCAGTTGGAAGGTGACGAAGAAGCATTGAATGCAAAGCTCCAGGAATTGGGTGCTTTGGAAATTTCTAAAATTGAAGCATAAGATGAAGCGTCTATCTACACTAGCCATCCTTGCAGCTTCAGCCTTTTTGGCGAGTTGTAACCTCGACAAGTCGACACCGGGATACACGTACATGGATGATATGTACACCAGCCCTTCATTAGAAACCTATGCTCCAGCTTCGCAGTTTGCAAATGGGCTAAGCGCTCAGTTACCTGTAGAAGGTACTGTTCCTCGCGGTTACTACCCATACGAGTATGCAAACACGAACGAAGGTTACGAGGCAGCTCGCACGACGTTGGCTTTGCCAGAGGCATTTGACAACGAAACTGCTTTGGCAGAAGGTAAAGAGTTGTACAATATTTTCTGTGATCACTGTCATGGGGAAAAAGGTGATGGAAATGGTCCGTTGGTAATGCAAGAGAAAATCTTGGGTGTTCCTTCGTACGCTTCATCACGTCTACCAGACATTACTCCAGGATCAATGTATCATGTGATCATGCATGGTAAGAATAACATGGGCTCGCATGCTTCACAATTGAACTATGACGAACGTTGGAAAATTGTTCGTTACGTTATGAAATTAAGAGCTGATCAAGAATAAAACCGTAGAAGAGAATGTTTGAGTTTAGTTCAAAAGCAAAACAATTGGCAATCGGCCTTACAGTAGTAGGGGCTATCTTGTGGGTAGTAGGGTTTGCCATGAATGGATCATCTTCTCACGAAGCGGATCATGGTCACGACAGTCATGCAACAGAAATGCATGCAGAAGCAGGTCACGATGCACATGCTGAGGAGGCGCATACTGCTCACGCAGAAGAAACGTACGATGCTCATGCTGCTGACACACATGGTGAATCTCACGATGCACATGCGGAGCACGCACACCACCAACAACAAAACCGTCCTTGGAGTGCATTGTACGTTGCTGCAATTTTCTTCCTTGGTTTGGGATTGGGACAGTTGTTTTTCTTGGGCATCCAGTACGTAGCACAGGCAGGTTGGTCTGCAGGTTTGTTGCGTTTGATGGAAGCTCAGGCTATGGCAATCATCGCACCATTGGCGGTTATTTTGATTATTAGTGCTCTTGGTTTAGGACATGTACACCACATCTTCCACTGGATGGCAGAAGGTATCATGGACCCTTCAAGCGCTAACTACGATGAAATCATCGCTGGTAAAGAAGGTTTCTTGAATCCTGCGTTCTTCATGATTCGTATAGCTGTCTACATCGGCGGTTGGGTTTGGGCTGCACGTTTGTTGCGCAAAAACTCTTTACTTTCTGATAACGGTGATGGTGAGGCGATGTGGAAAAAGAACCGCAAGATTGCCGCTATTTTCACTGTATTCTATGCTGTAACGTCATCTACTTCAGCATGGGATTTGATTATGAGTATTGATACGCACTGGTTCTCGACCTTGTTTGGGTGGTATACCTTCGCGGGTATGTTTGTTAGCTCATTCGCAGCTTTGATCTTGGTTACATTGTACGTTAAGAGCAAGGGCTTGATGGAGTGGGTGAATGAGAACCACTTGCACGATTTGGGTAAATTTATGTTTGCCTTCTCTGTATTCTGGACTTACCTATGGTTCTCACAGTTCGTATTGATTTGGTATGCAAATATTCCTGAAGAGGTTACATACTATATGCAGCGCTTCGATCAATACAAGGTGCCATTCTTCACCATGCTGTCTTTGAACTTCATCTTCCCTGTATTGGCAATCTTAAGTCGTCCAGCGAAGCGCGTTCCAGGTACTTTGGTGATGGCCGCAGTATTTGTTTTGATTGGTCACTACATGGATCACTACGTAATGATCATGCCAGGTACTGTTGGTGAGTTCTACGGCTTTGGTTTGGTAGAATTGGGACCAATTCTATTCTTCGCAGGTTTGTTCATCTACGTTGTTCTTTCGAATATCGCAGCTGCACCACTATTGCATAAGAATCACCCAATGCTTACAGAATCTAAACACTTCCAACAATAATCAGATAAAAGGAAAGTATAATGTCTACAGTTTCAATTATCGTACTCATTGTTTTGGGCATCCTGACGCTAGTTCAGGTGATGCGCATCTCTGAAATTTCTTCTGAGATTCAGAAAGGCAAAGACAATGCTGTATCAGAAAAAGATAACGACACTCAAGGTACCTTGATGTTGTTGGTAGGATTCGGTTTCGTCATTTCGGTGGTAGTGATGTATCTCGCTTGGGGTAAACACCTGTTGCCAGAGCCAGCTTCTGCCCACGGTAAAGAATTCGATGGTTTGATGAACCTCAGTATGTTGATCATCAATATTGTATTCTTTGTAGTGCAGCCGATCTTGTTCTACTTCGCTTGGAAATACCGTGGTAAAAAAGGTCAGAAGGCAGTTTACTATGAGCACAACAACAAACTCGAGTTGTTCTGGACTATGGTTCCTGCTTTGGCACTTGCGGTATTAATCATCTGGGGCTTGAACGTTTGGAGCACCGTGATGATGCCAGAGAACGAGGAGGAGCCAATGGTCGTTGAAGTATATGCACAACAGTTCAATTGGACCACCCGTTATGCAGGTGCTGATAACCAACTCGGAAATGCGACTGTCTACGAAATCGAAGGTGCAAACATCTTGGGTGTAGATACTAAAGATGCTGCTTCGGCGGATGATATCGTAGCAAAGGAACTTCACCTACCGGTAGGTAAGCCGGTCTTGTTCCAATTCCGTAGTCAAGATGTTATCCACTCGGCATACTTCCCACACTTCCGTGCACAAATGAACTGTGTTCCCGGTGCCGTAACTTACTTCCAGTTCACCCCAACGTTGACCACAGCAGAGATTCGTCAGAACAAAGACGTAAAGAATCATGTTGAGGAAGTAAACACCATACGTGAGGCTAAAGGCGAAGACGTATGGGAGTTTAACTACGTATTGTTGTGTAACAAGATTTGTGGTGCAGCACACTACAACATGCAGATGGATATCATCGTCGAAACAGAGGATGAATTCAACGCGTGGCTCAATGAACAAAAAACAGTCGCAGAGACTTTGTAAATAAGACGTAATACAGAAAACTACTATGTCAGCAACTAAGACGACTTACGAAACTCCTCACTACCAAGACCACTTGATGGAGCACCACCACGAGGAGAACTTTATTACGAAGTACATCTTCTCTACCGATCACAAAATGATCGGTAAGCAGTTCTTGATCACGGGGATGATCATGGGAATCATTGGTGTAATGATGTCTATGCTTTTCCGTTTGGAATTGGCCTACCCGGAGCAGAGCTTCCCAATCTTGGAATTCTTCTTGGGCAAATGGGCACCGGACGGTGTGATGGATCCAAACATATACCTTGCATTGGTTACCATTCACGGTACCATTATGGTATTCTTTGTATTGACCGCGGGTCTATCGGGTACCTTCTCGAACCTTTTGATTCCATTGCAGATTGGTGCACGTGATATGGCATCAGGTTTCATGAACGCCTTGTCTTACTGGTTCTTCTTCTTGAGCTCAGTAATTATGGTAGCTTCATTGTTCGTTGAATCAGGGCCTGCAGCTGCAGGATGGACGGTTTATCCACCACTTTCGGCTCTTCCACAGGCAATGCCAGGTTCAGGTATGGGGATGACGTTGTGGTTGATCTCAATGACCTTCTTCATCGTTTCTTCATTGTTGGGTTCTTTGAACTACATCGTAACCGTATTGAACATGCGTACGAAAGGGATGAGCATGACGCGTCTTCCTTTGACCATTTGGGCATTCTTCGTAACTGCGGTATTGGGTACGTTGTCTTTCCCAGTATTGTTAAGTGCAGCCCTTCTTTTGATGTTCGACCGTATGTTGGGGACAAGTTTTTACCTCAGTGACATTTTCATTGGTGGTGAAGTATTGAACTTTAGCGGAGGTTCGCCCGTGTTGTACCAGCACTTGTTCTGGTTCCTCGGTCACCCTGAGGTATACATTATCCTACTCCCTGCATTAGGTATCTCTTCGGAAGTTATTGCGACCAATTCTCGTAAACCAATCTTCGGTTACCGCGCGATGGTAGGTTCAATCTTGGCTATTGCCTTCTTGAGCTTCATCGTTTGGGGTCACCACATGTTCGTCACGGGTATGAACCCATTCCTCGGTTCGGTATTTACTTTTACCACCTTGTTGATCGCTATTCCATCTGCGGTAAAGGCCTTTAACTACATTACTACCCTTTGGAAAGGAAACATTCAGTACACGCCTGCGATGTTGTTCTCAATCGGTTTGGTGAGCACCTTTGTTACTGGTGGTTTGACTGGTGTAATCTTGGGTGATAGTGCATTGGATATCAACGTACACGATACCTACTTCGTTGTGGCTCACTTCCACATCGTAATGGGGCTCAGCGCCATCTTCGGGATGTTTGCTGGGGTATATCACTGGTTCCCTAAGATGTACGGTCGTATGATGAACAAATCTTTGGGTTACGCTCACTTCTGGTTGACGTTCGTAACAGCTTACGGTGTATTCTTCCCAATGCACTTCCTAGGTATGGCGGGCTTGCCACGTCGTTACTACAGCAACACGGCATTCCCAATGTTTGACAACCTTGCTGATATCAACGTATTGATCACCTACTTCGCGATCATCGGGGGTATAGCACAATTGATCTTCATTTTCAACTTCTTCTATAGCATGCGTCGTGGACCGAAAGCAACGCAGAACCCATGGCGTGCGAACTCACTTGAGTGGACTACACCAGTAGAACACTTGCATGGTAACTGGCCAGGTTCAGTACCGGAGGTTCACCGTTGGGCTTACGATTACTCTAAGCCAGGTGCTGAAGAGGATTTCGTGCCACAAAACGTTCCTCTAGCCGAAGGCGAGGAGAGTGGTCACTAGAAACGATCTTTCAACAGAATCAAAAATCCCCTTGCTTTGTGGCAAGGGGATTTTTTGTGCTATTTTGTAAGGATGATGAACGAACATTTAGATCCCACAGGGGAACAGTTTTCCAATACCGAACGCGAGTTAGAGCGTCGACTTCGCCCGTTATCGTTTGACGACTTCACGGGTCAAGCCACAGTTCTAGAGAATCTAAAGATTTTCGTTGAGGCGGCCAAAATGCGTGACGAGGCCATGGACCACGTGTTGTTGCATGGCCCACCGGGGCTTGGAAAGACGACCTTGAGTCATATTATAGCAAATGAATTGGGCGTGGGCATTAAGGTGACATCTGGTCCAGTGTTGGATAAGCCCTCTGATTTAGCTGGGTTGTTAACAAACCTGCAGCCTAATGATGTTTTGTTCATTGATGAAATTCACCGCTTGTCGCCGGTCATTGAGGAGTATCTCTATAGTGCCATGGAGGATTTTAAGATCGACATTATGATCGATAGCGGTCCCAGTGCGCGTAGTGTACAGATCGCTCTAAATCCTTTTACCCTTATTGGTGCGACGACCAGGTCGGGTTTGTTGACCGCTCCACTACGCGCCCGATTTGGAATCAATTCTCGGTTGGAATATTACGATGTGGAACTTCTGAGTCACATTGTTGAGCGCAGTGCCGAGATCTTGGATGTGCCAACGGATTATGAAAGTTGTATCCGCATCGCGAGTCGATCAAGGGGGACCCCGCGTATTGCCAATGCACTGCTGCGTCGCGTAAGGGATTTTGCCATGGTTAAAGGCTCGGGAGTCATCAATGTCGAAATAGCAGAATATGGCCTCAACGCCTTGAATGTGGATTCCCGTGGATTGGACGAAATGGACAATAAAATTCTCTCCGTGTTGATCGATAATTTTGCAGGTGGTCCCGTTGGTTTGAATACGTTGAGTACTGCTATTGGTGAGCAAGCGGAGACTATTGAAGAAGTCTACGAACCCTATTTGATTAAGGAGGGGTTTATGTTACGTACACCTCGTGGCCGTATGGTGACCGAAAAGGCTTATAAGCATTTGGGACGAGATCGCGGTATGCGAGGGCATTCGACAGGAACGCTGTTTTAACCATGACTAAGGCTGAAGCTTCCCTGCTAATCAAGAAATTGGCCCGTGAAGCGGGTTTTACGTCTTGTGGTATATCCGAGGCTGGTTTCCTGGAAGAAGAGGCTACAGGGCTAGAAAATTGGCTTAAAAATGGGTTTCACGGATCGATGTCGTGGATGGAAAACCATTTTGATGCACGTTTAGATCCCCGAATACTGGTTCCGGGCGCGAAGTCTGTGGTTAGTGTTCTCCTTAATTATTATCCCGAGGAGCAGCAAAAGGAAGGGCTGCCCAAGATCTCTAAATACGCCTACGGTCGTGATTACCATAAGGTGATCAAGGGAAAGCTCAAGAAATTAATGGATGGTATTCGCGAGGAGATTGGCGATGTGCAGGGTCGCGCTTTCGTGGATAGTGCGCCGGTTATGGATCGTGCTTGGGCGCGGCGAAGTGGTTTGGGCTGGATTGGGAAGCACTCATTGTTGCTCACAAAGCAGCGGGGAAGTTTTTTCTTTATTGGGGAGTTGATCATCGATTTGGAATTGGAACCGGATGGACCCACAACGGATCATTGTGGCTCTTGTACTGCGTGTATTGATGCCTGTCCTACCCAAGCTATTGTGGCACCGACGGTTATTGATAGTAATAAGTGTATTTCCTACTTAACGATTGAATATAAGAATGCGCTTCCTGTGGAGTATCAGCAAAGTATGGATCAATGGGTCTATGGATGCGATACATGCCAGGATGTGTGTCCATGGAATAGATTCAGCGCGCCTCACAAGGAGCCTGATTTTGCTTTGAGAGAGTCCATTGCCAGTAAGAATTGGGAAGAGTGGGAGGAGGTCAGTGAATACCTCTGGGACGAAATGATGAAAGGTTCCGCGATCCGCCGCACAGGGTACGATGGATTCAAACGGAACCTTAAATTTTCGAAGCCCGACGGCCTTTAGTCGATCGATACTGCGATGACCTGCAGGATGTGGTAGTTGTCGGGGTTGTAAACGTAGAAGACGATTTTGGAATTGGCTTTTACCCAATTGCTATTCCAGCTTGCGACATAATTTGCATGGAGTGTATCTCCTGGTAGCATTGGTGAAGTACCAAAATCTTCACCCCAGGTTCCTGTTACGAAACTACGCAGCACGTTTTTGTGAACGTAGGAGGTATCTCGCGTATCATCGGGCATAAGTTGAGGACTAACAATTTCACTCTCTTTGACCAACACTACAGCCTTTAAATCGTGTAATAGTCCAACTTGCGGATAAGCTTCGACATCTATATAGAGTTGCCCCCCGCTAACAGTAGCCGTTGCTTCGAGTGCAATGCGTAGGGTACTGTCCATGGCTTCCGCGCTTAAGGTGGGCCAATTCGCATAATTCGACCAGTGACTATTACCCGACGGTGTCCAACCTTCGCGATTTACCATACCTACAGGTAGAAAGTTCGTTCCAAAAAAGTTTTGAATGTCCTTTCCACCTTGCGTGGTAAAATCAGTCGGATAATCAGCATTAGTTCCTGTGAAATTACTCGGACCTGCGTGAATTGCTAAACCAACTATGCGGTCATCACCAAAGGCTGCCTCTAGCTCTTTGATTGCCTTGGAGGCCTTCGGACAGTTTTTACAGCGATGGCCCGTGAAGTCTTCAATTAAAACATTGCGTTGCTGAATGGTACTTGTTGTATCGGTAGTTGTGCCTTTGAAAGGCTGATCTATTACATCACAAGACGTACTCAATAGGCTCGTGAAAATGATGCTTAACGCTATTAGAACGTACTTTTTCATTGCCTTAGAATGTTGAAGTTAGTGAGAAACTTACCCCATTTGAAGGAGGGACCACTCGACAAACACCACCGACACAGAAGATACCTTGTTGCTGACGACCATAGCTCATCTGCAATCGATTCGTTCCTACGGTGTAAATCACGGCGGCGAGCGGGTAGTGGAAACGCATGGAGGAATCAGGGTTGCCATAGTTATAGATGTCCTGAACAGCGAAGAACCAGTGAGGAGCGATGCTGTATTCTGCCAAAGCCATGGCCATAGAACCACGGTCATCCTTGGTGCTTAATAGCTGAAGTTCGTTGCGTAGGTAGTGCTTCGGCTTGATTTTGTATAGACTTTCATAGACGAAGACATGAGCATTCAGCTTTTTGATGTTTTCCGGGTTGGCAATCATTGCTTCATCCCCAAGCCCGTCTTGAAGCACACTTCTGTTGTAGAACAAGTTCAAATAACTCAGCTTCAACTTGTAATCCTTGCTGATTTTCTTTTCCAATTTCACATTGAAGTCGTGGAAATATGGAATAGACCCGAAAGTAGAAGGATCGTGATAGTAACCCTGAATAGTGCGCAAAGTATCGTTCGAAAGATCTACGAAATCTTTATTAATGCTTTGAACGACGCTATAGTTCGCGCTGATTTGTGTGCCATACTTGCCGCCCAAAAGCGTTTTACGCTTGAACTTGTAGCTGGCCTCTATCTGAATACCTTCCTCGCCGTTGATTTGAGTGGCGTATTGGTATAAAGCAGGAAGTGCATAGGTATGCACTTGGGTGGTTGGGCTTAGGTAGTTAACCAGCATATCGATTGTGGTTCCGTTACGATCACTGCGGAAGCTCATATTGTCTACACGCTTCGCACTCATAAGTAAACCAAATCCCTGTTTGCTGTAAGTAAGTGTGGCTATAGCGCCATAGCCGTCTTTATAAATGTAGCCGTTGTCGGCACTTGGGTCGTTTGCTTTGTAGGCAAATTCACCAAATAGCATCCAATTTCCTTTCGTCAAATGGCTTCGAATACCACCCATTGCAACATTCTCGGGAAGAATAAGGAACGGGTCGTTTCCTCGTTGGTATTTACTCATGTATGAAGCTCCAATGGTCCATTGGACGCCTACGGAATCTAAACGACCGAGGTATTCATTCATGTTGATTTCGGCATCAGCACCTCTGAGAATTCCGGGACTCTTTTCAAAGTAGAAACGCTGTCGACCTATGACCCCTTTTAGATTTACACCTTTGATAGGATTTGAGAGAATGCGGATGCCGTCCATGGCGTTGTCATAGCCCAACCCTCGTTCTTCGTAGGAGCGGAATACCATTCCTGAGCCGAACTGCTCATAGAAGTTCCCTACGGTGATGTCAAGATTGTTTTGTTTGAACCGCCCGTATCTGTAGGTGATTCCTTCCCCGCGATATCCCGCTGGAAAACCAAGCATCACATTTTGGTAGTTTTCGTAACGCATCCCTGCGCTGAAATTTCCATCAGTATAAATGAAGTTGGCAAATCCTTGACCTAAGAAACGTTCATCTGGATAGAATTCTCCTGTTGGATCTATTTTCTCATCGCGCAGATACCACTGCCCGTCCAATTGGAAATTGCCATGGAGTTGTCCACCGTGCTCCTGACCATATAAGCCAGAAAATACCAGTGTCAATGCGGCAATAGCTGTACTAATCTTCATCCTTAGTGCTTGATGCTTTCACCTTTAGCGACTTTTTTAATGAGTTCTATCAATTCGTCCTCATCGCCTGGGGTGTATCCATTATGTTGCCAAACCACATTTCCCTTTCCGTCTAACAGAAAGGTGTGTGGGATTGTATTAACATTCATAGCACGTTTTAAATCGCCATTCGCATCTAATAGCACATCGTATTCCCAGCCTACACTGTTTACGTAAGGCTTGACGCGAGATGACATCCGCGAATCGTCAATACTGATGGCTACAAGTTTTACACCTGTTTCATCTTGCCAGTCGGCATAGACTTCATTGATGGTGTTCAATTCCAATTTACACGGCTTACACCAAGTCGCCCAGAAGCTAATCAAAACGGGATTTCCATCGTTCTTTACAACTTCTGTGATGTTCAGTGTTTTACCGTCCAATGTCTTTAACTCGACAGAAGGAACAGCATTTTGAGCTTGGGTGAAAAGTCCAGCGAAAACAAAGCTGGCGGTTAGAAAAAAGTGTTTCATGCGAATAGTGATAAAAAAAAACGGGGGACCAAAGTCCCCCGTAAAAATAGGATATTTCAATTGTTTAGTGTGCCACGTTCAAGCGCAAAGTTTCACTTGCACCATTTACGTTCACATTGACAAAGTAAAGTCCTGCAGCCATGTTCGCAGTGTTGATGCTCAAAGTTTGAGTACCTGCATTCATGCTTTCAGAAGCAGTGTAAACAGTTTGACCCATAGCGTTAACGACATTAACTAATACGTCAGCTCCTTCAATAAGGTTGATTTCCACACCTGCAGCAGTGGTTGCTGGGTTAGGGTAAACTTTGATGGTACGAGCGAAGTTGTCCATTTCGTTCACGTTGCTTGTAGTGTAAGTTGCCAAAGCAGCTTGAAGAACCTCACCAGTGTTATCGTCTTGTAGGAAAACAATCACATCCATGTTACTTGCACCTACCCAGAAATCGTAAGAGTTCTGTGCTGGAGCAACATTTGTAGAGATGATTTTGTTCGCGTAGTGCGTGTATGTTTGGTTAGCGCTCATTGCACCAATGCTGTGGCCGTTTGGACCATCCATGAATTGACGGAACACTTGGTAGAATTCAGTCTCACCGTTAGTTTGCACGTTGTGCGTGATTTCTTTTTCTACCATAGCAATACGCAAGCTGTTATCGCCGTTGAGATCAGCCAATGCATCCACAGTAACATCACACTGGATATAGGTACCGGTAGCACTCCATTCTGCCTCGATCTCAGCAAAGGCGGCAAATCCTTGTACGAGGTCAAGGTTAGCTTGGCTTGTTGAAGTAGGTACAGCGAAACCAGAGTAGAATACATCTGGCACACCGTTTACACCGTAGTATGCACGACGTGCAGCACCTTCTGCGTTGTACGCAGGGTCAGTGCCTGGTGAAGGCCAGTTCATTTGGTATTTGATCGAAGTCAGATCGCTTCCTGCAGTGTTAACGTTGTTCGTTGTCAACAAAGTGTTGTAACCTGGGTTGAAGCTTGCACAAGGAGCACAAGTAGAAGAAGTGAATTCCTCTGCCAATACTACGCGCTCTGCTGAGTTCGGAGCAACTTGGATGCTTACAGTAGCGGTATCGTTACTGTTGTTGTCATCACTAGTGAAGTTCAAGTTAGAAGCATAGACAGCGATGTCGTAGTAACCTGCAGCACTTGGTGTCCAAGAAGTAGCATGTGTAAATGCGTAAGAAGAGTAAGGAGCTACACTAACACCACTTACAGTTTCAGTTACTGGGGTACCACCATTTACAGTGTAGTTAATTACGAAATCTGTCAAAGTAACACCACCGTAGTTGCGCACCTCACCTTCGATAGCGAATGGGGCATCGTTGATGTCTTCGATGGCGTTCATTGCGAAGTTTTCGATCGCAGCATCGTAAGAAAGAGGAGCGAAAATTTCGAAGTCTTCAATCGCCAAACCGTAGTTCCAACCACCGCCGTCGCCGTAGAAGAATGCGAATTGAACGTTAGCATTACCACAAGCATTGGTCACATCGAAGTATTGAGTTTTCCAACCAGTGAAGTCTTCAACGATATCACCAACAGTAGTCCAGTTTGTACCACCGTCAGTGGTGTACATGAACTTACCGCTTTCTTGAGCGCCTTGGTAGGCTTGGTTCAAATAGTAGCTATCGAATTTTACGTGTGCTAACGAAACGCCGCTCAAATCGATTGTATCTGTAACAAGGTATTCTGCACTCTTGTTACAAGCGTTACAGCCGTCATCATTAGTTGCCACGATGTTTGATCCTGATGAAGGGATAGCAAAGTATTGTGAGCTTAAAGCGGTGTTACTACCTGCTTTGAAACCGCCATCAGAACTTTGAGAGATGTTGTACCATCCTGAAGGCATCCCGTTGTTGAAGTCGTACGAGATTGGCAAAGATTGTGCAGAAGCGCTAAACCCACCAATAATCGCTAGAGCTGAGAGTAAAATTTTTTTCATGCATTGAATTTTAATGAGGGTTTGAATTTACATAAAAAGTGGGTTGTCCTAACTTATGGCTTATTATTTGCTTTGATTATCTTTGGGAACACATTTTAGATCAAATGAAGAAACTACTACTATCTATTCTAATCTCATTCACGGGAGCCTCCATATCTGCACAAAGCTTAGTGGTTGAGGAGATGGACACCGTCCTAGAGGTAAATAGCACCATGGCTGCTGATTATGGTTTTCACATAAAAGTTAAAAACATTACTTCATCATCAGTAGACATTAAAGTAGCTCGTGCTTGGAGTAGTCCAAATTGTGCTTTTGATAGTGCCTACTTCTGCTGGGATTATTGTTATGATAATGTGACTGATACGAGCATAGGTTCAGTTTCTATCGCATCGAATGCTGTGTCTAATGATTTCAGCGGTCACGTTTATTCGCCTAATTCAAGTGCCACTTGTACTGACAGTACTCGCTATGTATTCTTCATTGATGAAGGAAAGAATACTTCGGATACTTTAAGTGTATGGGTTTACATCAGTGCAGGTCCTACCATGGGAACGGTTCAAGTTCAGGTAGAAGAGGCAAAATTGTACCCTAACCCTGCAAAAAATTATTTCACGATAGAGTCCTACAAATCAGGTACGCTAGTCGTTTACAACACAGTAGGCACCAAGGTTATGCAACGCCCTGTTTATCCTGGTAAGAACGCCGTTCCAACTCAAGGTTTGAGTAATGGAGTTTACCTGTATAGTTTAAATGGAAAAGACTTTAAGAGACTCGTTATCAACAAGTAGTGAGTGTTATAAGTAATAACTGCCGCGCATTGCGCGGCTTTTTTGCTTTATAATCATACGATTGAGACGTGCGTTACGTTAGCTATAGATTGAATACTTCGAAGAAGAATGATTTACTACGTTAAAGGAGATTTTGTCATCAAGACGGCGACCAATGTTGTGGTCGATTGTGGTGGTGTTGGATATGATGTTCAGATTTCATTGAACACTTTCGCCGATGTAGAGTCACTAGACAAAGGACTTCTCTATACATACCATCTCGTACGCGAGGACGCGCAGCAATTGTATGGCTTTAGTACTACTAGGGAAAAGGCGCTCTTTGAGTTGCTCATTAGCGTTAGTGGTGTTGGTGCGAATACTGCCAGAATCATTTTATCGTCTTTGAGTCCTTCTGAGGTGGAAGGTGCTATTATGACTGAGCAGGTCAGTACACTTCAAGGAGTAAAAGGTATCGGTGCTAAGACTGCACAGCGTATAGTTATCGATTTACGCGATAAAGTGATGAAGCTAATTGGAATGGATGGTACGGATGTGCCTACGCTAACAGGTGGCGGTGGAAATGTCAATCGTTCCGAGGCACATGCTGCTTTGACCGTGCTTGGTATCGCCTCAAAACAGGCGGATGCAGCGCTTAACAAGCTATTGAAACAGAACCCTGATGCCACAACAGAGGAATTGGTTCGCAACGCTTTGCAATTGCTTTAAACGAATGAGAATTCCTCGCGTTTTTCGATTAATTCTGCTCGCATTCTTGGCAGTCTTTGCTCATGAGGCAAAAGCGCAGGAAGATACGGCCTCCTCGTCGAGTGGTGGTGCGGTGGTTGAGTTGAATGATCCGGCAAACTACAGTCGCGACATAGTCTTTGATCCGGTTACTGGGAATTATTTGGTATATCGTAAAATAGGTGATGTTCGCTTTCCTATCCCAGAGGTCTGGACCACTGATCAATACCGTCAATATATTTACGATCAAATGTCCTCAGATTACTTTGGGGCGAAGAGTGCAATAGCGAATGCTTCGGGCGACAGTCCCCGGGATAATCAAGGTCTTATTCCGCAAATTCAAACGGGAAATGAGGCCTTAGGCAAGGTCTTCGGAAGTGATATCGTTGAGATTCGGCCTCAAGGTATGGCGGAAATTCGCTTCGGCGGAAAGTACCAATACGTTCAGAATCCAGGTATTCCTGTTCGCAATCAGAAAACTTTTGCCTTTGATTTCGATCAGCGCATTCAGATGAATGTTAAGGGTAAGATTGGCGATCGATTGGAATTGGGTGTGAACTACGATACCGAAGCCACTTTTGCCTTTGACAATAAAATGAAATTGGATTTCGAAGGTGAAGAAGATGATATCGTGAAGCGCCTGGAAATGGGGAATATCAACCTCCCTTTGAACTCAAGTTTGATCACGGGAGCTCAGAGTCTTTTTGGTCTGAAGGGCCAATTCCAATTTGGTAATACCACGGTGACCACCGTCTTCTCGGAGCAGCGCTCGCAAAGTCAAAGCATAAACGTTCAGGGCGGTGGTACGACCACAGAGTTCATGATACAGGGCGACCAGTACGAGGCTAATCGCCATTATTTTTTAAGCCAATTCTTCCGCAATCACTACGAGGAGTATTTAGAAAACCTTCCCTTGCTTACGTCACCGGTGCAAATTACCAAGGTTGAGGTATGGGTGACAAACGAACGAAGTGCCACTGAAAATCTTCGCAACATTGTAGCCTTCATGGATTTGGGCGATGATGAGAAGGATGCTTACCGCACTCAAAACCGCAATTTGCCAGGGGCGAGTATTTTCCCGGGATCGAATGTCAATATAGAAGGTTATCCCAATAACGCGAATAACCGATTAGATCCGCTTGCTCTGGAGTCGGATATTCCTGGAGTCCGTGATATTGCTACGGCGAATCAGGCCCTTGCCTCGTCGGGATTTTTAGAGGCTCGCGAATACGTGGAGCTGGCGAACGCAAGAAAATTGGAACAAAACCAATACACTGTTCACAATCAGCTAGGGTATATTACTTTGAACCAAAGTTTGAATCAAGACGAGGTCCTAGCTGTTGCGTTCCAGTACACCGCCGGCGGACGTACCTACCAGGTAGGTGAATTCTCAACGGATGGAGTTACACCACCTAAAACATTGATTTTGAAGTTATTGAAATCTACAGTGCTCGACGTGAAAATGCCGACCTGGGATTTGATGATGAAGAACATTTATTCGTTAAACGCATTCCAGCTGGAGCGCGAAGATTTTTACCTCGACGTTTTATACATGAACGACGAAACAGGTGTACCTATTCCATTCTTGCCGGACGGGAATCTCAGTGATACGCTGTTGGTTGGTGTGATGGAATTGGACCGGTTGAATACCAATAATGATCCATTTCCGGATGGGATTTTCGATTATGTTCCTGGAATAACCATCAACGCGAGCAAGGGTCGAATCATGTTCCCGGTACTCGAACCTTTCGGGTCGAATTTACACGAAAAACTTACGGATGAGAAGGCCCGTGAGAAGTACGTTTACCAAGCGCTGTACGACAGTACTCGCTTCCGCGCTCAAGAGCAAACGCAACTCAACAAGTTTATTTTACGTGGTCAGTACAAGAGTGCGAGCGGTTCGGAGATCAACCTCAATGCCTTCAATATTCCCCAAGGATCGGTCACAGTTACGGCAGGCGGACGAACGTTGGTGGAAAATCAAGATTATACGGTGGACTATGCCTTGGGACGTGTTCGAATCATCAACGAAGGCGTAATGAATTCTGGATCGCCTATAAAGGTGAGCTTCGAGAATAATACACTGTTTAACGTACAGACCAAAACCTTCTATGGAACGGTCATCGACCATAAGGTGAACGACCATCTGAATGTGGGAGGGACTTGGCTGCATTTGACCGAACGCCCTTTGACGCAAAAGGTGAATATTGGCGACGAACCCATTTCCAACACGATATGGGGTATGAATACCAACTATCAAGCTGATGCTCCTTACTTGACTCGATTTGTAGACGGTTTGCCTTTGATAGAGACTAAGGAGAAATCCACCGTGCAGCTTCGTGGCGAGTTTGCTCACCTCATACCGGGATCGCCCAAAGGAATTCAGATCACGGGTGATGAGACCACCTATTTGGATGATTTTGAAAGTTCTCAGACAACCATCGATTTAAGAAGTTTTAATGCGTGGAGTTTGGCATCGACCCCGGGTTACCAGGATAATCTGTTCCCCGAATCGCAACTGAACGACGACTGGGCCTACGGGTTCAACAGAGCAAAATTGGCCTGGTATATTATTGATCCTTCTTTCTATACCGGGGGTAGTAATGTGCCTCAGAACATTCGCGACAACCCTGAAATCACCTCGGATCAGCGTCAGCGTGAGGTCTTGATCAAAGAAGTCTTTCCCAATTACAGTTTGAGTCCGAACGAGGCGCGCAATGTGGCCATGTTCGACCTTGCCTATTATCCGGCGGAACGCGGGCCCTTCAACTTTGATGTGGAACCAATTCCGGGAATTTCGGCGGGTCAAAACCAAGACGGTTTCTTGAACGACCCTGCTTCGAGATGGGCGGGGATTATGCGTCCATTGCAGATCAATAACTTTGAGGAGCAGAACATCGAGTTCATCCAGTTCTGGGTCATGGATCCATTCTATGACAATGCCGATGCTCCGGATGGTGGGGATCTTTATTTCAACTTAGGTAGCATCAGCGAGGACATCTTAAAGGATGGACGCCAAAGTTTTGAGAATGGCATTCCAGCCGATGGTGACAAAACCTCTATGGACAGCACGCAGTGGGGCCTATTGAGTAAGATTCAGCCGATCACGGAATTCTTTGACAACGCCGCTGGGGCTCGTGACTACCAGGACGTGGGACTGGACGGTCTTAATGATTCCGAAGAACGCGCCTGGGCACCTTCAGGACAGACCTACCTCGATCGATTGAGTACAGCTTTTGGGGCCAATTCTCCTGCAATGGCACGAAGCTTCCCAGATCCATCTGCAGATAACTTCGTCTACTACCGCGGTGATAGTCTTGACCTTGCTGGCGCAAACATCCTAGAACGCTACAAGAACTTCAATGGCGTCCAAGGCAATAGCGACACGGAGACCATCAATGGAGCCCCCGCATCTGCCACAAACGTACCGGACAAGGAAGATGTCAATCGCGACCAAACTTTGAGCAAAACTGAAAGCTACTTCCAGTACCGGGTGAGTATGCGTCCGGAAGATCTCGTGGTAGGTAAAAACTACGTAGCCGATATCTACGAAACGCAGAGCCATCAATTACCCAATGGTATGACGCGCCCAACACGTTGGGTCCAATTCAAAATTCCTGTATTTGAGCCAGAAAAAAAGGTTGGTGGTATCAACGACTTCCGAAGTATCCGATTCATGCGCATGTTTATGCGCGAATTTGAAGATCCGATTGTGCTGCGTTTTGCACGAATGGAATTGGTCCGCGGTGAATGGCGTCGATTCCCCTTCACCCTCGACGGTGTTCGTGAGAATGTCCCGATAGATGAGGATGATGCGACAAGCTTTAATGTAAATGCGGTCAATCTTGAAGAAAACGGAGGTCGCGTACCGATTCCGTACGTGCTTCCTCCGGATATTGTTCGACAGCGCGTTTATGGTGGTACCCAGATCATCGAGCAAAACGAGCAGAGTATGTCTCTCGAATTGTGTGACCTGCAAGATGGTGATGCCCGCGCCGTCTTCCGCAACTTCAATTTTGACATGCGAATGTACAAGCGTCTCCGCATGTTTGTTCACGCAGAAGCCGGTGGTGATTTTGAAAATCTTGAAGATGGCGACTTGAGCATCTTTGTTCGATTGGGGTCCGACTATAATAACAACTATTACGAATATGAAGTGCCGCTTCAAGTAACTCCATGGGGTAGCTTGTTGCCTGATGAAATTTGGCCTCAAGCCAACAACATCGATCTGGCTTTCGAAGATCTGAAAACGCTGAAATTGACTCGTAACCAAGCATTGGAAAACGACCCTAGCCTTTCGATGACCAATAAATACACCGTAACCACGCCTGATGGTAAAAGCATGAGCGTGGTAGGGGCACCGAATTTGGGCAACATTCGAACCCTTCTTGTGGGGATTCGTAACCCCAAGAAGCGCACCGCTACCGATGGTGACGATGGCATGGCCAAATGTGCTGAGGTTTGGGTGAATGAATTGCGATTAAGTGATTTTGACAACAGTGGTGGATGGGCCGCTACGGCTACTGCTACGGCAAAATTGGCCGATTTCGCGAACGTCAATGTGACGGGTACCATGAGCACCATCGGCTTTGGAAGTATCGATCAAACCGTGAATGAGCGAAACAAATTCTCGCAACAGCGCTATGGCGTTCAAACGAATGTACAACTCGATAAATTCCTACCCGCTGAGGCCGGAGTGCGCATTCCGATGTTCTTCAGCTTTAGTGAAGATTTTAAAACACCCCAGTTTAATCCTCTTGATCCTGACATTCCATTCAAGCAGGCATTGGCCAATGTGGATAGTAAATCTGAACGGGATAGCCTACGCTATGCAGGGCAGGAGTACGAAATGCGAAAGAGCATCAACTTTACGAACGTAGGTAAAAACAAAAGCACGGGTGGTGCGTCACCTGCAGCTCTTGGCGGTCGCAACCCAAAAGCGCCACCGGTCGAAAAGGATAAAAAGGGAGGCATTAACTTGGCCAACACCCCACTAGCGATTTCGAATTTCAACACCTCTTACGCCTTCACTGAAAGTGAGGAGCGCAACATCAACATTGTGCGCGATCACCGTATCATGCACTCGGCGCGAATTAACTACAGCTATCAAACACGTCCGAAGAACATTCAGCCGTTCAAAAATGCAGTCAAGAACAAGCAACTTTCCTTGATTAAGGACTTCAACTTCTACTACCTGCCAAAGCAAGTTAGTCTGAGTACTGAGCTCAAGCGAAACCTCGCTACGCTACAAATGCGCAACACTTTTGATCCAAACATTCAGCTTCCAGTGACCTACAACAAGGCGCTGACCTCTAAGCGAATGTATGATGTCGCGTATGACTTGAGCAAGGGCTTACGATTGGATTACAACGCAACGGCTCAGAGTCGTGTTGATGAACTTCCTGGTAATCCGAAAACGCAGGCTAATCGGGATACGATTGCCGCAGGATTGCGCAATTTGGGTCGCCCAACCCAATTCCACCAGACAGTAAATGTGAATTGGCAAATACCATTGAACAAGCTGCCCTACATGGACTTCACAAGTACCAGTCTACGCTACAGTGCCAACTACGATTGGCAGAGCAATTCCCTCTCTGCGCTTAACCCTAAGGCTAATCCTGATATTTATTACGGCAGTACCGCACAGAACAGCAACAGCATTCAGTTTAATGGAAATGCAAATTTTGTAAACTTCTACAACCAGGTTCCATTCCTTCGCAAGGCAAATCAAGGTGGTAACGCTAAACCACAGGCGCGTAGAAGAGGCGCTGCTGAGCCTATTGTGCGCGGAAAACCAGCGGCCAATTCCAGGGAAGATAGAAAGAACGACGATGATGAGAAGGAACCTTCGAAAGTCCTTCTTGGTGCCGCTCGAATGGCGATGATGGTGCGCAGTGCGTCCCTAACATACAGTCAAACGAACGGTACGCTCTTGCCTGGTGTCATTACCAACCCCGTGTATTTAGGAACAGATCCGAGCAGCATGTTCGCGCCTGGCTTTGGCTTCGTCTTTGGCTCACAACAGGATGTAACACAAAAAGCCGCAGCAAACGGATGGTTGACGACCAATCCAAAGCAGCCGAGCCCGCTTCAAAAGACCTTCACAGATAACTTAAACTTCCGTGCAGTGGTCGAACCTTGGAACGACATTCGTTTGCAAATCACGGCCACTAAAGTCAGCGGTTGGAATAGTCAGAGCATATTCCGTTACCACGATCCACTTATAGATACAACGCTAGGTTTACCAGCAGGTTTTTACAACTTCAACCCAATGGAAATGGGTAACTACAGCATAAGCTTCCTATCATGGGGCAGTGCGTTTGAACCATTGGATTCAAACTTTAGCTCATCGAGTTATGACCAATTCCTAAGCAACCGAAACGCAATCTCAAACCGATTGGCGCTCCTGCGTGCCGCAGGTGATCCGACCTATATTCCGTCCTTTATCGACGCGGCCTCCGACACCACCGGAACCCGCGAGGGCTATGACGGTTTCTCGTATAACAGCCAGGACGTTCTCGTGCCGGCCTTTCTTGCTGCCTACAGCGGTCAAGATCCAAACAGTGTCGCGCTCAACGGACGCCCAGCATTACCAATGCCAAACTGGAACTTAAATTTCAATGGTCTCATGCGTATTCCTTGGTTCAAGAAGAACTTCCAAAGTTTCTCTTTGACCCACAACTACAAGAGCACGTACACCATTAATCAGTACCAAACGAACCTATTGTTACAACAGCGCATTCAAAATGGCGAGCCGGCGAACGCCATTCGCAATACCAACGGCGATTTCCTTGGGGACTATCAGATCAGTCAAATCAGTATTGCGGAGAATTTTGGCCCCTTCGTAGGTTTAAATATGCGCCTCAAAAATCAAGCGAGTTTCCGTCTAGATATGAAGCGTAACCGCAACTTGAATTTAAGTTTGGTGAACAATCAATTGACAGAAACCAAAGGGTACGAGGTAGTCATAGGAACGGGATACATCATTCGTGATGTCAGCATGACCATTGTAAGTGATGGCCGTCCGCAGAAAATAACCTCTAACCTTGATATTAAGGTGGATTTCAGTCTGCGTGATAATCAAACCGTCATTCGTCGAATCTTAGAAGATATCGATCAAGTTACTGCAGGCCAACGAATTTGGTCAATCAAGGCCAGTGCAGATTACATGCTTTCATCCAAGCTTACGGCCCGTTTGTATTACGATCAAACAGCAAGCACCTTTAAAACATCCAACGCCTTTCCGACAATGAACATTTCGGGTGGTATTGCATTTAGATTTAATCTAGGTAATTAAGGTGTCGAACGAGCGAAAATTGGATTAATTTTGAGGCAAAACAAACAGTATGACGTTTCCAAATAACTTGAAGTACTCGAAGGACCATGAGTGGATCCGTGTAGAGGGTGATGTAGCTTATGTAGGTATTACAGAATTCGCACAGGGCGAGTTGGGCGATATCGTTTTCGTAGACATTGACACGGTTGGTGAAGAATTGGGTCAAGATGATGTTTTCGGTAGTATTGAAGCGGTGAAAACAGTGTCTGATTTATACTTGCCGGTGGCGGGTGAAATTCTTGAGTTCAACGAAGGTTTGGAAGATGCTCCGGAGGCCGTAAACGAAGATTGCTACGGTGAAGGATGGATGGTGAAAATCAAGATTGCAGATGCTTCTGAGTTGGATAGCTTGATGGATGCTACTGCTTACGAAGCCATGCTTGGATAAGAGGATGCAAAGTCCTTGGATATATAGAGCCCCTGCCTTGGTATGGGGCTTTTTTATTGCCTATGCCAGTCTAGCGCCAGTTAGTGATTTAGATCCGGGTTGGGAGCTTGAGATTTCTGATAAGCTCATCCATTTCATCCTTTATTTCTCCTGGATTTCACTCTTGTACTTCGCTTCTTCACGAGGCTTTAAAAGGCTTATTTCTAGAAAGCGCATGCTCGTCTATTGGACTTTGGCGATTTCTGTCGGCATAGTAATGGAAGTACTCCAAGCCCTCATGGATATGGGACGGAGCGCTGATATCTTTGACGCACTCGCTAATACGGGCGGTGCCATTTCGGGTTTAATACTCGTTCGGGTCTTTCATCATATTTTGGAATAGTTTTTGGATTAAGGGTAGGGTAACCCTTTAATTTTAAGACTCCATGAAAAATCGAAAGTCATCGGCTGCAGAAATCGAACGGCAGCGTCCCCTTTTTTTATTACTCGGTCTCGCCTTAGCGTTGATGTCCGTGCATTTTGTGATGGAGCTTGAGGTAGAGGAAAGGCAGATGCCTGATTTTAACGGTGGTCAAGAAGTTGAATTTGCGTCTTTAGACATCTCTCTGCCGATCATTCCTCGAAATACAGTCAAAGCAGGGAAGAAAATGGCTTTAAACAATCCGAGTACGGACCAATTCAAAACTGTTGCTAATGATTTCGTCTTGCCAACCCTATCCACTGATGGGTGGACTGATTTAGGGGATGATTACATAGAACCCGTATCGTTTGTTCCATTAGTTGAAACCCAAACCTATTCCTTTGTCCAAGTCGAGAATATACCTGTTTTTCAAGGATGCGAACTGGCCCTTGGCGAGACAGAAAAGCTTAAGTGTATGAACGAAAAGTTGATGGGCTTTGTGGCGACTAATTTTAAAATTGACGAGCAGATGAGGACCTTCAGCAGCGGGGAGAAAGTATTCGTGGAGTTTATCATAGAGAAAAACGGTGAAGTGCGTGAAGCGAACATCGCACGTGGGGAAGACCCACTTATCAAGGCCGAAGCATTGCGTATTATCAAACTACTCCCTGACTTCACCCCCGCGAAAATTAACGGGAAGCCCGTTCGCATGTCATATATCTTACCCATCAATATTAAAATAAATTAATCCCCTCAATTATGAAACTATTACTATCGACGGCCCTGGCCCTATCATACTGGTTTGCCTCTCCGTCAAGCACTGAGCTTTCCAGCCCAACCGCTACACCTCCGGTATATACTGAATGCGAAGGTCAAAGCGCAACTGTAGAGACGGCTAATAAATGCTTCTTCGGTCAAATAATGAGCCATCTCCAATCCGAACTAAAATGGCCGGAGGGTCTGAATCAGGCAAGCGATAAGGTTTATGTAGAATTGACCTTCGATACAGAGGGTGCCGTTTCAGATATCAAAGTGTTGCGCTCCGGCACAGAATCCGCCACTGAAGAGGCAGTACGTGCACTGAAGACCCTGCCAAATGCATCTCATCCGGCTATGGAGGGAGGGAAACCGGTGAAGTACACGTGTGTTGTCCCAGTCTTGTTTAAGAAATGATGACCATCGTATTAATTCCCTTGCGCTAACCAATGTTTTCGCTATTTTAGCGCCACAATAGTTTATTCTATGAAATCGAGAAAAGCAGCACACGTAGACGGAGAAAGCAGAAAGGGCCTCTTTTTGCTTATTGGTCTTACAGCATCTCTAGCTTTGACCCTATTCTTCCTCGAGTTTAAATCGTACGAGAAAGGGCCAGCAGATCTAGGTACCGTGAACTTCGCAGAGGAGGAAGAGATCGCTATTATTACAAACCGCGTTCAGCCACCTCCGCCACCTCCGCCACCGGCAGCACCGCCAGAGGTTATTCAAATCGTAGAAAACGAATTAGAAATCGAAGAAGTAGAATTCGAATCTACAGAGACTGACGAAAGCGAGGTTATCGAAATCGTTGAGGTTGTAGAAGAAGCTGAAGAGGAAATTTTCAACTTCGCGGTTGTGGAGAATAAACCAATTTTCCCTGGTTGTGAGAAATTGGCTACTGAAAACGAGAAATTCATGTGTTTCAACCAAGAAATCATGAAGCACATTGGTAAGAACTTTGAGTTTCCAGAATTGGCCCGTCAAATGGGTATTCAGGGTAAGGTATATGTCAACTTCGTTATCGAGAAAAACGGTTCTGTTTCGAACGTAACCATCGCTCGTGGTGTTGATAAACTCATTGATGATGAAGCGATTCGCGTAATCAAGTTGTTGCCGTCGTTTACTCCTGCAAAACAGCGCGGTAAGCCTGTTCGTATGCAGTATACAGTGCCGATTAACGCACGTCTACAATAAGATATTTACGCTACGTAATACTGAAAGCCCGGGCAATGCTCGGGCTTTTCTTTTGTACATTTGAAAGAACGAAATAAACCCAAACCCATGAAAACCCACGACCTCGACAAATACAGTCTTATAGCAGCTCAGGCTGCCCTAGATGGCGGGCGAGCTATTCTAGAAGTTTACAATAACGAGGAAACCAAGGTAGAACTTAAGGGGGATCAAAGTCCCTTGACTCAGGCTGACTTAAAAAGTCACGAGGCTATCATGGAGCATTTGCTCATGACTGATATTCCTGTCTTAAGTGAAGAAGGGAAGCATCTGCCTTTTACAGAGCGAAAGGATTGGACAACGTTATGGATTGTTGATCCGTTGGATGGCACGAAGGAGTTTATCAAACGCAATGGTGAATTCACTGTGAACGTTGCCCTTGTTCAGGAGCAATTGCCTATAATAGGCGCGGTTTATGTGCCTGTGACTGGAGAACTTTATCTGGGTGTCAAAGGTTTTGGTGCGCTCAAGCTCATCATCGCAGCGGATCAAGCGATTACGGCAGAGATGCTTGAAGGGGCAGTGCCTCTTCCAGTGGAACTAGACCGTCCATTTACTGCAGTGGGATCACGTTCACATATGAACGATGAAACCAAGGAGTTTTTGCAAGCGTTTTACAAGAAACATGGCAAGGTAGATATTATCAGCAAGGGCAGTTCTCTGAAAATGTGTATGGTTGCCGAGGGATTGGCCGATGTATACCCACGTTTTGCGCCAACTATGGAATGGGATACTGCAGCCGGGCAAGCAGTGGTGGAAGCGGCTGGTTTTAAAATGGTAGATAAGGAAAACCATGAGCGTTTGAAGTACAACAAGGAGGACCTTTATAATCCACATTTCATTGTGATGTAATACGCATGAGAAAAGCCTTCGGTGCTTATCTTTGCGGCCAATTAAAGTTCCTTTGTCATCGAATCAACGGTTAAAAGCAATAAACTCAAGGAGGCTATTAAGCTAGGGAAGCTACGTCTAAGTACATCCGTGGTGTTTTCTTCGGTTGCGGGATATTTATTAGGCTTCGAAGAATTTAGCTGGAAAACCATGTTTCTTCTCGTTTTTGGAGGTATAACGGTCGTTGCTTCTTCCAATGCATTTAACCAGATTTATGAGAAGGATCGAGACGCATTGATGAATCGTACTCGAAATCGCCCTTTGCCAGCTGGAGGGTTGAATTTAAAGGAAGCGTGGTTCGTTGCGATGTTGAACCTATTCATAGGCCTATATGCATTATACTTAATTAATGAGATGACTGCGCTCTTTGGTGCATTGAGTGTCATTCTTTATGCTTTGGTCTATACCCCAATGAAGGCGCATTCTCCATTGGCCGTTTTCATAGGAGCGTTTCCAGGAGCCATTCCGTATATGTTGGGATGGGTGGCTGCTCGCAATGATTTTGATATTGAGACAGGAACCCTATTTGCGCAGCAGTTTTTCTGGCAATTCCCGCATTTCTGGGCCATTGCTTGGTTCTCGTATGATGATTATGCAAGAGCCGGATACTATTTGCTGCCCTCGAGAAAAAAAGACCGCCCATCGCAGCTCTATATTATCGTTTACACCGTTTGGATGATTGCTGTGGGAATCTTACCTGCTTTTGGAATAACCGGTGAGTTGAAGCTTAGTATAGTCGGTGCCCTAGCCGTAGGTGTATTAGGGCTTTGGGTGCTAAGTAAGGGAATACAACTTTTGAAAACGGGTGATGATAAAGTGGCTCGTAAATTGATGTTCTCGAGTATAGGCTATTTAACCGGAATGCAAATTATTTACATAATAGATCGTTATATCTAATGGAAACACTGAAAGAACAGCGTAGAAGAGCTTCCAAGCCCCTTATGTGGATTGGCTTAGGAAGTATTGTCATGGCTTTCGCGGGTTTAACCTCTGGCTACGTTGTCAGTAGAACGACTTTAGTGGAGGCTTCAGAATGGTTGACCTTTACCTTGCCTAGCGCCTTTGTTTACAGTACGATTGTATTGTTGGCTTCGTCGTTATTGATGTGGTGGAGTAAAAAGCGTATTGCTGCGGGTGATGTTGGCCAATTAAAATCAGGGCTAACCCTAGTTGCCTTGCTGGGCGTTGCTTTCATCGCCATCCAGGTTGTTGGATGGGGGCAATTGGTTGATGAGAATATCTTCTTTGCTGGCGCCGGAAGCAATCCTGCTGGCTCTTGGGTTTATGCCATATCGTTGTTTCACATCGCTCACGTTGTTGGGGGTATTATCGCCCTCATTGTCACATTAATTCGCGCATTTTTAGGGCGTTATTCTGCGGAAGATTACCACGGCGTAGCGTTAGTGGCAATTTATTGGCATTTTGTCGACCTATTGTGGCTTTATTTGTACGTCTTTTTGAGCGTAATTCGTTAAACTTGCAAAAAATTTAGAACAAACACCTATGGCTTCATCCGCTGATATGACGCACGAAGAGCACAGCTGGGGCGGTGCTTCAAGACCATTAGGAGCTCGCTACGGCAAGCTTATGATGTGGTTTTTCTTGCTTTCTGATGCATTGACTTTCTCGGGCTTTTTGACCGCGTATGGATTGATGCGTTTCAAATTTGAAAGTACTTGGCCAATCGCAGAGAACGTATTTACTCACTTCCCAGGTCTTGAGGGTGACCAGCCGCTTCTTTACGTGGCTTTGATGACTTTCATCTTGATCATGTCATCTGTAACGATGGTATTGGCGGTGAATGCAGGTGAGAAAATGCAACGTTCGAAGGTAACTACATGGATGCTTTTAACCATTATCGGAGGTTTAATCTTTGTAGGTTCTCAGGCATGGGAGTGGTATCACTTTATCATGGGAGATACAGGTGCGGTTGAAAACACCCACACTGAAATCATGCATGTATACAACGCCGAAGGTGAGCGATTGAGCTTTAGTCAAGTTGTACATGGCATGGAGCACGGACACGCGAGCAACCATGGTGACAAATTCACCAAAGAAGAGGTGTTGCACGCTTTGAAAGGAAATTCTGAATTGTATCTCAAGGAGCCAGGTAAGGCAGGTGTGACTTACGATCACGCTACTTCAGTACAAATTCTAGAAGAAGGCAATGTTGTTCAAGGTGCTAATATGCATCGCAATGAGTATGGTCGTAAGCAGTTCGCGAACTTCTTCTTCTTCATTACCGGATTCCACGGATTCCACGTATTCTCTGGGGTAGTCATCAACTTTGTTATTTTCTACAATGTATTGTTGGGTACATATGAGCGTCGCGGTCACTACCGTATGGTTGAGAAAGTCGGTTTGTACTGGCACTTCGTTGACCTTGTATGGGTATTCGTATTCACATTCTTCTACCTCGTTTAATCACATTATCATGGCAGATCATAAAGGCACATGGTGGATTTGGAAAATCTTTTGGATTCTTCTTGCAATCACCGCAGTTGAAGTAGTTTTGGGTATTATCAAGCCTGAGTTTATGTTGGCTCAGCTGTTCGGTACCTCCATTTTGAACTATGTTTTTATCATTCTAACATTGGTAAAAGCAGCGTATATCGTTCAAATTTTCATGCACGTGAAGTTTGAAAAGAAGGCGTTGAAATTCGCTTTGTATGCGCCAATGCTCATTCTTATTCCATATTTGACGTTTATCCTTCTAACTGAAGGATCTTACTTGTTTAAGTAATGGATAAAAAATCCGTATTCAATCGGGCAGTACTAATCGCTGTATTAGTGCTGCCCGCTTTGCTTTATCTGTTTTTTGTTTATGGTAATAACAAGGTGTTCTTTGTTACCCTAGACCATGTAGGTCCCAAAGAGGTGGTTCAAGTTGAGGGTAGGTTGGATACCAACTATTATCGCATACCGGAATTCACTTTATACGATACGGACAACAAGATTGTAACGCGAGAGTCACTAGACTCGAATGTGTATGTACTTTCTTTCTTCTTCGCGACTTGCCCCACAATCTGTCCTGCGATGAACTTTCATTTGAATGAAATCGAACGTCGATTCCACGATATTCCCTATGTAAAGCTGGTGAGTATTACAGTGGATCCAACTAAAGATACTCCTGACGCGCTCAAAGCATACCAAAAGCTCAAAGGATATGATAAAGACAAGTGGCTGTTTTTAACTGGACAGGAAGAGGCTATCTATGAATTGGCCAAGGGTGTTTACTTGAACGCTTTCGAAGATCATACGGCTCCAGGTGGATTTTTACATAGTCAAAGTGCCGTTCTAGTTGATTGGAATGGTCATATTAGAAGTAGAAAAGATGATAACGGGAACATTATGGGCTCTTATGATGTTCTTGATGTTACCCAATTGAATGATTTGGAAGAAGATATAAAGGTTACAATTGCAGAATACGAACGCGAAAAACACAACAAGGATGAATAACTCGACGGATACTAAGGTCATGCCTATAATCTACACTTTAAGTGTAGTGATTCCAGTTGCTGTAGGAATTCTAATGGTAATTCCCGATTCGATTAAGTTATCTATTGGACTAACAGAGTCTACGGAAGTAAGTTCGCTCCCGCTGATGCATGCAGTACTAAACGGACTAACTTTTTTCTTTTTGGTACTAGCAGGAATAGCGATAAAAAATAAGAAAGTTAGCATTCACCGCACTTTCATGAGTGTGGCATTCGTTTTAAGCTCATTGTTCCTAGTGAGTTATGTCATCTACCACATGACGCACCCAAGTGCTAAGTTTGGTGGTGAAGGCGCCATTCGTGGCGTGTACTTTTTTATTTTAATTACCCATATCATCTTGAGTGTACCCGTTATTCCACTTGCGCTGATGAGCATCTACCGTGGTTGGACTAATGATATAACCCGTCATAAAAAGTTGGTTCGGTTTGCATACCCAATTTGGTTGTATGTAGCCTTAACAGGGGTGCTGGTCTATGTAATGATGAAGCCGTACTACTAAAGAAGATGTTAGGTAAGACGAAATTTCTATTGTTGGCTTTAGCCATGATCATTGTTCCCGAGATGGCTTCGGGTCAATGCAGCATGTGTAAAGCAGTAGCAGAAACGGCCAATGGGGGCGGTATCGGCACGGGGATAAATTACGGTATTTTGTATTTGATGATCTTTCCTTATCTGATCATCAGCGCTGTGGCATATCGTCTATACAGGGCTCGAAAAGCCGCAAAATAGCTGTATCTTCGGGTTAAACAATAGACCCCTAGACCTGTGAAAAGAAATCTTCTCATACTTACCCTGATTCTGGGTTTGGTTCCGTTTTTGACTAGCGCACAGCATTACTGGACTTTGCAGGAGTGTTTGAAATATGCCGATGAGCACAGTGTTGATGTGCTGAAAGGGCAAAATGTGTTGGAAAACGCGGAATTGGCCGAACTTCAAAGTACCCTGGCGTTCCTTCCTTCAGTGAATCTTAATGGTGGTTACTACTGGAATTTCGGTTTAACTATTGATCCGATTACCAATACGCGTCAGCCTGGTTCGAGACAGACCCTGAGTACAACGGCTTCGGGAAATTGGACCTTGTTGTCCGGTGGCCGGAATTTGTATCAATTGCAGCAGGCACGTATGAACAGTGTTGCGGCATTGTATCAACTGGAGGATATCAAGAACAATGTTTATTTGAATGTGGCCTCGGCGTATTTGCAGGTTTTGGTGAATATGCAGTTGGAGGAGGTTGCGGTGGCGCAATTGGCTACTTCAGAAAAAAGTCTTGATCGTGCTCAAATTTTATTCGAAAATGGTGCGTTGTCAAAGGATAACTATCTACAAGCTGTCTCGCAGCTAAAGAATGATGAGGGCAACGTGCAAAGCGCGACCAATGCAGTAATATTGAGCCGACTACAGTTGTTCCAACTTTTACAAATGGAAGAAGGCTTCGAAGATTTTCAGGTGGCCGTGCCCCAAATAGATTTGGATGCACTGAAAATTGCTGGTTACGGTCGGGTTGATGTTAAAGAGAGTGCTGTGCAGAATCAGCCTTCGGTGAAGGCTGCGGATGCGAATGAGAAAAGTGCGCAGATGGGGGTGAAATTGGCCCAGACGGGACGAATTCCTTCTTTGTCATTCTCGGCGCAGTTAAACTCCAACTATGTTCAGGGCCTTCCATATTTTACGGAATACCAGAGCTTGACCACGTACTCTCTTTGGGATAACCCTGTTACTGGTGATATAGATTTGGTGCCACAGGTTGTAAATATACCTGATCCAGCTTCGCAGACAACTTATACGTTGCAGCAGCAGTTGGGGGATAACTGGAACCAATTCGTTGGGGTCGGTTTGCAAATCCCGCTCTTTAATCAGGGGCAGGTTCATGCATCTGTTCAGCGTGCTAAGATTGCTGCGGATAACGCCGCTTTGGATTTAAAGCAGAGTGAACTTCGCGTACGACAAACTATTGAACGTGCATATTTGGATGCGACCTCTAGTTTGGCTCTGTATAGAGCGGCAGAAGCATCGGCTGAGGCATCGGAATTGGCTTTACAAAATGCGGAGTTAAATTTTGAGCAAGGCATGGTCAACTCCTTCGATTATGGATTGACGCGCAATCAATACCTCAGTGCGAAAAGTCGTGCTATACAGTCCAAATTTGACTACCTCTTCAAGGTGAAAGTCCTTGAGTTTTACTTGTTCAACCAAATCACTTTTTAATCCCTAGGCCTCGTGAAATTGAATATGAAAGTTGTTATCCCTATTGCCGTTGTGGTCGTAGGTGCGCTCATTGTTGCAAAGAAAAAAGGTTGGATTGGAGCGAATTCTGATGCCGTTAAAGTCGAAACAGGATATGTTCACAAGCGCATGATTGTAGAGACGGTCACGGCAAGTGGAAAGATCCAGCCGGAGGTAGAGGTGAAGATGAGTCCTGAAGTAAGTGGTGAGATAACTGCGGTTAATGTCATCGAAGGGCAGCATGTTGAGGCCGGTGATGTATTGGTGAAAATCAATCCCGACCTATACGAAACTGCTATCACTAGGGCTAAGGCTTCCGTGAATAGCGCGGAAGCAAATCTTGCCCAGAGTGATGCGGCGCTTGTTGAGGCGAAGAAAATGTGGGAACGCAACCAGGTTCTATTCGCTAAAGGGGTGATTTCTGGTCAGGAATACGATGCTGCGCAACGCGCGATTAAAGTAGCGGAATTGGCCAAAGAAGGCGCACAATATGGACTTGAGAACGCCAAGGCGGGACTGGATGAGGCCTATAAGAATTTGAAGCGTACGACCATCGTGGCTCCGGTTTCTGGGACCATTACCCAACTCAATGTAGAGCTGGGCGAGCGAGTTGTCGGAACGGCTACCATGACCGGTACGGAAATGCTGCGGATCGCGGATTTGAGTACGATGGAAGTCCTTGTCGAGGTGAACGAAAACGACATCGTAAAACTTAGTTTAATGGATACCGTGATTATCGGTGTTGATGCCTTTCTGGGCGAGGAATTCAAAGGTGTCGTTAGTGAGATTGCTAATAGTGCCAAACTTGCGATGGGGGCCTCTGCGGATCAGGTGACTAATTTTGAAGTAAAGATTCGTGTATTGAGTTCGAGCTATGCTCACCTAAGTGAACGCTATGGCAGAACCCCTTTCCGCCCGGGGATGACGGCAACGGTGGACATCATCACGAACAAGGTGAAGGATGCTTTGGTAGTACCGATTCAAGCAGTGAGCACTCGTAGCGATACTAGCGCCAATGCTCGTGCCTATGAAGAGGCTTTGAATGCCGATGCCGATGATTTTGAAGTAATCTTCTTGCCTATGAGTGGGAAGGCGAAGCTTCAAGTCGTGAAAACTGGCATTCAAGATGATGAGTTCATTACCGTTGAGGGCTTGAGTGATAGTACGGAGATTATTGTAGGTCCATATAGTGCGGTCAGTCGCGAACTCAAGCAGGGCCTAGCCATAGAAAAGAAATAGAATTTGTGATTCTAGCCTTAGAGACAGCTACTAAAAATTGCAGTGTAGCCCTATTTGATAAGAAGCGACTTCTGGTGTATAAAGAGGAACATGGTGATCGTTTTGTTCACGGTGAACGCCTTCATCTGATTATTCAAGAAGTTTTGACGGGTGGTGGCATTCAGGCGAGGGAGCTCGAAGCTGTATGCATCAGTCGCGGTCCTGGTTCATATACCGGGCTTCGCATAGGCACAAGCGCTGCGAAAGGTATTTCCTTTGCCTTGAACGTCCCTCTGTTATCCGTCGCAACGCTAGGCTGTTTTGATTTCAGCTCTATAGCGACCGATTGGGCGATTTCCGTTTTGGACGCTCGTAGAGATGAAGTTTTTGCACAAGTATGGAGGCGTGTCGAGGGGCTGTGGCAGCCATTTGAACCTGTTCATAATGAAATAGTCACGCCTAATTCTTGGTCTTCAATCATTGACCAAGGTCCGGTAACCATATTTGGCGATTGCTCAAACAAGGTGAAGTCATTGATGGAAGGGGTGTCGGGTCTGTACTTTTTGGACGATATGATGCCTAGTGCCCAATTCATGGGGAATTGGCTCGAGAACGCCCTTAAAGAGCCCGAAGATGTTGCGTATTTTGAGCCCTATTATTTAAAAGATTTCGTGGCCGAGAAGTCCAAAAAGAAATTGCTTTAAGATTCCTTGGTAGTCCTCAACTTAAGTCTCCATGTCTCGGACAGGTGATCAGGTGATCATTGACCATTCCCGTGGCTTGCATATGGGCATAAATCACCGTTGGACCCATAAATTTGAATCCCAATTTTTTCAGATCCTTTGAGATTTGCTCTGCCAGAGGTGTTGATGCAGGCACTTCATTCATTGCCTTCCATTGGTTTTGAATGGGATTGTGGTGCACGTAGGACCAGAAAAAATCACTGAGACTCTGGCCTCTCTCATGCATTTCAACGACCAATTTTGCGTTATTGATTGCAGCAAGAATTTTTGCGCGGTTTCGAATGATTCCGGCGTCCGCCATGGCCTCCTCAATTTCGGCTGCCGTCATACAGGCTACTTTCTTGATGTCAAATCCATGGAAGCGCGCTCTAAAGTTTTCCCTTTTGCGCAATACCGTAATCCACGATAGGCCTGCTTGGAAAGTTTCCAGAGTTAGGAATTCGAAGAGGGCTTGTTCATCTTTTAGCGGGACACCCCATTCCAGGTCATGATAGCGCTGGTACAGGGGATCGCCGTGACACCATGTGCAACGAGTATCTAGTTTTTCCATAGGGTCTTGGCTTGGTCTAATACTGTGGTAGGCAGTTTACAAGCCCTTCCTTCACAAATATAGAATCGAGTTCGTGATGTTGAGTGACGATCAGCGAGTAAGGGAAGTTCCGATGGGCCGCTCGACCAGGCCAAAGTCGTGTTCGGAACGTAAGAGTTTCTGACCAATTCTCTAAGTAGGAGCGCGGCTTCGGGACCACTAACCACAACTTCCTTGTGCGTATATGTCTCTCGAAGTGCGAGTCGTAGCCAATTAGAATAGCTCTGACCGTAACGAAAAACTCTGGGATGAATGGCTCGAACCATTGCCTTCGCCTGCTCGGCATATTCAGATGTACCGAGGTGATCACTTAAGAGGAATAGAAATTCTGCCAAAAGCGCATTGGAACTTGGAATAACGTTGTCCTCGATTTCCACATGCCTTTGCCAGTCTTGCTTTGCACTACCATCATAGTAACGCAGCGGCCCTTCTCCGGAAGTGGGGAAGTTGGTGTAGATCTGAGTGGCAATGGAATTGGCCAGATCTAAATAATGCTGTTCGGAGGTTAATTCGTAGGTCCGGATCAGGGCTATACCAAAGGTGACGTAGTCGTCAAGGAAGGCTTGTCCCTGGGCCTCATCTTCTATAGCCTGGTGGTACAAGTTGCCGTCATCATCACGTAACTGCTTAATCATGACGTCCATCAATGATTGGGCTTGTAAATCGAATCCGCTCTCGGGTAGGGCCCAATGCGCCTCAACGAATCCTTCAACGAGCATAGCGTTCCAAGCAGTAAGGCCTTTAGGATCTCGCATAGGACGTGGGTGGGATGCTAACCGCTGGATTCGGGCCTTTTGTAAGGTTTCCATCCAACGCAATCTAACCTCATGGAAGGTGGTGGAATCAATGCCCTTTTCCGAAGTGAATTGGGCGTCAGTTTTACTGCGGTGGAGTATATACTTTCCCTCCCAGGCCGTGTATTCGCCGATATCAAAATAGTCCTTGAACCATTGAAATTCAGGTAAGTTGAGCGCTTCTAATTCCGACATACTCCACGTGTAGAATCCACCTTCCTCACGTTCGTGCTCGGGTGTCTTTGAATCCGCATCAAGAGCTGCGGCATAGAGGCCGTTTTCCATTAACATCTCATCTCGAAGCCATTGCTGGGTACCGCTAAGGACCTCCCCGTACAAAGGCTTTTGAGAGGAGCGAAAGGCCTGTGCGTAAAGCGTGAGCAGTTGAGCGTTGTCGTATAACATTTTCTCAAAGTGGGGTAATTTCCAGAACCGGTCTGTGGAGTAACGCGTCATTCCGCCTCCTACCCAGTCGTAAATTCCGCCCATAGCCATACGGTCCAGAGTGAGGTAGACATAGTTTTGTAATGTGCTGTCTTCTGTGAGAAGGCCATAGTCTAATAAATACCTATAGTTGGTCGGCATGGGGAATTTGGGTGCATGCTTTCCGCCACCGAGTTCCATATCCCAATTCCGCATCCAAGGCACCAAGACGTCCTCCAAATCTGTCTTCGTAAAGGATGTTGAAGAGGCCTGACTAGATGCCTCAACCATTTCTGCCAAGCCACTTCGCATATCTTCGCCATAGCCTAACACTTGGTCGGGACTGTCCTTCCACAATGCAGCAATCTGTTCTAGGGCGGCCATCCAATCCTGTTTAGTAAAGTAAGTGCCACCCCAAACAGGAGTACCGTCGGGAAGGGCCACCACATTTAAGGGCCACCCGCCTTGACCGGTCATAAGCTGAATGGCATTCATGTACCGGGCATCAAGGTCTGGACGCTCCTCTCGATCAATTTTTATGCTGATGTAATTCGCATTCATCAAAGAGGCCACCTCCAAATCTTCAAAACTCTCATGTTCCATAACATGACACCAGTGACAACTGCTGTATCCAATAGAAATAACTAAGAGTTTCTTTTCCTTTTGTGCCATTTCAAGCAGCTCATCCGACCACATCTTCCAATGGACCGGATTACTGGCGTGTTGTTGAAGATAAAGGCTGGAGCTGCGATTCAACTCATTAGTGCTTAGGTCCACAGTACAAGTGCTTAAGGTGAATGAAAGAAAGAAAAGCGTCAGTCGGGTATTCATTACCCAAATTTAACCTTAAGATGTCGTCTTACACCGTGGAGCGGTTTATTTTTGGCGATTCAATTCAAGCAACCATGTGGTACCAACTTTTAGTTTTTGTACTCTTCGCCCTCGCCGTAATTGACCTAGTTGTCGGTGTGAGTAATGATGCCGCCAACTTTTTGAACTCTGCTATTGGGTCAAAGGTTGCTACGGTGAAGACCATATTAATCATTGCCTCCATAGGTGTGTTGGCCGGTGCTGTCGCATCTGAGGGCATGATGGAAGTCGCACGAAAAGGGATTTTTGTTCCAGGATACTTCTCTTTTGATCATATTATGATGGTGTTTTTAGCGGTCATGATTACGGACATCATATTGCTTGACGTATATAATAGTTTTGGTCTTCCTACGAGTACTACGGTATCGATCGTATTTGAATTATTGGGTTCGGCCTTCGTTATTGGTACTATCGTGACACTTCAAGCTGGCCGCGATGTGGTTTTGGACCAATTCATCAACCTCAGTACGGCTTCAAAGATCATATCGGGTATTTTCTTGTCGGTGTTGGTGGCCTTCTCATCTGGGGCTTTGGTCCAATTCCTTATTCGAACCGTATTCACCTTCGACCTCGATAAAGGCATGAAGCGTTTCGGACCATTGTTCACCGGAATAGCCCTCACCGCCATTACCTATTTCTTACTTATCAAAGGCCTAAAGGGCAGTTCACTCCTTTCTGAAGGTGCTCATACCTGGATTCAAGAAAATACACTTCAGGTACTCTCCGTTAGTGTTGTGGTTTGGTTTATCCTTGCCTTCATATTGCAACGCGCTCTTAAAGTAAATCTCTTGCGACTCATAGTTTTGATGGGAACGTTCTCTTTGGCCATGGCCTTTGCTGGAAACGATTTGGTGAATTTCATCGGGGTTAGCGTTGCGGGCTGGCAAAGTTTCCAAGCATGGACGGATGCAAATTTGGCTACGGGAATAGGTCCGGACAGCTATTTAATGAATGCGTTGGCATCGAAAGGGAAGGCCCCTATTATCCTGTTGATCGGCGCAGGAGCTGTGATGATTGTAACATTGTGGCGTTCGAAGAAGGCCCGAAACGTGAGTCAGACGGAGGTGCAATTGGCCCGTCAAGGAGAAGGGAATGAGCGCTTTCGCCCAAATATGATGAGCCGCTCTATTGTGGGGCTTTCGATTAAGATTGGCGAAGGTTTCTCGGCCGTCTTAGGGAAAAACGCAACGCAGTGGATTAGCGGTCGATTTGAGAGCAAGGGAACTGTTGCTGAAGGCGCTTCGTTTGATTTGCTTCGCGCATCGGTGAACCTGATGACCGCTTCGATTATTATTTCCTATGCCACTTCACTTAAATTGCCATTGAGTACAACCTATGTCACCTTCATGGTCGCAATGGGTACCTCACTTGCTGATCGCGCGTGGGGTAAGGAGAGTGCTGTATATCGTGTTGCTGGGGTTCTTCAAGTTCTCGGAGGATGGGTTTTCACGGCCATCACCGCCTTCATAATGTCGGGGATATTTGCGTCTATTCTGTTCTATGGAGGAAAGGCCGGTCTTATCATTGCATTGCTTTTAGCTGTGTTCTCCTTGTTGCGATCCAACAAGCTTTTCAAAGCGGTAGAGGCGGAGGTAGATGCACTTCCTACCGAAGCGGAGGATCAGGCTCGTGAGGCTTTGTCACAGCGCTTTGAGAATCACAAAGAAGTCGTGAGTGACGACCTGCGTAATTTAGATAAACTCATCACCCTAAGCTTGCGCTCTCTGGTAGGAAGTAATAAGGATATCCTGGCCGAAACAGCAAAGCGTTTGAAATCCGAACAGAAGAAAATGGAGAAGAGCTTCTCTAAATTGTTCGCGAAGCATAAAGAAGAAGGAGGAGAGCATATCGTTGAGTTTACAAGACTTCAGGTAGAAAGCCACGCGAAAATTGAGGATTTGTATCGATTAACTAGAAATCTTGTTGAAGAGTGCTTGGATCATGTGAGTAATTATGGTTCCATGCCGCGTCGAAGTTATTTGGATTTTATTCTTCAATCCGAAGATGAAATGAAGCGTTACATCAGTGATGTACGTCGTCAAATTCGATCGAACCGCCCGGAGGACAGTGGTCTTTTAGGCGATAAGTCAGATGGTTTAAAAGAGACCTTCATGAATCGTCTCAATCATGAACTCGATTACATGGCCAACGGCGAGGTGAGCTTGCGTCTTGGAAAGCTGCAAGTTAAAATCATTCTAGACCTTATGGGTATTGTAGATTTGGGAGAGGAAGTCTACCGGAAGCATTTCGACTTTTACCGCACGTATGTGAAAGAATAGGTTCGAAATTTTTTGACCCCCATAAAAAAGGCGCCCCATCGGGGCGCCTTTTTTTTATCGACACTTTCAGGGCGGGCTCGCTTTGCTCGCCGACCCGAAAGATTATTTCAAAGCGGCATAGTTCACATAGAAGTATGGGATCGTTTCTATACCCTTAAAGTAGTTAAACACACCATAGTGCTCATTAGGACTGTGGATGGCATCACTGTCGAGTCCGAAGCCCATTAAGATGCTTTTAGCGCCCAATTCCTGTTCGAACAACGCCACAATTGGAATGGAACCTCCGCTTCTTACAGGAAGAGCAGCTTTGCCAAAGGTCGTTTCATATGCCTTTGAGGCCGCTTTGTAGGCTGAATCACTGGTGTGAGTCACATATGGCAATCCGCCGTGATGAGGGGTAACACGCACCTTAACGCTAGCAGGCGCGATGGCGTTGAAGTGTTTCACGAACTTATTGGTGATATCTTCTGGATCTTGTCCCGGTACCAAACGCATAGAGATTTTTGCGTAAGCCTTAGACGGAATGACCGTTTTAGCTCCTTCTCCGATATAGCCTCCCCACATCCCGTTTACGTCCAGGGTAGGGCGAATTGAGGTGCGCTCAGGCGTGCTGTATCCAGCTTCACCATGCACATCACTAATTCCGATAGACTTTTTAAAATTCTCCTGAGAGAAAGGGGCTTGAGCCATCAAAGCACGCTCTTCATCAGAAACAATCTCAACACCGTCGTAGAATCCCTCAACGGTAATTTGACCATTTTCGTCATGAAGGCTAGCAATCATACTTGCGAGAATATTCAGCGGGTTGGCTACGGCGCCACCGTATAGACCGCTATGCAAGTCACGGTTCGGTCCGGTCACTTCGACCTCCACGTAGCTGAGTCCGCGAAGACCCGTGGTAATGGAAGGAACATCGTTCGCGATCATCCCTGTATCTGAAATTAGGATGGTATCACAAGCCAATTTTTCTTTGTATACACGGATGAAAGGACCAAGATTCGATGATCCAACCTCCTCTTCACCTTCAATCATGAATTTGATATTACATGGGATCTTGCCCTCAGCTTTCATAATCTCGAAAGCTTTCATGTGCATGAACATTTGGCCCTTGTCATCGCATGCACCACGTGCGAAAATTGCACCATTTGGGTGTATGTCAGTTTTCTTGATTATCGGATCAAATGGATCGTTGTCCCATAGCTCGATGGGATCAGCAGGTTGCACATCGTAATGGCCATAGACCAGAACGGTAGGAAGTGAAGCGTCTACGATGCAATCGCCATAGACGATTGGGTGTCCAGCAGTAGGAAAGATTTCCACATTATTTAGGCCCAATTCCTTCATGTGCCCGGCGATATGTGCCGCGCAGGCAGCAACATCCTTATTATAAGCAGGATCTGCACTGATGGAGGGAATACGAAGGAGGTCGAAAAGCTCTTGGAGCATGCGCTCACCGTGCTGGTCGATATATGATTTAGGATTCATTTGATAGGTGATTTTTGAATTGGTTTAAAGGTACAAGTCATTGTGAAAGTGACCTATGATATCGTACGGGAATCTTATATATTGCAGCATGAGAAAATTCATAGTCCTATTTTCAATCCTTTTGTCGTTTGCTGCTATGGCGCAAACGCCGAGCATGACGGTCAGTAGTGTGGGGAATTATCAAAATCCCTATTGGATGGCAGAAAATATTCTGTGTGATTCTTCTTTGACGCCCTATAATATTGGGGCGAACGGTTTTCCATTGACCCAGGCAAATACAACGCAGATCGGGTATTTTCAAGCGAACGATACCACTTTTCCGATTCAGAGCGGTATTGTAATGGTGGCGGCAACCAATGCAAATGATGTGATAAATACGCCGGGATATGGGAATGACGTAACGTTTACCGATTCGGAATTGGCCTCAGTCCTAACCACTATTGGGAGTTCTTCGACCACCCAAAAGGATATTGTTCAGATCCAATTCAGCTTTTACGCACAAACAGATACCATCAAGTTCAACTATTGTTTCGGCTCACACGAGTATGACGGTTATACCTGTAGCAACTTTAATGATGTGTTTGGATTCTTCCTGGAGGGCCCGATGATTGATGGAGTAACCCCGCCAACAGGTCAGAATACCATAGTTAAAAACATCGCCGTTATTCCTGGAACGACTGTACCTATTGCCGTTAACACAGTGAACAGCGGACAGCCCGCAAATAACTCGACGTGTCTCGCAGCGAATCCGAACTACATGACCCACAGTGCATACTTCAACCAGAGTAATGGTACCATTACGACCTTGGACGGTTACACGGACAAATTCACAGCTCAAGCCTACGTGCAGTGCGGTTCTTGGTATACTATCAGACTAAAATTGTGCAACGTCAGCGATAACTGGTTGAGCTCAGCAGTGTTCTTGGAAGAGGGCTCGCTCGCAGGTCCGACTATTGCCATTGACGATACATCGGCGTCAGTCATCCGCGATAGTATGTTGGTAGAAGGTTGCGAACCTCGCCAATTGATTTTTACGCGCGACAAAAACATCAACCATGACATGAAAATTCCGCTTGAAACACGCGGAAATGCCATCTCAGGTGTAGACTACAGCCCGCTTCCCGACACCGTTTACCTCCCCGCAGGTGTGAAGAGTGACACCGTATCGTTTTGGATCTATGATGATAATGTGAGCGAGGGTATTGACACTCTAGAAATCGTCCAAGACCTGGTGTTTACCAGTTGCTTTGATTACCCGAGACAATACTTTACTTATTACATTCGCGATAAGGATAGTTTACAAGGTATGCTGACTTCCATGGCACCTTCAGATACAGTAGCTTGTGCAGGGGATTCCGTGCGCCTATTTGTGACAACTACCGATTTTGAAGGCTCTTATGGTGGTTACTGGGAGGGTGATGCGATGCCCGATTCTACGCGTACGCTAATCGTGGATTCGGATACCACATTTACTTACGTTTTGTACGATGAGTGCGGTGACACTTTGAGATTGAGTCACGATTTTTTCGTGGCACCATATGACCCGATGGTATACGAGCGTGATACTGTTAGAGTTTGTCCGGGGGACAGTGCGTATGTGAACCCTCAAATTGTGGATGGCGTAGCGCCTGTACAGTTTACCTGGGATATTGGAACAAACAACCCGCAGCGTGCCACTTGGCCAACCGCCGATACGAATTATTATGAATTCCAGACCGTCGACGGTTGTGATAATATTTTGATAGATAGTGCGGTCACTATTCGAATGCCAAGACCTTCGGCCGGATTCCAGTACATGAATGATCCTTATGTGCCCCTGCGCGTTTCATTTACTGAACGGGCTTCGAATGAGGTGAGTTGGACATGGTATGTGGACACCGCTGTTATTACAGGACAAGAATTTGAATACGATTTTCCATACCCAGGTGATTACCAAGTACAGCAAGTCGTGGTCTCCGATTTTGGCTGTGTGGATTCCATTACTCTAAACGTTAGTGTGGAAACGGATTTCTACCTCTATGTGCCTACGGCCTTTACGCCCAATAACGACGGATACAATGAATGTTTCCATATTAAGGGGGTTGGTTTTGAAAGCTTCGAGATTCAGATTTTCAACCGCTGGGGTAATCCAGTATTCACCGGGGGGAAGGACGATTGTTGGGATGGTACGGTCAACGGCAAAGATGTAGTTTCAGGAATCTATACCTATAGATTGTTTGCTCGCCTACCATTTGATGAAATCTACATCAAGGAAGGTACGCTTAACGTTATTCGATAAGGGACCAGGTCTACAGGAAAGGAATGGTCATCACACCCATGACCAGAATGACTTTGTAGAGCAAGTGTGACCACCGCATTATTTTTAAGTCATCGGATTGAGTCAAGGCAATGATGTTTGCCGTGCTTAGCAAAATGAGCATGCCGAATAGACTCCACTCAACGATGGGAGAAAAGAATTGGCGTGTAAAAAAAGCGGGTACCCAAACCAGAATAGCGTTTAACAAAAGTGCCCGCTTTGCATTTTCAATGCCAAACTCGCTGGCAATGGTTTGTTTTCCTACTATGGTATCTCCCTTGTACATCATTAGGTCTTTCAGTACTTCGCGGGAGAAGAGTGTGTGTCCTAGCAGTAGCCCGTATAATATGGTGTGTACGCTGCTGTAATGATGATATACAGCGATCCCAAAGAAAGGATACAGTGCTAAGACTGCAGCGGATATGTGACCGAGGATAGGGATGCCCCTAAGCTTATGGCTGTAAAACCATAGTCCGCCCGCATAAATAAAATAAAAGATAGATGCGCGCCAGCTTAAGGAAAAAGCGATAAGCTCTCCAATGAATAGAAACAACAGGGCGAATCGAAGTGAAGTGCGTGGACGAACCAATCGTTCGAAGGCGGTTTGCTTTGGGCGGTTGATGGAGTCGGCTTCTAGATCATAAAATACGTTGATCAGGAAGCCAAATGATAGAATAGAGGCAGCGGCCCATACGGTCAGGTGTGTTCCCGCATCAAAGAACGTGTTCCAGCGATCCAGTGGATTCGAGAATACGAAGAGTGCTGCTAGGTATTGACCTAAGACGAGTAAAACAATATTCCACCAACGGATTTGTGTGAAAAGCGCGAGGGTTTGTAGAGCGCGGAATTTACGTCTACTTAGTGGTCTCAAAATCGGTAGATTACCTCTGGTGCGTAACCTTGGAATTGGTCCTTTATTTTCTCATAATCGCGAGTGAATCCCATGACGAATCCACCACCGCCCGATCCGCAGAGTTTGAGGAAATAATCTTCTGACTTTAGTCCCTCTTTCCAAAGATCGTGAAAGCCGCTTGGGATCATAGGGTCGAAGTAGTCGAGCACAAGGGCGCTGAGCTTTTTGAGATTGCTGAATAATGGACCGCGATCACCATTAACAAAGGCTTGGACACAAGCGTCATTGTATTTGATGAATTGATCCTTCAACATTTTTCTGAAACCTTCCTCTTTAAGCTTTTCCATGAAGATTTCAACCATGGGTTGGGTCTCACCAGGAGTACCGCTATTGAGAAGGAAAACGGCTCCTTTACCTGAGGCATTTTCCGTGGGCAATTCCACCGTGCCAAGCTCCGTTTTACTCTTAATAAGCAAAGGAAGTCCCATGTAACAAATGGTTGGGTCAATCCCGCTGCTCTTCCCATGGAAGTAGCTCTCCATCCATCCAAATATGGCCTTCAAGGCTTTAATATCTTCAGGCCGTTCCGGATTTGAAGGAATTTTATCCTCGCAGTAACGGTCGTAAATGGCTGCTACCAAGGCACCGGACGATCCTACACCAAATCCCTGTGGAATAGAACTGTCAAAAAAGAGATTTTTTTCAAGGTCTGATTCAAAGGCTGCAATATTAAAACTACACGGTGCATCTTCCGATTTTAGGTACTGTATGTAGTTTCTTAAGTGCTCGTTGCTTTTCGCTTGCGTGGCATCAGGACCAGCAGTAGGAAACTGGAAGGCTCCTTTGTAATAGGTGTGAGGAATGCTCAAACCCATGCTGTCTTTGATGATTCCGTATTCACCAAAGAGCAATACCTTTCCGTAAAACATCGAGTCTTTTGTACTCACTACGCTAGTTTTTCTGGGCCCATACCCACTTCATCACAAAGATAACTGCCGTCTTTACAAAATGTTCGCAGCTCATCTTCAATGAATTGCAAAATTACATCTTTATGCGAATTCGGGTATAACACATGGACATTTGCCCCTGCATCAAGTGTGAAATACACGGGATTACCCGTTTTTTCACGGTACGCCCAAATTCTATTTAATACTTCCAAAGTATTTGGATGCATCAAAATAAAATACGGCTGCGAGGTCATCATCATGGCATGAAGGGTTAGGGCTTCGCTTTCCACTAAGCTCCCAAAGGCCTCGAGATCGCCATCTTTCATTGCCTTAAGCAAAGCCGCTTGATTTTCGTGGGCTTGTTCAAAGCGACGTTCAGCATAGGGGTGATCGTTCATCAGGCCATGCCCAACGGTCGAGCTTACTTTTTTCTCTCCTTTGTCGACAAGTAAGATGGTATCTTGAAAAGATGTGAACATGGGGTGTACCTCGTCATAGGCTACAGCCCATCGGTCATTACTGCCGCTAACATGGTCATGTGCTCCCCAAGCCGCAAGCGGGCCGTAAACAGAGCGGGATCCTGATCCAGATCCCAGTCGGGATGCTTCGCTTGCCTCACGGAAGAAATCCTCCACAGAGTGGCCGAGGGCTTCCTTGATGCTCATAAGGCACAAAGAAAGTGCACTGAGTCCCGAAGCACTTGAAGCAATACCCGAGCTGTGCGGAAAGCTATTCGAAGTATGGATTTCAAGATCCAATTCCTTCACGAATGGAAACTGTTCTTTAGTTCGCTCGAGATACTGCTCGATTTTCGGGAGAAAATCAGGTTTCTCTTCACCATCTAGGAAAAGCTTAATTAGGCCTTCACCCTGCACGTATTCTACACGGGTGGTTGTCGCAGCATTCTTAAGAGTGAATGATATGGATGGGTTGGCGGGAATTTGAACAGGATGTTTACCCCAGTATTTCACTAGGGCAATGTTCGACGGGCTTTTCCAGGTGATGCTGGCCATTTATTCGAAGCTTACACCGCTAACCTCATTAGCGCGGTCAATTTTTTTAATCAAACCTTGAAGGGTCTTTCCGGGACCACATTCGATGTAGTTGGTTGCGCCATCCGCCATCATCTCCTGAACGCTCTGCGTCCAGCGCACAGGCGCTGTAAGTTGGTCAATGAGGTTCTTTTTAATTTCCGATGGGTTTTGGACTGCCTTAGCAACACTGTTTTGGTAAACAGGACAAATAGGCATTTCAATTTTCGTAGCCTCAATAGCCGCTGCGAGCTCAGCACGGGCAGGCTCCATTAACGGGCTGTGGAAGGCCCCGCCTACAGGAAGGACTAGGGCACGTTTTGCACCAGCCTCTGTGGCTTTCGCACAGGCCATGTCAATTGCATTCAGTTCACCTGAAATCACTAGCTGTCCTGGACAGTTGTAATTTGCCGCTACTACTATTCCGTCGATATCGCTACAAATTTCTTCAACAACTGAATCCTCTAAGCCTAGGATGGCTGCCATAGTTGAAGGATTGGTTTCGCAAGCCTTTTGCATGGCTTGTGCGCGCTGACTTACTAAGGTGAGGGCGTCGGTGAAGGACAGGGCTCCTGCAGCACATAGGGCAGAGAACTCTCCCAAACTGTGACCAGCAACCATGTCGGGTTTAAAGTCGCTACCTAAAAGCTTGGCCATAATGACACTCATGGTAAAGATAGCCGGCTGAGTTACCTTCGTTTGTTTGAGTTCTTCGGCATCACCTTCGAACATGATTTTACTCAATTCGAAACCTAATACGCGGTCAGCAATATCGAAGAGCTCCCGAGCTTCAGCGTGGTTTTCGTAAAGATCTTTTCCCATTCCTGGGAACTGGGCGCCTTGGCCTGGAAATACGTATGCGGTTTTCATTCTCCGTAGTATTCTATGATATTATTATTGGTCTCTTGAAGGACTATTTTATGCAATTGTGCGCCGCGTTCAGCGATTTTAGGTTCTAAAATAGCCCAGAACTCCATCGCTATAACTTCAGCCGTTGGGAATTTTCCCTGCATAAAATCGATGTCAAGGTTGAAATTCTTATGGTCGACTACATCTATGATGTGCTCTCTAATGATATGTTTCAACTCGAAGAGATTCATGACAAACCCGGTCTCAGGATCAATCTCTCCTTTTACGGTGACTTCAAGTTCAAAGTTGTGGCCGTGATAGTTTTCGTTGGAACATTTGCCGAAGACTTCCTTGTTTTTAGCGGCATCCCACTTGTCATTCCACAGTTTGTGGGCGGCGCAGAAGTGTTCTATTCTCTTGATGTAAATCATCGAATTCTAAGTTTGTGCAAAGATACGAACACACTTGAATTAGGAGGGTATAAAAACCCGGGACAATGCCCGGGTTTTCTTATGATTTGTAATCGTCTAACCTAATACTTTCACTAGGTCATCGACTTTGAACGGTTTAGTAAGGAATTTAATTCCTGAATCCTCGGGAAAGCATTTGATAACGCTATCAATATCGAAACCACTTACAACGATGTACTGTAGGTTTTTATAGTTTTCGTTGGATGCAATGGATTTAATTATTTCATCCGCATTCATAACTGGCATGAAGAAGTCAGTAATCAATATATCTGCCTGTACTGGGTTTTTACGTAAATCGACGTAGGCTTCGCCTCCATTTTTATAGACGCGAACGACCTCATAATCCATAATGGAGAGCAATTCTTTGAAGGTAGCTCTTAGGTTAGCGTCATCTTCGACCAGTATAACTTTGCTCATTGCAATGGTTTAACATCGTCGAGTAAATAAAAAGAATCAAATGCTTTGGATTTTTTATGCATTCAAAGCAAAAGAATAATACGTTTTTTATACCAATTTGAAATCGTAGGACTCCATTACCGGATTGATGAGCAACTTTTCGCAGGCTTCTTTTACGAGCGCTTCTGCTTCATCTTTGCTATTAGCTTCTACTTCAAGAGTGATGTGTTTTCCAATGCGAACATTGCTCAATGAATCCAAACCAATGTTTTTCAAGTTAGCGCCTACGGTCTTTCCTTGTGGGTCCAACAACGCTTTTAGCGGCATTACATTGATCTCTGCAGTGAATGTCATGATTTTAAAGTTTTTGTTTTTCGAGCGTAATTTGGCTCAGTATTGGAAGCAAAAATACGACAATAGATATTGACAGCGCACCGAATTTTGGTAATAAACCAAAGAATATAATGGTCAATGACCATTGTGCGACACTACGGCGCTTGTTCTCATTTTTCTTAAAGCTTAGCACCCGAACCTTCGAATTCAGCATCCAAATGCTTAGTGCCCAGGTAACCAGGAGCGATGCGAGTAGAAAATTGTGTTCGGCCGGTTCTAAGTTAAGTGCCCAATTCCACGCTTCGTACTTATTGAAATAAGCCCATATACCCAAAACAAAAAGCGCATTAGCAGGGGTGGGCATTCCTTTAAAGTCGAGTTTCTGCGAACTGTCCAGATTGAAACGTGCCAAGCGCATAACACTAGCCGCTGTAACCATTGCCCCTAGCGCTATTGCCCAGGGTTGGTCGATATGACCGATTTGGTTGAAGATGTTGGACCATAAAAATCCTGCGGTAGCCCCAAAACTGATGGCATCCGCTAGGCTATCGAGCTGCTTGCCCAATTCCCCTGAGATTCCGATTTTTCGTGCAGCCCAACCGTCCAAGACATCAAATATTGCTGCTGCTATAAGTGCGGTTGCGAGTCCAGTTCCGTCCTGAATACTGATGAAGTATAGTGCCATCGTGCCGGCTACTACATTACCCAGGGTCAAAAGATTTGGAATGTTTTTCATAGGCTGCAAAGATGCGCTAAATTGGTCGAATGAAGATGCCACTTAAATCACAACGCTTTGCGAATATTCTGGGGCCAGTGGCGCTATTGACCTTGGCATGGCAGGGGTCGGTGATACTCACCTGGCTCATCATACCTGCATTTGTCTGGATGCTGCGCTCAGCAGAACGCAATCCTCGCAGACTGTGGCTTAGGTTGTATGTCATTTTTGCACTTTGGAACGGCCTCACTACGTATTGGATTGCTAATGCACACCCGCTCGGTGTCATTGCGACTGTTGGCATTAACGGCGCGTTGATGGCGACGGCACTTTGGTTCGGTCTGCGTGCACAGCGCATGTTGCAGCGTTTCAAATTCTGGAATACCAACTTTGTTTTGACGAACTTGCCAATATGGTCCTCGTGGCTGGCCTTTGAGCAATTGCACGAATATTGGGGGCTTGCTTTCCCATGGCTTCATCTCGGAAATACCTTCTATGCCATGCCGTGGGCTGTTCAGTGGTACAGCATTTTAGGGGTAAACGGAGGAACTTTGTGGGTACTGATTATGGCCTCTTCTCTCACGGGGGTAGATGCTCCGCACCAATTTCGTAAACCCGCCCTGTGGTTTTCCATCCCGCTCCTCATCAGCCTCGCGCTTTGGGTTTTACGCGCCGAGGTAGGCGATGCGCCGAGAATTACGGTCGCGGTGGTTCAGCCCAACATCGAAACGTATGAGCTGAAGTGGTCGATGACGGAATTGGAACAGATTCATAAAGTGGAAAGGCTATTGAAGCGGGATGTGGGCTCATTGTCCCCGGAACTCATTGTGTTGCCTGAAACATTTTTGCCCAAGGCTCGTCCGGAATTGGGTTTGGGAAGTTCCCGTACAGACGAGTATTTTCTAGAGGCCTTGCATAGCTACAGCCCCATGGTGCTTTTTGGGGCGACAACGTATACGGTACAGCAGGAGAAGACCTTGGTTAATCGTCCCATGGGCAATGGGTATTACACCTTATACAATACGGCGGTGTTTAGCGACTCGACTGGGATTGAGACCTACCACAAAGGAAAACTGGTTGCCGGTGGTGAGACCATGCCGTTTTTCAAATATTTGAAGCCGTTGTTGGGCGACTTGGCGGTCGAGCTTGGGGGGACGAGCGGAACCTTGGGTGTTAGTGAGGAGCGACGGGTATTTAGCTTTGGTGCGGTGGAATTGGCCCCAATAATTTGTTGGGAAAATGAGTTCTCCGACTACGCCTTGGATTATAGTCGCCAGGGTGCAAATCTTCTCGCCGTCATCACGAATGACGGGTGGTGGGGCAATACGCCAGGACATGTACAGCATTTACATTTTTCAGGGTTACGCGCAATAGAGCAGCAGCGTTATGTGTTGCGCAGTGCCAATACGGGTATTAGCGCGGTGCTCAATAACCGTGGCCAAATCATAAACAGCATTCCTTGGGAGGAAGAGGGCGTTATTGTCGCAGAAGTTCCGCTGATCGAGGCGAAGACCTTCTATACCCAATGGGGTAATGTCCTCGGTAAGTTGGCGGTAATCTTATTCTTTGCCATTGTGGTCATGGTGGCGGTCAGTAGATTTTTCCGATTGAAAGCCGGCTAGTACCCTGCGGGTATTACCTTTGTTAGCGTAAAACTAAATTCATCAGTATGAGTTCATACGACGTCGTTGTAATCGGGTCAGGTCCCGGTGGTTATGTAAGTGCAATTCGCTGTGCCCAATTGGGTATGAAAACAGCCCTCGTAGAGAAATACAATACCCTCGGAGGAACCTGTTTGAACGTAGGCTGTATTCCTTCAAAAGCACTTTTGGACAGCTCGGAGCACTACCACGCTGCAGTTCACTCTTTCGAAGAGCACGGTATTCAAGTGGATCCTCCAAAGATTGACTTTGCGAGGATGATCGAGCGCAAAGCGGGTGTGGTGAGCACGACATGCGACGGTATTGACTATTTGATGAAGAAAAACAACATCGAAGTTCTCCACGGATGGGGTTCTTTGGTGGATGCTACGCACGTTAAAGTTGCTGGGGAGACCGAGCAAACTGTGGAGGCGAAGCATATCATTCTAGCTACGGGTTCTAAACCGATTGAGCTGCCATTCGCGAAGTTTGACAAGGAGCGCATCATAAGCTCAACAGAGGCTTTGAGCCTGAAAGAGATTCCTAAACACTTGATCGTTATCGGTGGTGGTGTGATTGGATTGGAATTGGGCTCTGTGTACAAGCGTCTTGGTGCTGAGGTAACCGTGGTAGAATACTCATCTAGCATTATTCCAACTATGGATAGTGCCATGGGCAAAGAGCTTCAACGCAGCTTGAAAAAGTTGGGCATGAAGTTCAGCTTGAGCACGAAGGTTAGTGGCGTAGTTCGCGAAGGCGATGTGGTCAAAGTAACCGCAACCGACAAGAAGGGTAGTGAAGTGGTTTTCGAAGGCGATTACTGTCTAGTAGCTGTAGGACGTGGTGCCTACACGGCAGGGTTGGGTCTCGAAAACGTTGGTATCGCTACGGATGATCGTGGCCGTATTGATGTAAACGACCACCTACAAACAAGTGTCCCGAATATCTATGCCATCGGTGATGTAGTGCGCGGTGCAATGCTTGCGCACAAAGCGGAGGAAGAGGGTGTGTTCGTTGCCGAATTGCTCGCCGGGGAGAAGCCGCATTTGAACTACGATTTGATTCCTGGAATCGTTTACACTTGGCCTGAAGTTGCTGCCGTTGGAAAAACGGAGGAGCAGCTAAAAGAAGCTGGATCGGCATATAAAGTAGGTACATTCCCAATGCGTGCCTTAGGGCGTTCACGTGCATCAGGCGATATTGATGGCGTAGTGAAGGTATTGGCGGACAAGAATACAGACGAGGTTTTGGGCGTACACATTGTGGCTGCCCGTGCTGCGGATATCATTATGGAAGCGGTAGTCGCTATGGAATTCCGTGCTTCTGCTGAAGATATTGCGCGCATCTGTCACGGTCACCCGACCTATACAGAGGCGGTAAAAGAGGCGGCCCTTGCGGCAACGGCAAATCGCTCTATCCACAGTTAATGCATAGCGTTTCGGCATACGGTGTCGATCGCCAAAAGTTAGAGGATCGTTTGCTGGCATTGTCTGGCGAACGGTCCTTTTTTTCGTTATTGACTTCGCGTGGGGTGGTCGCGAAAGAAGGTGCCTATGATCTTGTTTTTGGATGGGGTGCAAAAAGAGTGTTTAGTGCCGATGAGCTAATGAATAATGCTCATCAAGGGCAGATGGTCTTTGGAGCTTTGAGTTACGAATTGCGTCATAAGTTTGAGCGCTATTCAGATGGAAATAGAAGCATACTAGATTGGCCCCAAACCTTATTTTTCGTCCCTGAGGTTTATGGTTTCTTGGACTTCAATGGTCAGCTCGAGTTGTTCGCCGATACTGAGGATCATGCGGAAACTGTTCTTTCGTCTCTTCAAGAAGAAAGGAAAGTTTTTACTGGACCAACGGCCCTTGAGTTTCACTCGGTAGAAACAAAAGAGGAGTATGTGGACGCGGTGCAGAAGTTGCAAGCGCATATCCAGCGGGGTGATATTTATGAGGTGAACTATTGTACCGCTTTTGAAGCGACATACGAGGAATTGGACCGAGAGGCGCTCTTTCAGAAAATGGTAAAGGCGACGGAGGCGCCTTTCAGTGCATTTTTTAAAGCTAGTGAGTACGAGTTGCTTTGCACGTCCCCAGAACGAAACATTCGGAAATTAGGATCTCGATTGATCAGTCAACCGATAAAAGGGACCAATGCTCGTACTAATGATAATGACCGCCAACGCTCAGCATTGTTGGAGAGTGAAAAGGAGCGTGCGGAGAATGTGATGATCGTGGATCTGGTACGTAACGACCTCAGTCGTGTGGCCGCGAAAGGCAGTGTTCATGTTAGTGAACTTTTCGGGGTCTACAGTTTTAAAAACGTGAACCAATTAATTTCTACGGTCGAAGCAGAGATTAAACCCACCGTGTCTTTATGGTCCGTGTTGGAGGCTACATTCCCCATGGGATCGATGACGGGTGCGCCAAAAGTGAGTGCGGTGGAATTAGCCGAGCGTTACGAGAAAACGGCTC
>JBEAQE010000007.1:0-5468 GCA_041164065.1 Bacteroidota bacterium | reverse complement strand
TTATGATGTATTTTTAACCCACATCAAACCTCACATTACCTCCATGCCATACGTTTTCAGATTCCTCTTTCTCCTAACGTTCTTGCCGTCTTTAATTTACGCTCAGGGAGCTAAATTAAATATTGACAGCATGGCCCTGCGCATCAACAATACCGAAACACAGTACAAACGAACTCTGGAGCTCGAAAGATGCCTTACCGCTATCGTTCTTAATGATCCAAGCTCCTTTCAAGCGCTCCGTGAAAAAATTGACGTCAGTACATTATCCGCTCGCAACCTTTTGTTGCTTGACAGCTATACCGCAAGGGAATTGATGTATGCAGGTAAAATAGAAGAATTGCTTGAGTTGCCCTCGCAAGGGAACCCTTACATCAACTTCTTTAAAGGGAGTGCAGAATTTTACCTTGGGAATGACGATGCCGCGATGAAAGATTACAAGGAAGGTATTCGCGTATTCAAGCTCTATAACGACACCATTTACCTTGCAAGCGCCTATAATAATGTGGGGACGTTGCATTGGCACGCGAACCGTTTAGATAGCGCATTAATATATTTCCAGCTCGCGAAAAGCTACACGTATTGGCACAATCGCATGCTAGAGAACAATATCCTAGCCATCGCGAATACGCTACAGAACTATCGTCTTTCGAAAAAACAAATTGACATTATTAAGCAGAACATTGGAGAGGATCTGGATGCCTATTTCATGACGAATGCCTTGAATTATTACATCCAGAACGACCCTGTTCGTGCGGATTCTCTTGAGCAATTGATACGCTCGACGTATACAGAATTTAAGGACGTTCCTGTTCAGTTGATGGCTATTTATATTGAGAACAGCTGGATTACAGATTCTGTGGCAAGCGTTCTCGTGGATTGGGCACCGAATAGTTTTATTGAGGATGCTCTTCGGGGGTTGACTGAAAGTGAATTGATCGCAACCGCTCAGTTTACACCGGAAGTATTAAGACAATTGGCAGATAACACGCCGTCCGAGGTTGATTCGATTGTTCTTACTGTATTCGCACAGTTGGACTCCACAAGCCGTGCGGGACTAGCCGGTGCGTTGAGTGAACTGGACTCTAAAAATCGCCTTGAAGCTTTGCAGAAATTAAAATATGCTGCGAAAGATTTCGAATCCACTATTGCGGAAAAAGAAGACGAATTTAGAAATTACACCATTGTAGGTATAGCTTTGATGTTCATCGGTTTATTGGTTATAATCATGAGCCAATACCGTCGAATTCAGCAGGTAAAAGAAAGTGCAAGATTGGCGCTATTGAATGCGGAATTGGCCGAGAAAAACAGCAAAATGCAGGTTGAGATTAACAAAGTACGCTCTGGTATTGAGGATCTTACGGAGACCAGTATGCAGCGCCTCAAGGGGCTTCGTCAAGCAGTAGAGGATTTGGGCAACGATAAGAAGCAAGCAAACACCATGCTCGATGACCTAAATATCATCGTAACTCATGAAGAAGGTATGATGAGGTTCCGCATCAAGAACATCGTAGACAACATTACTGCGGCTGGACTCAAAGAACTAGAGTCATTTATGAATGACAAAGAAATCCAGGTCTTAAAATTGACGTTGCTCAACTTCCGCTCCAAAGAAATTGCATCCCTAATGGGTGTAAGCCCTCAGCACATCAACAACATGCGCTCGAAAATGAAAACGAGCATTGAGGAAACTTTGAATGTTGAGTACGATACTTTCATTATGGAATTGGAAAAGAACCTACTCCAACCCGAGTAAACTCATCTCTTATGACTCCTGGGGAGTAGCCCCAGTACCACCCTTAGGACTGGGTTTCCCACCATTCCCGTTTTTACGACGTCTATTATTTGGACGGCGACGACTTTCTGAATTTTGATTGTTTCCGGCGCCCGCATTAGAATCTTCTGATCTAGAAGTGCGGTTCTCATTCTGATGATGTGCTTTGCCGTCCCCATGGGCCGAGCGCTCTACGTCGGATTTAGGCCCTCTTCGATCGTTGCGTGTCTTTCCGCCGCCTTTGTTAGAGGCCTCATTACGATTTCTAGCATTTGCAACTCCGTTGCTAGGGCGATTGCCTTGACTTCGGCCGCGGCCACGGCCTTTTCTATCGGAACCCTGCCATTCTGGGCCTTCGCCCAACGCCGCAGGTAGCTGCTCCTTGTCCAATTCCTTTTCGATTAATTTTTCAATACGCGAAAATTTGAACATATCATCAGGCGCTACAAACGTAATGGCCATTCCTTCCGTTTTCGCACGTGCCGTACGGCCAATACGGTGGACATAATCTTCAGCATCGCCTGGGACATCAAAATTGATCACCAAATCAATGCCCTTGATATCAATGCCACGACTCATTACGTCGGTAGCTACCATAATGCGGGTCTTGCCGCTACGGAAATCTCGCAAAGCATCCTCACGGGTATCTTGATCATAATCAGAGCTGATTCCCTGACACGAATAGCCCTTTTGCTTGAGTTTACGAGCCAATTGCTCCACTTTCTTCTTCGTCGAACAGAAGATGATAATGGATTTAAAATCGTCCAAATCACCCAAAATATGCTGGGCTAAACGTACTTTTTGCTCTTCATAGGTCAAGAAAACCTTCTGGGTCACCCCGTCCGCAGGCTTACTAACCGCCACGCTAATCTCCTCTGGGTCCGTAAGAATTTGCTTGGCCAATTCCCGAATCTTAGGCGCCATCGTCGCCGAAAACATCAAACTCTGACGCTCTGCCGGAAGTGCCTTAATAATCTTTATGATGTCATCATAAAAACCGATGTCGAGCATTCGATCCGCCTCGTCCAAAATCAAATGACGAACCGTATCGAACTTCACATAACCGCGAGCCATATGCGCCATCAATCGCCCAGGTGTTGCTACCACGATATCTGCACCGCCCTTGAGGGCATCCGCTTCTGCCTCCCAGCTCACACCATCACCACCGCCATAAACAGCATAACAGGTAGCATGAGTAAAATAGGCTATACCTTGAATCTGCTGATCAATCTGAATAGCCAATTCCCGCGTAGGACACAGGATCAAAACCTTCACGCCCACCTCTTGTTCCTCAGTTAACTGGTTCAAGGTCGGCAACACAAATGCGGCAGTTTTCCCAGTACCCGTTTGGGCACAACCAATCAAATCTTTACCCCCAAGGATGAATGGAATGGCTTTTTCTTGGATTTCCGTGGCCTCCTCAAAATTCATGTAGAAGAGGGCATCGAGGATGGTCTCATTAAGACCAAAGTCTTCAAATTTCATACGTCTCGCAAAGCTGCGTGCTAGGAGCCGTATCTATTTCTCATCAGGCCCCGGGTTATACTATGTGCCCGAAGATAGTGGTTTCTAAGGGATAAGGCCCAATTCTTTTAACAAAAGACTGCGATCACCATGATCCACAATTCGATCAGGAATACGCTTCACCACCACCCTCGTCGAAAAGCGTTTTTCCATCTGACTCGTTGCTACCAGCATCGAAATAGTCCCGCCGATAGAACCATAACCAGCCGTTTCCTCCATGACCACAAGTAATTTCTTGCCCAACATTTCTTTTAGGGCATCTTCGGGAATGGGGTGAATCTGAGCCAAATGTATATGATCACCAACAGGATGATTTTTCCAGTAGGAGCTCAATTCCCCCGTGGTTACAAACAATACACCTTCCAAATCGGCGCCCAAACCAGGTAAATCGTAACCCACGTATCCTTCTTCCTCCTCGTCCGTTTTACCCTTGGTCATCTGACTCTTCTGCAGCCAACGCCAAGCTTCAAACGGCTCAGCCTTCCCACAAACAGTGGTACTTTTCGGGTAACGTATGAACAATGGACCTGTCAAGACCATATCGGCTGCCTCGCGAATCATCGACTGCAGTTCCGTACCATCCATAGGGTTCCAAACAATCACCCCGGGCAAATCGGACAAGAACCCTGAATCATAGAATCCATGGTGCGTTGATCCATCTGCGCCAACTACACCTGCGCGATCTACTAAGAAAACTACAGGGAGCTTTTGTAATACAATATCATGAACCACTTGATCGTATGCGCGCTGCAAGAATGTGCTGTAGATATGCACCCAAGGTCGACCACCAGTGGCCGCTATACCAGCCGCCATAGTCACTGCATGTGCTTCGTTAATACCCGTATCGATCATTTGGTCCTCAAAAGCATATTTCAAAGGAGCAAATCCGCTACCCGCAAACATTGCCGGGCTGATCAATTGCAAATCCCAATATTTGGTCAGTACATCGCGCAAGGCCTCGGCAGCATACCATTGAAAGGTCGTGCCCGGTTTATAGGATTTTTCATGACTCAAATCAGGGCGCGTCGTTTTTACATGCAATACACGAGGACCTGAACCCCGCAGTACCTTATTAAAAACCTCAACAGCTTTCTCCACGTCGTTTCCTTCTTCTAAAAACGTATAGGACCATCCGAGACTTTCCACATACCCTTTGTAAGATTGATGTTCGTGAAGCGCACCAACTGTCGCGTCTATACTTCCTTCGTTATCGTTGATTATAACAACCGCATCATAAGCTTGGGCACCTATAAAGTTAAGGGCCTCAAAACTCTGACCTCCTGTCAAGGATCCGTCTCCAATAATCGCAACACGATGACGGGCTCTATTCGATAATTTATCGGCGGCACACACACCGCTAAGCGCCGAAATACTCGTCGAAGCATGCCCTGCACCGAAAAAATCAAAAGGACTTTCACTGCGCTTCAAAAACCCGCTAATACCACCGGGCTTGCGCATATTTCTAAGCTCTTCCAAACGGCCCGTGATCGCCTTGTGAAAATACCCTTGGTGCCCGACATCCCAGATCAGGATATCCTCTGGTGTATTCAAAACATAATGCACTGCCACGGTCAATTCAGCCACAGCCATTGAGCTTTCCAAATGGGCAATCTTATCCTCCACCCGCTCTAGAACAGCAGATTTGAGATCCTCCGTAAAGGCCTTTAGCCCCTCAGGCTTCAATGCGCGCAATGCTTCTATCATGACTGTAAAAATAATCCAAAAACAAGGCCATACTTCAACATTCGGCACAGCAAACAAAAGGACATAAAAAATCCCCAGCGCTGCGCGCTGGGGACTGATTTTAAGAGCCCCACGCGCCCTGCGGGGCGCGTGGGGAGGTTGGCTTAGGTTATGCGTGTTGACGCGTTACTGCACGGTGCAGACGCTCAAAAAGGTAATACATCACCGGTACGATCACCAAAGTAAGGAAGGTTGCAAAGGTCAAACCGAAGATAACCGTCCATGACATCGGCCCCCAGAAGACCACATTGTCCCCACCGAAGAAAATCTGCGGATCGTTTTCAGTGAAGAGGGTGATAAAGTTGATGTTCATACCCGTTGCGAGTGGAATCAAACCGAGAACGGTGGTAATGGCCGTAAGGAGTACTGGACGCAGACGCGTCTTACCCGATTGAACTATGGTATCGATCAATTCCGCCTTCGGAAGCTT
>JBEAQE010000006.1:0-19730 GCA_041164065.1 Bacteroidota bacterium | reverse complement strand
AACCGGCAATGGTTGTTACCGTTGTCAAGAAAATTGCTCGGAAGCGGCTCAAACCTGCGTTATAGATCGCATCGTACACACCTTGTCCGCTCTTCACATTGATGTTGTACTTACTCACCAACACGAGCGAGTCGTTGACAATAATACCAATCAAAGCGACCACACCGAGGAAACTTAAAATCGACATTGGCATACCGTGGAAGTAGTGTCCCCACGCCACCCCGGTCAAGCTGAGCGGGATGAGTAGCATGATCACCACCGTCTGCACCAACGAACGGAACGTAAAGGTGATCGTCAAAACGATCAAGAACAAGATCAATGGCATCACCGTCTTCGAACTGTCTTGCGTCTTCTGACTTTGCTTGTTCTGTCCTTCAAAACGTGCACTTACGGAAGGGTATTTGGCAAAGATTTCCGGAAGAATATCCTCGCGGATTTGCGCCATTAATGCCGGAGCAGATCCATTCGGACTAGCCAAATCACTCTCTACGCGGAACTCCCGCTGTCCATCAAGGTGGTTAATGTTCACCGTCCCACGTTCGATAGTATAGGTGGCCAATTCTCTCAGCGGCACATTCCCCGACGGCGTCGCAATCAACAACTCCTCCAAATCCCACAACTGTTTGCGGTCCTTTTCATCCAAACGTATCCAAACCTTCACTTCGTCTTCACCGCGCTGTAAACGTTGCACCTGCGCACCGAAGAAAGTTTCACGAACCTGGCTCATGATCATACCGGGTGTCAATCCCAAATAACGGGCCTTGTCGGTGAGCTTCAGGTTCACCTCGCGAATCCCCTTTTGGTCATTATCCACAACATCCGTCAACTCCTCCATTCCCTGCAAAGTAGTTTTGAGCATTTCTTTTGCTGCTTTCAATTCCGCCAAATCGTAACTGATCAAGCTCACCGAAACAGGCTTACCGAAGGCTTGTGCACCGCCAAAACTGAGATTATCAGCCCCAGGGATCGTCCCCGCAGCCTTGCGGATATCATTTTGAATGAGGAAAGAAGGTGTGAGACGCGTTTCAGAATCAAGCAGTATGACATTCAAACGTGCCTTAGACGATATAGGACCAACATTTTTCTGAACGGCTGTAACGACATCCAGCCCATCCTCCCGCTCGGCCTTGTACTGCTCATTCACTTGCCATACGGCGTCTTCAATATGGTCGATCCACTTTTGCGTAATGGCCTCATTGGTACCCGCGGGCATATCTAAGCTAATGTCGAGGTTATCGCGCTCGATGAATGGGAAGAATTGGGTGCGAACTACACCCCCACCGATGGCGCCAAAGGTCACCACCATCAAAGCGATAAAGAAGCTGATGGTGATAATCTTGTTGTTCAACGACCAGCGCAGGAACGGCGCGTAGTATTTGTCCCTGAAACGGAACAACGCTCCGGTCGCAACGCGCTGTACAGGATTCATTTTAACATTGCGCTCGAGTTTGCTGTGGCTCAAGTGAGCTGGCAAGAACAAGAGACCTTCAATCAATGAAACCGACAAGGTTGCAATGACAATGAACGACAATTCCGAGAAAAAATCGCCCGCTCGTCCATCAAGGAAGAAGAAGCTCGAAAAGGCAATGATGGTTGTCAATACAGCACTAATAACAGAAGGAATAACCTCAACCGTACCGTCTAAAGCAGCACGCAATAGCGGTTTACCTTTTTCAAAATGCGCATAAATATTTTCTGCGATCACAATACCGTCATCCACGAGAATACCCACGACGACAATCATCCCGAAGAGAGAGATTACATTGATTGTGATGCCAAAGTAATTGGCCAAGATGAACATCCCTGCAAATGAAACCGGGATCCCCAATGCTACCCAGAAAGCGAGTCGCATATTTAAGAACAAGGTCAAAAGCAGAAGCACCAAAACAAAACCAAGCAAGCCGTTTTCCAACAACAGATCCTTGCGCTGCTGTAGGGTTACGGAGAAATCCCGGATGATATCGATCTTCATATTTTCCGAGTTCGCGTTGTACTCGTCAATGTATCCCTTGAGGTACTCACAAGTAGCTAACAAATCCTCCTGGTCGGTATTGTTCACCGTGATTTCCACGGAGGTGATACCGTTGAATGCCGCACTCGACGGACTATCAGCCCAGCGATTACGAACTTCTCCAACATCCTTCAATTTGATGGTTTGTCCACCTGGACGGGTGTACACCACAACATTTTGAAGGTCTTCCGCATCGTAATTTTTATTCCGTGAACGAATGAGCATCTCTTCTTGAGTCCCCTTGATGGTACCGCCTGTAATATCAAGATTAGTACCCGCCAAAGCTGTGGCGATTTGACTAAGGGTCAAGTTGTATTTGCGCAATGTGCTCTTATCAAGTGCGATCTCAATTTCTTCAGCGGGGAATCCACTGAGCGTAACCTTTGAAATGCCCTCTTTGGACAAGAGTTCTCGTTCGATTTTTCGTCCCTCCTGCTTCAAGCTCACAAGATCCACCCCTTCACCGCTAAGGGCCATGCTCATGGCTAATGTGAGGTTTTCACGCTTTGCAACGCGAATGGGCTCCAAGCCGGTTGGGAATGACGGAACACTTTCTACCGCATTTTTCACGTCTTCCAATACGAGGTCCGCATCGTAGCCTTTCAATACCTCAACGGTAATCGTTGCGCGGTTTTCGTTAGAAACAGAGGTGTACTGCTCAACGCCTGTTAGGCCCTTGAGGTTCTGCTCGATCTTATTCACTACACCCTCTTCCATCTCCTCAGGTGAGGCCCCTGGGTAAATAGCGCTAATGGTAATGTTACGCGATTCCACTAGAGGGAAGAAGGTTGTGTTGAGGCTATTATAGCTCACGTACCCGAAGAAGAACAACCCGATAAGTAGGGTGTCCACGCCGACGGGGTATTTAATGAAAAATTCTATCAGTCGCTTCATGGAGGGCTTATTTCTGGTTAGCCAAAGCGCGAACAATCATGCCTGAAGTGCCCTTGAATGTTGGCTCATCGACAATAAATTGGCCGGTATTCAACCCTTCGATAATGATCTCGTTATCCAACCATTCAACCACGCGAACAGGAGTTTTTTGAAGAACGCTATCCTGTGCTACAGTAAACACAAACCCGTTATCAAAGACCATATAGGCTGGTACTTTGATGGCATTTTGAACCTCCAATCCCTGGATAGTTCCGGTGAGGTACATGCCCTCACGAAGGCCGTTGCCACTAATGTTTATAACCAACTGAACACTCTGGCTCGCGGCGTCAACCACAGGGCTGATGCGGGCGATCTTACCAGTCCAATTCCCAGCTACATCAGGACTCGTAAACACCACCTCTTGACCAATGCTCAAACGATCCGCATAGGCCAATGTCACCGCGCTCTTCAACTCGTAAGAACCAAAGCCTACGAATGTTCCGAGGGCACGACCTGGGCTCACGAGATTACCAGGTTTAATCAAAGCTGATGCCACCACACCATCAAATGGGGCAGTGATACTAAATTTCTCAAGTCGCTCCTCCGCACTTTTCACTTGGTAAAAAGCACTTTGAATACCACGAGCAATGAGGAATTTCTCCAATTTCCCCGTGGCTTCAGGCAAGGCTGCTAATGGTTTGCTCAACCCAGTTTCGTTGTAGTACGTCTCAAAAGCATCATAATGCTCCGGGTAGTCCGTCTTGATGTCAGGCAAAATCCCGAGTAGGCTGTTGATGAAGTTGCCTTTTAAACTCATCACATTCGCACGGGCCTCACTATCGTCTAGTCCGATTAAGGTTTGTCCTTTCGAAAAGCGCGTACCCTCAAGGAAGTTTCTATCGCTCGATTTGAACGAACCACTTACCTCAGCGAGCAGATCAACGCGCTCCGTGGCATTGATTTTACCATAGACATTGAGAGGAAGCATTACCGTATCCAACTCAACGGCATTCACCTTAACACTCGGCACTGCTTTGTCCGAAATAATCTCCGCCTTGGTGGCCATGCCGCGCAAGCGCTTCGAAATCATCACCCCCACGAAGAGGATGGCTACCGCGATAATCGCGTTTCTAACCCATTTAATGTTCATTGTCTGAAAGGTTGGTTATAATGTTTATTAAAGTCTTTTTTGTGATTTGGACCTCCTCTGCAGTGCTGCCCTGTGCGGCGCGTTCGAAAACTCGAGAGGCGCAGGCCTCTATGAACTCGAAATGCCCTCGGCCTTTTTCCGTCAATGCCACCAAGTTCTCACGCTTATTCTCAGGATTGACTTGCACCTCAACAACGCCCATTTCCACCATCTCCTTCACGAGACGGCTCACGCGGTGACGGTCCATATCTAATCGGTCAAGAAATTCACGCTGGACGATGGCTTCTGGAAAACTCAAGGCGAGGCACCCCATCATCGGCAAATGCGCCGGGGCTAATTCCACCCCACACGACCTCAACTCAGCACTAACCGCCTCGCGCAACGCACGATGTGCCTTGCCCGTCAAATAAGCAATGTTGTTTTGGATGTGGTCGGGAGTCATTTTCACTCTTCAAAAGTAATTGTTGTTTCAATACAACAATCAAAACTTCTAAAAATTGTTGTCAGAGAGCAACAATTATCCAAACCGCTACAAATCAACTGGATAACTCACAACCCACGCGCCGCGAAGTTCGTCCACTCCGTAACCTGTGGCCTTGTCTTCAGGATACAAATCATCCAGCACCAAGCCCAATTCCGCACTGATTTGCTTCCCGCGCTCGCCATGGCAGTTCAAACACAATCCCACTGTCATGATCGGATAGAATCCCGTGAACTCATCATTTTCCACCGTTCCTTTGGGCATTGGCATGTTCCCTGCAGCAATAGCCGCCTGGGCTGATTTTATATAGGCCAACGCAGCTCCTTCAGCGGCGTTGTTCGGATTTCGATTGCGATCACTCACCCTCTTGATGCTTACATCGAGGGTGGCGGCCACGGAATCTGTCAGTACTATGGCGGCAGCGTTGCAGTACTGTGCGGCATAAACAGGCCCTCCCTCAGCCATAGCAGCCTTCAACTGGCCGCCTAATGCTTTCTGAGCGGTCGTTGCGTAGGTTTTACCGAGGTCAAGCTGTTCGGATGTGGCTTGCCCGCCCTTTAGACTCGGCGTTGCAGCCGGTTGTTCGTCTAAATCACCGCAAGAGGCTAGTAAGGCTGCAAAGACAAAGAGGAAGAACGTTTTAAAGGTGGTTTTCATGGGGCTATATTTCAAAAAGAACTCAGTTAAACATGTTGCTCATCACTCATACCGAGGAGATCATGATCTTCTATTCCCTTAAACTCAATTTCCACAGTGTGCGAAACAAAGGGATAGGCCCGCAAGATATCACGGGCTTCATTTTTAATGCGTTTGACACTTTCCATAGAAATACCAGGATCGACCTCGAGGTGGGTGCTAAATACGTGTGTTTGGCCGTCCATGGACCAGGTGTGGGTCTCGTGTAGGGATTGTACGCCTTGTATCGCGGCTAAATTGGCCTCCAATTCCTTCAAATCAACACCCTCCGGGACGCGTTGCAATAACACCCGAATGGCCTCGCGCAAACGACCAACGGCACCAATGAGGATATAAATGGTAATGGAAATAGAGAGAATAGGATCCAATCGAGGCACGTCAAAAAACAACATAACGATGGCTCCAATGAGTACCGCTACCCAACCAAGCATATCTTCCATTAAATGCAAGCTGACTGCCTTTTCGTTTAGTGAATCACCTTTCGTTTTTAAGTTCCAAGCCGCATATCCATTGACGAGAACTCCCAAGATGGCAAATCCAACCATTCCTTCAGCATGAGTACTCTGAGGCTCCAAAACTCGACTGAAAGCCTCTTTCAAGATGAACACCGAACCCATGAGCAGCACACCGCTGTTCACTAAAGCACCCAATACATTATAGCGTCCGTAACCATAGCTGTACTCATAATCCGCCCGCTTCATAGCGTAACGCCCCAGAAAGTATGCAACTCCAATAGCCAAGCTGTCTCCCAGATCATGCACGGCGTCGGACATGATCGCGACACTGTTGGTCCAATACCCCCCGATAAACTCTATGATGGTAAAGCTTATGTTTAGGATAAACGCCATTTGCAGCGCCTTTCCCCCAGCCTGACTTTGATGATGTTCGCTCATATTTCCATTTGTTAATGGGCCTCGAGCCAATTCGCTCCCGTCCCCATTTCTGCAACCATAGGCACTTGCAGTTGTACGGCTGCCTCCATTTTTTCCGCAACCATCGCCTTCAGCACATCCAGTTCCTCCACCACTGCATCAAAAACCAATTCATCGTGCACTTGCAACAACATTCGGCTCTTCAAACCGCGCTCCTTCATCGCACGATCGATCTCAATCATTGCAATTTTGATGATATCAGCTGCCGAACCTTGAATAGGTGCATTTACAGCATTGCGTTCGCTGTGTCCTCTAACCACCGCATTGCGGCTATCGATATCTTTTAAATAGCGACGTCTTCCGGTAATGGTCTCCACATACCCTTTCTCGCGGGCAAATGCCACCTGATCGTCCATGTATTTTTTAATTCCCGGATAGGTTCTGAAGTAACCGTCAATAGCCGCCTTTGCTTCCTTACGGCTCATGTCCGTTTGTTGGCTCAAACCGAAGGCACTGACCCCATAAACGATCCCGAAGTTCACCGTCTTAGCATTCGAACGCTGTTCCCTCGTGACCTCTTCCGGAGCTACTTCAAAGACCTTGGCCGCCGTAGCCCGGTGAATATCCTCACCATTTTTAAATGCTTCGATCATCGCCTCATCGCCCGCCAAAGCTGCAATGACGCGCAACTCAATCTGGCTATAATCCGCCGCCAACAGTGTATGACCTTCATCAGCTGGAACAAACATGGCGCGCACACGGCGGCCGTTTTCTGTACGGATTGGAATGTTTTGCAAATTCGGGTTGGTAGAGCTTAAGCGGCCCGTCGCTGCCACGGTCTGGTTAAAGCTCGTGTGAATGCGTCCTGTTTTGGGGTGTACAAGCTCCGGAAGCGCATCCACGTAGGTGCTTTTCAGCTTTTTCAACTCGCGGTAGGTAAGGATATGCTCCACGATGGGGTGGCTCTTGCGCAACCCTTCCAAAATATCCTCTGAAGTGGCATACTGCCCAGTTTTGGTCTTTTTCGGTTTGTCGGAGAGCTTGAGTTCATCAAAAAGCACTTCGCCCAACTGACGAGGCGAACCCACATTAAATGGACGCCCGGCCAATTCCACAATGTCCGTTTCCAAACGCTCTACAGCTTCACCAAGCTCTACACTGTAAGCTTTCAAAGCCTCAACATTCACTGCGATCCCCTCCCGCTCCATTCGAGCCAAAACAGGCACCAACGGCATTTCAACCTTGTGGAACACCTTGTCCACACCCGTCTCCACAAGTTTAGGCGCAAACAACTCTTTTAATTGAAAGGTAATATCGGCATCCTCCGCCGCGTAGTCCAAAATGGCTGCCGGATCCAAATCACGCATAGACTTTTGATTCTTGCCCGATTTGCCGATCAACGACTCTATACTAATACACTGGTAATCCAAATACGTCTCCGCCAGAATGTCCATGTTGTGGCGCATATCCGGGTTGATCAAATAATGGGCAATCATGGTATCAAACAATGGCCCCATGACCTCCACGCCATAGTTCATCAGCACACTGAGATCGTATTTGATGTTCTGACCAATTTTTTCCCCCGCACTGCTCCAGAATGGCTCAAAGGCATCGACCCACTCCTGAGCCTCGTTGCGATCAGCCGGCACCGGAACGTAATAGGCCATCCCCTTCTGGTAGGCAAAGCTCATCCCCACCAGTTCGGCGCTCAAGGTATCTAAACCCGTCGTTTCCGTATCAAACGCTACACTTGGTTTTTCACTAAGCAACTTCGCCAATTGGCGCGCCTCGCTCAAAGACCCCACCATTTGGTACAAGTGGTCGGTAGTTGCCACCGATGCTCGGTTACTCACCACCGGCGCCGCCCCCGCCTGTTCGGCGGGTGCGCCAAAGAGGCTCATCTGCTCATTATCCGCAAGGCTCACCTTTGTGGTTCGCTTCTTTGGTGCGGCGCCTTCGCTGCCACCATCAATGTCCCCGGCGGGCACCTCGCTAGCTTTACCCAAACCTAGGCGACGGCCGAGAGTGCGAAACTCTAGTTCCTCGAAAATCTCCAAAAGGGCTTCTTCCTCCCACGGATCGCGAGTTAAGGAATCGGGGTTCAGATCTATTGGCACATCGGTAATGATGCGTGCAAGGCGCTTTGAAAGGATGCCCAATTCCGCATTGTCGCGAACTTTCTCCCCGAGCTTACCTTTGATTTCATCGGCATGCGCCAGAGTCTCCTCCAGCGATCCGTACTGTTCTAACAATTTCTGCGCGGTCTTCGCTCCCACGCCGGGCAGGCCGGGGATATTATCAACGGCATCGCCCATCATTCCGAGATAATCCACTACCTGGTCGACGTTCTGCAGGCCGAATTTCTCGCAAACTTCTGCCTCGCCCCAAACCTCGGGCGGGTTGCCACCGCGGCCTGGGCGGTACATGAAAATGTTAGGGCTGACTAATTGGCCAAAATCCTTATCGGGCGTCATCATGTAAGTCGTGAACCCAATCTTCTCGGCTTTTTTCGCCAAGGTCCCTATGACATCATCGGCCTCATAGCCAGGCACGCCAAGAGCGGGAATTTTAAATGCTTCCAGGATTTTATGGATGTAGGGCACGGCTAGCTTTATGGCCTCCGGTGTCGCGTCGCGGTTCGCTTTGTACTCTGGAAAAATCACATGACGCTCCGTCGGCTCGGGCAGGTCGAAACACACGGCGATGTGTGTCGGATTTTCCTTACTCAACAAATCTAAAAGCGCGGTCGTAAAGCCGTAAATGGCGCTCGTATCCATACCGCTGGAGGTGATGCGCGGATTCTTTGCGAAAGCAAAATAGGCTCTGAAAATCAGAGCGTACGCGTCGAGTAAAAAGAGTTTGTTATCGTGTTCGGGAGTTTCCTGACCCATGAATTGAAGACGTTTTGTTGCGATTAATTTAATGTGGTTAAGATAGCCACTTCGGCGGGGAATGACGAGATTTGCCGCGGAAAACAATTAGCGACCCATGACGTTGTTATTGAGCATTCATTCAGATATCATGCTATTTAGAATATTATTCACACTCGGCTTTGTCTTAGCTATCGACATCTACGCCTACCAGGCCTTTAAAACAGTGTTCCGCAGCCCGGCGACACCATGGGTTTACTGGGGAATAACCCTGGCCTACGTGGTGTTCAGTCTTACCCTCGCCTACATGATGAACACAGGAAAGGTGCAGTATAATTTGGTGGGCTATTTGATGGGCGCCACTGTCCTTTTAGCCGTTCCGAAGATGATTATTTTGGTTCCAATGTTGCTCGAAGATGTGGTGCGCCTGGTCCAATTCGGCTTTCGCGCCATCACCGACCAACCCACCATCATGCCCGACCGCCGCGAGTTTTTGTCAAAATTGGCTCTTGGTATCGCTGCCATCCCCTTCATCGGCATCTTAGACGGCATTTGGAAAGGCAAATACCGCTACCGCGTCATCAGCCACACCCTCGAATTTGATGACCTTCCGGAAGCCTTCGACGGGTTTACCATCGCGCAAATCTCCGACGTGCACAGCGGCTCTTTCGACAATGAGGAGAAGGTGCAGTACGGCGTGGACATGGTCAGCGAGCTCGGTGCGGACTGCGTCGTATTCACTGGAGACCTGGTGAACAACACCGCCGACGAAGCGGAGCGATGGATCCCAACCTTTCAGCGACTAAAGGGTAAAAACGGGGTATTCAGTATCCTCGGAAACCACGACTATGGCGATTACTGGCGATTCCCTGCCCCTCAAGCAAAAATCGACAACCTCGATCGACTCAAAGCCATCCACGGCGAAATGGGCATGGATCTGCTGTTGAACGAAAGCCGTTACTTCGAGCGCGACGGGCAGCGCCTCTATCTTGCCGGAGTAGAGAATTGGGGCCTTCCGCCTTTCCCTCAGTACGGCGACCTGAACAAAGCGTTGACGGGCGTTCCTAAAGAAGCCTTCACCGTACTGTTGAGTCACGACCCCTCTCATTTTGATGCAGAGGTCAAGCAACACGAAAACCATATCCATTTGACCTTAAGCGGTCACACCCACGGCATGCAGTTCGGCATTGAAATTCCAGGCTGGGTGAAATGGTCTCCAGTGAAATTTAAATACCCGAAGTGGGCCGGACTTTACCCAGAGGAGAGCGGCAAGATCCTTCACGTCAATCGTGGCTTCGGCTTCCTTGCCTTCCCGGGACGTGTAGGGATATGGCCGGAGATCACCCACATTACCCTCAAACGAAAAGTGGCCTAAGGCACTCAGTGTTTTCGGAAATACGCGAGACTCATGAAATACACGTGAGGCAGGCTAATCATGCTTAGAAGGACAGCTGCATAGCCAAACCAGCTTCTAAGGTCATCCGGCCGAAAGACAAAAGCAGCCGCTAAAACGAGCACACCACCGAGCGTAAAAGGGGCTGATTTTTTCCACATCGCAACATTGGTCCACTGATTCGCCGTGCGAAGATGCCGCCAACCGGATAAGCTGTGCTGCATCACAAAATAGACCCCAAAGCTTGCCCACAGACCCACTTGTGCCGAAACACAGAAGGCCATGATGGTCAAGACAATGGTAGGACGGCGATACACTATGGATTGAATAAAAGCGGCGACGATGGTCGCAAACCAAATCCCTTCCCACGAAGCATGAAGCCACAGTTCGGGAATGTCAAATCCTATGGGACGCAGAACGGCTGCAACATCGTTTAGGTGGGGCATTAGCATCAGGGCCAATACATTCACTCCCCAAACAAATGCACCTGATGCTCTGCTCAGGCCCCACTCTTCAAAGTCGGTCTGGCCGAAATGCCACGCACTAAACAGCAAGAATACCGCCAACCCAACAATCGGCACCACCAACCATAAAATTGCTATAAAAAACATCATAATGAGGTATTTGAAGATGAATTGACCCATAGACATTCGCCGTCTGAGATCAAATCCGTCCAGCGCGCCGTGGGGGATGCCTATCACGAGGAACAATAACCCTAGTACTCCTACAGCTCCCCACATGAAGAGCGCAGAATCTAAGAAAGAAAAGACCCATAGTACCAATGAGAAGAGCAAAGGCAAAACAGGGGTGAATTGGTTTTTTCTTTTCAGATAAAGATCCATTACCACCGCCCATAGAAACTTCAAAATGGGAAGCTTACTGAACATTCGCAACTCCCAGCCTAATGTGCTTTTTTCATCCAAAAAAAGAAGGATTTGTTCATACGGCATTGCGCTGAAAAGCCTCTCAAATACGGGACGCCCCCATTTAGGGCGATATTTAAGGATGGTTATAAGCAAGCGATCATAGTATTGAAACCTACTCGTACTCCGAACCCGTAAATATGGAACCTCAGCGGATAACTGCGCCGCACAGGCCCTGGCATCTTCATACATTTTACGAAAAGCATAGCCCGTGCTCGGCTTTACCATCCCTGCGCGACTGCCCATGCTCCATACACTTGGGTTATCCTGATCAGGAGTTTGCTGTATACTCATGGGAATGATACCATATTCTTCATCCAAAAGCTTAAAAGTTCCCTTTCCTTTTAAATAGGCTTTTAAGTGTATTGATGCTTGTTCGCGATCAATCAACTCCGTTCCAAACCGAGTCAATTCAACCAAAGCTTCTTCAGAGGTTGTGGGGAGAACGTACATAAACTGAGTCGATTCATCCTGTGGAAGGTCAAAATCCATGAGCATTATTGTGTCCTCTGTAAAAGCAGGCCTGTCCACTCGAATTTTCCAGCCGAGAAAGCTCTGTTTCAGAAGTAGACCATCCTCAACGGGCATAGGAGAAAATCGTGAGTCGGAAACGTAATCTACTTTAAAGTCAGTAGACTCTGCACAAATAAGCACACCCCGCGCATTCTTATCAATGGATTCAACTCTTTGCCTAATCCATCGTACCGATGAATATTTTGAAACCACCATTTTTGCTCTTGTATACAACGTACTACTCTCGAGCATGTAATACTTCAATGAGTTCAAGCCTTCACTACGGACATTGGTGCTAATTCGTTGCCATTCTTTCTTTACAGCAGACCCGAAGTCTTGAACAATGTCATCATTAGGAGATGCCCAAAAACAATAAGTCTTGTCATTCTTTTCCTTTGCGCATTCATCGAAGATGAGCACATCGTAGCGTCCCAATAATTTGGCTTTTTCCATTTCAAGCAAGAGCAACATATTGGAAGCTCCAAATCCCACAAGTCCCAAAACCTTCTTCATATAATGTACTTAAGACTTTTTATTTATATGCTTTAACTACAAATCATAAAAATGGTTCGAAACCAAAAAATTTGACATTACTATCTGTTTTTTAATTGTTTACAGTCCTTAGCGTTAAATACTCAATTTGAAAATTTGTCTAAACAATAAATTCAACAAGTGGTTAAAAGGCATATTAACCTTTTAATAAATATACCATGTCACTATTTTTAGATGTTATGAATGTTGATGCTGCAGATCCAGTATCATTTACATTCTTCACGGGCTACATGGCGATGTTCGCCGCCTCAATTTTCTTCTTTTTCGAGCGCAGCCGTGTGCCCGATCAGTGGAAAACTTCTTTACTCGTAAGCGGTTTGATCACCGGTATCGCAGCCGTGCACTATTACTACATGCGCGACTATTACCAAGCAACAGGTGATAATCCAACCGCATTGCGCTACATCGACTGGACATTGACGGTTCCGTTGATGTGTGTGGAATTCTACCTAATCACCAAGAAAGCTGGCGGCACCATGAATCTATTGTGGAAGCTGATTATTGCCTCTGTAGCGATGCTTGTTCTTGGATATATTGGTGAAGCATTCCACCAAAACGAAACTCAATCATGGATTTGGGGTGCACTCTCTGGAGCTGCTTACTTCTACATCGTATGGTTGGTAGTTGCTGGAGACGTTGCAAAACTTGCAAACGGCGCCGGTGGTCAGGTAGCCAAAGCAAACAGCATGCTTGCGAAGTTTGTCATCATCGGTTGGGCTATTTACCCAATCGGTTACATCTTGGGAACCAAAGGCGGATTGTTCGGTTACGACTTCGGCATGGATGCATCAAGCATGGACTTGCTATACAACATCGCCGATGCAATCAACAAAATTGGATTTGGTTTAGTGGTATACTCACTAGCGATTGGAGATAAGGAGAAAGCTGCTGCTTAATTCTTTCGTTTTTGTGTTTGGCCCGCATCTTCAAAGGTGCGGGCTTTTTTATTTGCATTTCATTATGAGCCTCGGGCAACCCCGGGGCTTATTTTTACGTCTATACTGTAGTAAAATAGAATTGGACCCCCAATGAAAAAAGTACTCCTCGCCCTTGTGATGGCATTGCCACTTTTGAGCATGGCTCAAAAAACCGGTGCGCACGCTTATAAAATCAATCTGAACACCGTTGTAAACGACCGCGTTAAGGTGGAGGTTGATGCCCGCCAGATGCACTTCGATGCGGATGTTCGCGAGGTGATGTACCATTTTCCAGCGACCATTCCTGGAACCTATGCGACCTTGGATTATGGGCGTTTTATCAAGGATTTCAAGGCCTTCGATCGAGATGGAAAGGCGTTGAAGGTGCGCAAAAAGGGAAATACGTTTACGATTATGGGAAGCCCGGCGCTGTTGGAGTATTGGGTGGACGACACGTTCGATTCGAAAGTCCGCCGAAATAAAGTTTTTGAGCCGGCGGGAACCAACAACCAGGAGGGAAAGAATTTCTTGTTGAATGCGGCGGGGTATTTTGGATACTTCGACGGCAGCGAGGAATTGCCCATACAGCTTGAGGTGGTGAAGAGTCCGACCTTATATGGCTTGAGTGCCCTGCGCTCGTACACGTATGGGAACACACAAAATTTTAGTGCCCGTAGCTACCACCAATTCCTGGACTCACCGATCATGTTCAGCAAGCCGGATACGACAAGTTTCCGATTGGCCAACGCGAAGGTTGTTGTGGGGGTGTTCAGCGAGAGCGGAAGGGAATTGAGCCAGGATATTTATGATCAGGTGCATACCAGCATGGAGGCCATTGCAAACTTCCTTGGCGGGACCTTTCCTGTGGACAACTATGCGTTCATTTTTTACATTAAAGATTACAGTGAATTTCTGGACCTCGTGGAGGGGCGCAGCAGAAAACCCGGTGAGATTTTCCGTGCGCTTCGGGCGTTGATGGGTCAAGGATTTGGGGCGCTAGAGCACGGGAACAGCTCCGTGTACTTCTTGCCTGATTTCGGTAACGACATGGTACTGGACGAGATGGCCGATGTGTGCATCCACGAGTTCTTCCACATCCTCACCCCACTGAATTTGCACAGTGAGGAGATTGGCCAATTCAATTATATCGAACCCAAAATGAGCAAACACCTCTGGCTCTACGAGGGTATCACCGAATACTTCGCCGGTATATCGCAGGTGAAGGGTGGCGTGATAACGCCCGAGGACTACCTCCGTGATGTGCTTCGCGGTAAGATTCGTAGCGCGAACAAATACCCCACCGAGAAGATGAGCTTTACGGAGATGAGTGAAAATGTGCTGCACAACCCGCACAAGAAGCAATACGGGCAAGTGTATCAGCGCGGTGCGTTGATGGGGGCCCTGTTGGATATTCGCATCATGGAATTGACCGGTGGTGAAAAGACATTGCGCGATGTGGTGGTGGAATTGAGCCAAAAATATGGTTGGGACCAAAGTTTTCAGGACGACGCCTTTATTGCGGAGTTTGTAGTGCAGGTACACCCCGATCTTCAAGATTTCTTTGACCGCTATGTGGAAGGTCGTGAGCCGCTACCTGTCTCTGAGTACCTAGCCAAGGTGGGTGTTTTGTACGACGAGAGCTACGTGGGGCCAATGCCCATGGATCCGTTGCGGGATTTCGATGTAAAACGCAAAGCCATTAATGTTGGTGGCAAATCCACCGTGAAAAAGGTCGGCGAAAACAACCCCGTGGGCTTCGAAACTGGCGACCGTGTGGGCCCGTATAAATTGTCAAGTATCGACGGGTTTGTCCCCGAGGGAACAATGGTGAGTATTCCCATAGAGCGCGGCGAAGCGGAATTGGAGCTTCCATATGTTGTGCAATACAAGCAGGGGGCCACCGCGTACTTCATTCGCTTTGCGGAAGCGGCAAACGCGAGCCATCAGGCTTTACAAAACATCTGGTTTTTCGATCACCCCGCGGGACGCAAGAAGTAAGTCCCGCGCCCCGCTAAGGCGGGCATAAAAAAATCCGGCCCGCAGGGCGGGCCGGATTATATCAAACACGTCGTTTTCAAGTACACAAACTCGTTAACAAAACAAAACTGCGAATTTCAACCCGGCTTGTAAAGAAACACAACCGGACAATGACCGGACAATGGACTAAAGATTTGATATATAATCAACTAAGTCATCATCCTTACCCAGCGCGAGCTTCTTTTTTAGGCGGTATTTGGCCTTCTCCACCGCTGCCGGACTGTTATTCAATACCGTCGAGATTTCTTTGTTGCTCATTTTCTGTCGAATCAAATAACTTAATCGAATTTCACCCTTGGTAAGGTCCGGATGCTTTTCCACCAATCCTTCAGAAAAAGCCAAATGCAAATCCCGGTAATTGCGCTCAAAATGATCCCAGTAGTTCTCACTTTGCAGTTCTCGGCCCAATTCCCTTATCAACGAACGCAAAAGCGACTTCGTCTCATCCGACTTCACACCTACCTTCGTTTCCTGCTCCAAACGTTCTTTAAATCCCAGCAACACTTCCACGCGGCTTGAAGTCTTCAGCAACTGGAAACCTAACTCATCACTCTTCTGCTTCGCCTTGGCCTCCATCTCTCCCGCTTTCGCCGCCAACAACTCACGCTCTGTCTCCAGAAGCTGTACGCGTGTCGCACGCAACTTTCGGTCCTGATACAATGCCACACCGCCACCAACTATGATGATACTCAATAATCCCACCAGAGCTTTAAACCAAGACTGCTGCCAAACATAGGCCTGTTGAATAATCGGTACACGCAAACTGGAATATTCACGCTGCTCGCCATCAACAGTTCTTAGCTCCAGCACATATTGTCCAGGCCTTAAATTACCGAAGTTAACCGAACGCGTCGTAGGATTCAAGGCGGTCCAAAGCTCGCTCAAGCCCTCTATCCTGTATTCAACAAAGGTCCCCGCACTAGGGAAGAGACTATTTCTGAAGAAATCCGCTTGCACAGAACGCGTTCCAGCTGGCAAGCGCAAAGGCTCCGCCAATTCCTGACCACTAACCACCACAGTCACGCCTTCCATCCGTTTGTTGTCCGCATAAAAGCCATCGACGATAAGTGCCGCAACCCTGTCTTTTTCGATGCCCTCCAACACCACCTTGCTAACACCATCCGTACTTCCTATGAGTAATTCGTCACCATTAGACAACAGCGCTTTACGGTTAAAGAGCCCCCCTTGCAGACGATCGGCACTAGCCAAAAAATCAATTAGGTAGTTGTCGTTTTCGATGCGTAGCTTCTGCAGACCCTCACTGGTACTCATGACCAATTCTCCTTTGTGGACTTCTAAAGCATAGACCGTCTTCGCACCTACATTCACCAAGCGCAACGAATCGTCCTGCAAAACATACAATCCCCCACCTTCCGTGGCAACAAATTCGTGACCATCGAGATGCGCAACATCTAAAACGGTATACTCCAAAGCGTAATTCCGAACAGCCAGGTCTTTCGAAACGCTGTACAGACCTTGAAACTCACTACCAACCCATAAATGTGTACCGTCATAATCCAATGCCATGATGCTTCGTCCAACATCCCATGGATTTTCCCACGGCATCGTAAATTCTGTACCGTCCCAAATAAACAAACCGCCAAGAGTTCCGACCCAAAGACTATCGCCTTCACCCCGCTCTAGCGACCAAATATTATTGTTCCCTAATCCAGAACTATAGGTGGTAAAGGCTAAATAATTCCGTATCAGAGTTCCATCAGACCGCACATGGCTAATCCCCTCGTTAAAGGACCCTATCCACATGCTGCCATCCTGATCACGCGCCATTGAGGTAATTACACGCGGTATACCCGGCCCTTTGATGATTTCTGGCCACCAATTCCTCCCTTCACCATCCACCGTGTAACGCAACAACCCATCACCGTCAAAACCTACCCAGAGTTCGTCTTCCACCGATGCCAACGTTAAGGCACTTTGAATGCTTGTATAGCTGAACTCATCTGGCTTCCGCAACTTCTCGATAGACTCCCCAACCACGGGGAAAACGGCAACACCATCGTTGAAAGACCCAATCCAATGGGAATCACCAATGCGCTCGATAGTATAGAATTGGTTCGTAGAAATCCCTAAATATTCATCCTCTTTTGAAAACCGAGACCACGATGAATCCTCATACACAAAGATCCCTTCACCGTCCGTACTCACCCAAAGTTCTCCGGAGTCTACCCAAGACAAATCGCGGGGACTTATAACGGGCTCGCCATGCCCAAAAGGCCCTGACAATACCTCCCAGATATCCTTTGTTGCATCCAATACAAAAACCCCCTGATCTTCGACCCCAAAGGCTACCTGATCACCGAAGACATCAACAGTTTTACGGAAACTCGAAGCTCTCGAATCCTCCTGCTGGACCAATTCCCCGTTTTCCAGATCAACGTACCAAAACGAAGACCCCGAGGCACCAATCCATATCTTATGGTCTTGCTGCGCAAAATCGAAAATAAACTCCAACGGCTCCGTTCCTCGAGCCTCCCAGTGGCGCCACTGACCGCCCGCAGTACGCTCCCACAATCCATTGCCCTGGGTTCCCACCCATCGCGAACCGCGATCATCCTCAAATAAGGCACTAATGGTCATTCCCTCAACAGGAGATCCATGGTCTAAAACAGGGCGTCCGGTAGTTATGTCCCAAACTTCCAGCCCCCCTTGGAGTCCAACCCAAAGCGAACTATCGCCACATACGAGTAGGCTCTGCACATTATCCTTGCCTTGCTCATTCGCCGAAAATTCTACACGCTCCGCTCGACCATCTATGTAACGGTACAACCCTTCTCGAGTTGCAAACCAAACAAAGCCGTATGGATCCTGTACGGTCGCATATACCGTGGGGTGTGCCAAGCCATGTTCTGCACCGATCGTGCTCACAGGCTGCGCCACCAACGCTACCGACCAAAGAATTAAAAAGACGAGTAGTTTTTGCATGATGGCAAAATACAAAATGAAAAGGGGACCCGTAACCGGGTCCCCTCCTCACTTTCTTACTAACCTAAAAAGTTTTATTTCAAAGCAACGCGTACTACTTCTTCAGAAACAGAAGTAACCATGCGCACGAGGTACATACCACGTGGTAATGCGCTTACATCCAAACGTGCTTCGTTCTCGATGTTCATGTCGCGAACCAAAGAACCAGTGATGTCGTATACCAATACACGAGCAACCTCACCAGTTGTGTTAGTCAAGTACAATACGTCAGAAGCAGGGTTTGGCTTCACAGAGAATGCAGCTGCATTTTCTTCCAAACCTACGTCAGAACCACACTCGCCACACACTTCCCAACACTGAACACCCAATGTTGAATCAGCACCAGCAACAACAGTAACCAAACGGTTAGTGAAGGCACCAGTAGTCAACGTACAGATAGAATCAGAAGTTGCAGGATTGAATACTTCTTGACCAGCCCAGTTGTCGTAAGTAAACTTGTACTCGTAAGCACCTGGGTTTAAAGAAATAGTTACATCCCATACTCCGTCACCATCAGCATCGGTCATCGCGTGAGTACCACCAGACCATCCGTCCATAGAACCAGTAACGTATGGCGTAGTGAACGTACCTGCCAATGCGTTTAGATCTACTTGGAACGTATAGTTCTGAGGAACTGCAGGTGCAGGACAGTTACCGTCTGTAGTACACTCACCGAAACATGTACGGTAGTGGAAGTCAGACATCAAACCGTTAGTTGCAGAGTAGCCTACCATGTCGCGGTCGCTGTAAGCACCAGCAGCACATGGCTTACCTACGATGTTTTCCTTAGCTCCCCACGATGCGTCATTAGCGCTCAAGAAAGTGAACATACTGTAAAAGCCAGTGTCCAAACGAAGGGTTTTAGAGTATACGCTGTCGTAAGTAAGGTACATTTCGTTAACCCCAGGGTTGCCGAAACCACTACCACCTGCCAACCAAACACCGGTAGTATCTACAGCAGTGTTAGACATGTTAACTTGGAAAGTAGCATAAACCTTACCTGCAGCACCGCTACAAGAGTTGTACTCGTATCCAGGAAGAATGGTATCACCAGAGATTACCGCAAAGCGGTTGGTGTATGCACCTGAAGGATCCGTAATGGTACAAGGATCACCTGAAGCGAAAGTTTCGCTCGCATTCCATCCATCAACGGTGAATTTCCACTCGATTGAGTCGGTAGCCACAGGAAGTGGCAAAGTAACGGTCCAAATACCGTCACCTTCTGGATCGCTCATTGGGTTACAGTAGCCACACCAGCCGTTCCAGTTCCCGTTTACGTAAACACCATTCGCTGTTGAACCACTGTAGTTGTTCATATCAACGATGAAGGTTACGTCATTTTGTGCCCATGCCATCATTGGCAATGCGAGCAAAAGTGCGTAAAGTTTTTTCATGTTAAGTGAGTTTGTTATGGTTAGTAATTATTGAAATACACGGATATAATCCACAGCCATATGCTG
>JBEAQE010000005.1:0-3692 GCA_041164065.1 Bacteroidota bacterium | reverse complement strand
TACGAGAAGCTTCGTGGATACTTTGGGGAATTGCTCCGTGAGATCCAGCGCATCAAATCGGAAGGTGATTTCGAAGCCGGACGTGCGCTCGTAGAAACCTATGGGGTGAAAGTGGACCAGGAATTGCACCAAGAGGTGCTTGCCCGTGTGGAGCCGCTAAACCTAGCGCCGTACCAAGGGTTTGTGAACCCAGAAATGGTACCTGTTCTAGAAAACGGTGAGATCGTGGATGTGGAAGTGACCTACCCAATGGACTTCCTCGCTCAAATGTTGAAGTACGGTAAAGAATACAGCTTCGAATAAGCCGGCGTGCTTTTCCAGGTACGAAGCCGGAAACCCCAGTGCAGCAACACAAAAAACCCCGCCGATGGCGGGGTTTTCTTTTTATTAAAACAGAAGTCCGCCACATGCGGAGGAATGTTGATTTTTAAAAGTTGTCCCCATCCAGCAAATTTCCAAGGCCGCCGAGAATGGAGCCCTCGCCTTTTTTCTTGCCACCCCCTTGAGGTGCGTAGCGCAGCACGCGATGTGCGAGACGGCTAAATGGCAGACTTTGCAAATACACCGTACCGTGGCCGCTGATTTTCGCAAGGAACAACCCTTCACCGCCGAAAAGCATCGAGCGCATAGAACCGGCACGTTCAATACTGTAATCTAAGGTGCTATCAAAAGCCACTAAACAACCGGTATCAACATAAAGGCTCTCCCCGTTCAATTCCTTTTTAACCACCGTGCCGCCTGCATGCAAGAATGCCCAGCCATCGCCTTCCAATCGCTGAAGAATAAAACCTTCTCCGCCAAAGAGGCCCGCCCCTAGGCGTTTGGTCAGTGCAATGCTCACTTTTGTGCCTTTAGCCGCACAGAGGAAAGCATCGCGTTGGCACAGCAAACTACCGCCAAAAGTGCTCAAATCCATGGCCTCAATGGTACCTGGATAGGGTGAGGCGAAGGCCACCTGTTTTTTGCCCGAACCATTGTTCGTGAAATGCGTCAGGAAGAGTTGCTCGCCGGTCAACAAACGCGAGCCCGCCTGCAAAACTTTACCGAAAAAGCCCTCGTTGGGGTTGGAGCCATCGCCCATCTTCGCTTCAAAGCCGATGCCCTCGTCCATCCAGTTCATGCTGCCCGCTTCCGCAATAACAGTTTCTCCCGGGTCCAATTCTATACTCACCACCTGCATATCATTGCCCATGATGGTGTAGTCTATTTCGTGCGATTGTTTCATAGGGGTATATCTATATGTGTGATATTAAAATTCATAAAACAGCACCAATTCCACCCCGAATCGAGGATAAAATAATGTTAAATCCTACCCGAGATTTATCAGTGTTCTAAAGTTCAAATTTTCCTCCCTTTGTCTTATGTCATACCTAAGCCTACGCGATACTGTCAATCAAGCACTGGGAAAAGATACCGCTCTTCGCCCGGTACTGGAGTTTGCCCAAGGGGTAGATTTCGGCTTGCGTTACTTTAGACATGAGGTGCTCCCTACCCCTTAATTGGGCCGGGCAGATCAATACGGCGAAAGAAATCCCGCTCTGCCGAGGCTGTGAGCGGTTCTGATCGCTAACGCTGAACAGAACGGCCTAAAAAGCCTCCCCAATAAAGAAATATACACCACTTCCCTCGCGCGTATAGGCGAGGTCTATTCGCGTGTAAATATCCTTTTCCGGGAAAATCAAATAGCGTACCCCAACCCCGCCCGTGGGCAAGAAGTTGTTCCAATCAAAAGCAGTCTGGGTCCCATAGACCTGACCGGCAGCAAGAAAGGCACTCGCACCCCAACGTTTAGAGAAATCAAACGGCAGGATCCGGTATTCGATCTGTCCGGCGAGCAAATGACGATCTCGGTAGCGGCCGAGGTAATAGCCCCGCATGAGGCTCTCCCCACCCATGAGTGAGAGCATGTTGAAGGGGGCATCGCCTTGGGTGAATTGGCCATACAATTGCGCCGCAAACACATGATTCTCATACACTTCTCTGTAGATACGGTTGTCGATGATGTAGCTGGTCATGTTGAAATCACTACCCAGCGCACCGTCGTAATGCAGAAACGCCCATTCGCTATAAAGCCCGTGGCGGGGGTTCATTGCGTTGTGAATGTCATCGTAGAGCACGCCGAGGCCAAAGCCGATATTTGTACTGCCGTAGGTACCATATTCCGGGTACTCAAAATCTGTCACCACATCCAGATAGGTCACATCCCCAAGGCGCTGGTAGTCCAATTCCAATCCCACATACAACGACGGCACCACCTCTCGCAAGAACCGCTCCTTCAACAACGTATACTTTCCGTCAATGAGCGCCTCATATTCTTTCGGACTGTCAGGACCGGTCCCGAAATACAACAACGGGAAACTTTGATAACGTGCCTTGCCGTAGAAAAACCATTTGTTCTGATCCGTGTAGAGCGCATGGTCCAGCCACACCCCGTATTGATTCTCCAGCGTGTAGAACGTAAAGGCCTTGACCTCGCTCAAACGATTGTTCAAATCCTGCTTCGCCGAGTACACGTACAAGCTCGACACGCCAAACTCCCACCGCGTCTCTGGCGAATAGGCTAAAGTTGGATAGTTGATGAGTTTCGGCTTGGCCGGATCGGCCGTGTCGTTCATAACCCCGTCCAAATAACGGCGAACGATGTTGCGGTGCTGGGCGCTTTGGTCTGCAGGTTGAATCTGAGCAGTGGCTGTTGTTGCCAGGCCACAGAATAATATAATGAATAGTATAGATCGATTCATTGTAGGGGTGTTGGTGGGGTAAATATAAGCGGAATGTGGATGTGGGACTTTGGCGCAAAAAAAAAGCCCCGCTAATGCAGGGCTTCTTCGTTGAAGGGTGAAAGACGGGGCTCGAACCCGCGACCTCCGGAACCACAATCCGGCGCTCTAACCAACTGAGCTACAATCACCATGTTTCGGGCGGCAAATATAAACGCATTAGAAGGTTATGTACAACAGGTGGGGAAGAAAAAAATAGAATTGGGTACAAAAAAAAACGACCCGCAAGGTGCGGGCCGCTCATACTGTGTGAGTTAGAATAAATTTCTACCAGAAGAATGCGTACAAAAATGCAGCGAGGATGAAGACCACCGTAGCTGAAATATTGAACGCCTGAGGAGTATGGAAGTACCCTTTGTCAATCGCAATCGCCTTCTCACTGTCGTTATTGCCTTCGATTGCACTAATACCCATGATCACCAGCATACTAGCGATAGCGGTAATGAGCATTTGATGCATGAATGGCAAAGTCACGAAAAGGGCTGAATCTGACCATCCGTTCGGTGCGACTTTGAAGTACAACGCGATAGGGATGGACAGCAACACGCCCCAAATAGCCGCATTGTTGGTTGCTTTCTTGTAGAACAAGCCCATGAGGAAGACCGCAAGGATCCCGGGACTGACCACACCAGTGTACTCCTGGATGAACTGGAACACCTGGCCTAAGGATCCTAGTTTCGGCGCCAGGAACATGGCGATAATGAGCGCAACAAGACCTGTAATACGTCCAACCTTAACCATGCTCTTATCATTGGCATCCTTCTTTATAATGGCTTTGTAGATGTCCATGGTGAAGATGGTCGAGGTGCTGTTCAGCATGGAAGCCAACGAGCTGACGATGGCCGCAGCGAGGGCTGCTAAGATCAGTCCCTTCAACCCCACTGGGATAAAGTTTTTAATGAGCCAAGGCGC
>JBEAQE010000004.1:0-12174 GCA_041164065.1 Bacteroidota bacterium | reverse complement strand
GGTGTCAAATTTTGATAGCATTCTAGGCAGTCACAACTACCCTGCACCAGGAACGTATACCGCTACAATTATCGGGCAAGATACCGCGTGTAACACCTTTGATACTACCGCCGTTTCTGTGGAGGTGTTGCCTCCCTTTGATAGCGTGTTTATCGACCTTCAGTATGATTCCTGCGGAACATCTGTGAACCAGCGATTTGTCTTTGCGCAGGTCCGCTTAGTGAAAGACAGTACTTTGGCTCCATTGGATTACCAGATTAATTGGTCCTATACCTTGAGCAATGGGGCGGTTTACAATAACACCGGACGTCAATTTAGTAACCCATTCGGTCAAAGCGGGACGAATATTTTGACGGTGAGTGTATATGATCCGGTTTGTGGGATTACCGAGTTGTTTGTGGAAGAAGTCAAATTTGTGGCCCATCCAGGGATACTGGTGCAGATGGATCTCGGTGGCTGTACGCGCCCTGCGGAAATATCCTATACCGTATTCAATGGGACTCCCGCCATCTACCTCAATGGAGACTCTTTGGGGGATCCGGGGACTTTGGTCCTGTCTACGCCGGGTGAATATGAATATTTGGCCGTGGTGACCAATTCCTGTGGTCTTAGTGATACCATACAAAGGGTCTTCACTGTGTTGGGAGGGGATACGACGGTTCGTGCAGCGAATGTCATCACTCCGAATAATGATGGATTAAACGACTTTTGGAAACTCAATGGAAGTACGGAGTGGGAGGAGTTTCACATCATTTTGTACAACCGTTGGGGAATTAAAGTCTTTGAGACTACGAATCCTGCTTTCGAATGGGGGGCTGATTACGATGGTCAAACTCTGAGCCCTGGGGTGTATTTTTACCAAGTCACTGCGAGGAATGAATGTGGTGATATTTCAGAAGAAGGAACCTTACATATAACATATTAGGATGATTAAAGTATATCATAACCCAAGATGCCAGAAGAGCCGCGAGGCGGTGGCGCTATTGGAAGAGAAAGGTGTGGACTTTGAAGTGCGCTTGTACATGAATGATGAAGAAAGTATGAGTGCGGCGGAATTGGAATCGGTTCTAGAAGCTTTGGATATGGAAGCGATGGAGCTTGTGCGCACCAAAGAGGCGATTTGGAAAGAGGAGTTCGAAGACCTCGAACTGGATGAGGATGAGATCATTTTGGCAATGATAGAGAACCCAAAGTTGATGGAGAGACCCATTGTCGTAAACGGGGACCGAGCCGTCGTGGCTAGGCCCGCCGAAAAAATTGATGCTATTCTCTAGGGGAATGGGAACAAAAAAGGCCAACGCATTGCGTTGGCCTTTTTTGTTGTATGCTGTCTATGATCTTATTCAGCCGCTTCTTCTTTGTGACCGATCAAAGCATGTGCCCACTTTGGGTTGATTGCTTCAATACCGATTAGGGTCAACCAGTAGCCCACGAAAAGGCCTAGGAAAGCCAACATGCTGAAGCCCATTAGAGCGACTACCAAAAAGACTAGGAATCCGAGAAATTTCATAATAGAATTCGTTTTGTGCCGGTAAAGATAAGTAAGACAAATGGTATGAACGGAATTCTGTGTCCTAAATTTGCGGTAGTCATTTTAGGACCACAAATCAAAGATCATGGAATACAGAATTGAACACGATACCATGGGCGAAGTAAAAGTGCCCGCGGATAAGTACTGGGGTGCTCAAACAGAGCGATCACGGAACAACTTTAAGATCGGACCTGCTGCGTCAATGCCGAAGGAGATCATCGAAGGATTTGCGTATTTGAAAAAAGCGGCTGCCTATGCCAATCACGATGCTGGTGTTCTGCCGGTTGAAAAGCGTGATTTGATTGCTGCGGTGTGTGATGAAATTCTTGCTGGACAACATTGGGACCAATTCCCTCTCGTGGTATGGCAAACCGGTTCAGGAACACAAAGCAACATGAACACGAACGAGGTGATTTCCAACCGCGCACACGTCTTGGCTGGGGGCACTTTGGGTGAGGGAACTAGTATGATCCACCCCAACGATGATGTGAATAAAAGCCAGAGTTCGAACGATACGTTCCCTACCGGAATGCACATCGCCATTTATAAGAAGTTGGTTGAGACGACCATTCCTGGGGTTGAGCTTTTGCGTGATACCTTGGAGGCGAAGAGCAAAGCATTTTGGAACGTTGTGAAAATTGGTCGTACCCATCTTATGGATGCTACTCCGCTCACCTTGGGTCAAGAGTTTTCAGGGTATGTTAGCCAATTAAATCATGGCCTCAAAGCATTGAAAAACACACTCGATCACATGAGTGAGGTAGCATTGGGAGGAACCGCTGTAGGTACGGGTATCAACACCCCAGAAGGATACTCAGAAACTGTCGCTAAATACATCGCGGAGTTTACCGGTTATCCATTCCGTACGGCAGAGAATAAATTCGAGGCTTTGGCTGCACATGATGCCTTGGTGGAAACGCATGGGGCTTTAAATCAGCTTGCTGTTTCGTTGAATAAGATTGCGAATGACATTAGAATGTTGGCATCGGGTCCTCGATCTGGAATTGGTGAAATAATCATCCCAGCCAACGAACCTGGATCTTCAATCATGCCTGGTAAAGTGAACCCGACTCAGGCAGAAGCTATGACTATGGTATGTGCGCAGGTCATGGGTAACCAAACTGCCGTAACCGTTGGAGGTGCACAGGGTCATTATGAGCTTAATGTGTTCAAGCCGGTGATGGCTTATAACGTTCTTCAAAGCGCGGAGCTGATCGGAGATGCTTGTGTTAGTTTTAACGATCATTGTGCCATAGGTATTGAACCAAATTTCAAGGCTATCGAGGCTCATTTGAACAACAGCTTGATGTTGGTTACCTCATTGAATACCAAGATTGGGTACGAAAAAGCGGCTAAGATTGCTAAAACCGCACACGAGAACGGTACCACACTAAAGGATGAAGCCGTGAATTTAGGTTATCTCACGGCGGAAGAATTTGACCAGTGGGTGCGCCCTGAAAACATGGTTGGAAAGCTTTAAAAGCTTTTTTCGAAGAGCGTTGAGCCCCGATCTGGAAACAGGTCGGGGCTTTTTTTGGTTCGAAAAGTTTCGAACCTGGCTTGCAGAACCGCCGGAAGTTCTGTCAAAACCGCCAAACTCAGTAATGACAAGGATTTTCGCTATTTTTCTGAAATGGAAAAATCTGAAACGAATGGTATTTGTTTAAAAATGGGGCCGAGGGTTCGAACACTGCTGGGCCCCGGATGGAACCACAAGAAGACCGTGCGCCTGTATCACAAGTTGCGCCTTTCTGTGGTCAGAAAGCGACGTCTTCGCCGACTGGTGGAGCCTGTAGGGTCCCTGGTTCAGCCCATCGTCGAGAATGAGACATGGAGTATGGACTTCATGAGCGACAGTCTGATGGGCGGAGGTAAGGTGCGCGAGGCACCGTACTGAAACTCTGCGCGGCTCGAACCTGCGACCACCTGATTATGAGTCAGGTGTTCTTTTTAAGGTTCATTACCTAGTTCAAGGTATAAAAAATACGGTGAGAATTAGTGCTGTAGCCTTGAGCTGAACCTCTGGCGGTTCTGCAAGGCGGGTTCGAAAAGTTTCGAACCTATTTTATTGCTCGAAATCAGAACTGATGGAAAGTGTTCTGCTCGTGTTTTTAGGAAAAGTCACACTACTAATGAGAAAGGCAGCGAGATCTGCAGCGGTCACTTTTGTTCCTATACCGACTCCATTGTCAGAGATGAGGACGACAGAGCGTTTACTGGAATTTTCAATCTGTGGACTGCGGACGATTGTATAGAGATGGCCGCTTGACTTAATAATTTTCTCCATCCTTGTTTTATCCGCAAGGACTGCTCTAAACCACTTCCAATTCTTGCTGAAACGGATACTGTTACGCATTTTTCGAGGGAAAGCCCGTTTTGAATTTCCGACACCGGTGTTTGAAATGCATGCAAACGCCACTCGAGGCATGCAACTTAATATGCTCCGTGTTCCTTGACTTACGAGTGTTGTTTTGCTGCCGTCACCCATGCCGCCGATGCCCAAACAAGAAATCACTCCATCAACCTCTTTACAAGTTTCCATAACCTGCTCGGTGTTAAATACATCCCCCTTTATGAGGGATAATGCGGGGTGTTCAGTGGTTATTTTCTCTGGGTTTCGTACCAAAGCGCGAACGTGGTGACCTCCGTCTAACAGTTGTTTGAGAACATGGCCGCCAGTCATTCCTGTAGCACCAAAAAGAGCAATGGTCATGGGCAATTAGAGTTTGGTGGTTTAACGCTTTTCAATGCGAATTTGTTTACTGAACCAGTACACTATCAGCATTCAAACGAAGCTTTAACCACTCTTTGAGCTGTGCGCTTCGAGCAAAGCGGATGCTATCGCTAAGTTCTTCCGACCACTGAATGTAGACGACCGGGACGCGTTGACCCGAATGGGTTTCGGATACGCCGGACTGCAACGTGCCCAAACTCATGCTTTGCACGTCAGGATAATTGACCCGCACTTCTTTTGCGAGATTCGCGGGGATTAATTGGCCCTCAAGAATCTTCAGCTGTGCCTCTAAATCGTTGATCTGGTCTTTGTAGCCCTTTGCTTCTGCGCGGCCTTCGGAGTAGAGGTTGACTAGCTTGGACATTTCGAGAAGTCCGTTGCTATCATCTTTGCCTTGGACAATATTTAGCGTTCCGCCGTTTTTCTCGCTGAAGTCTAAGGACCATTTTTGAATGAGATTTTCAGGGACCAATTCCCCAAAAAGCACCACGTCCACCACCGGCTTACCGCCCTCAAAAGATACCTCCTCTTTGACGATTTCAGCGCCTGGGTAGACCACATTTTCCATAACAAACTGTTCAACGCGCGTTTGTTCTAGGGTGTTGGTCACCGTGCGGTAGAAGATCCAAATGGAAGGAATGATAACCACAGCAATGGCGATGGTGAAATAGCGACTAATCTTCTTTTCTCGAACAGGATCCGGAATGTCCACGTGAGGAAATTTCAGATAGCGAACGATGATGGTAGTTGCTGCGGCAATCAGGACACTGTTGATGAGAAACAGGTAGAGGGCTCCAAAGAAATAGCTCCATTCTCCGTGCGCAAGACCGAAGCCTGCGGTACAGAGCGGCGGCATCAACGCTGTAGCAATGGCCACCCCAGGAATCACATTGGATTTCTCCTTGCGTGAACCTGCGAGAATACCGGCAAGGCCACCAAAGAAAGCGACCATAACATCCAAAAGGGTGGGGTTCGTTCGGGCGAAAAGCTCATTGGACGGTGCAGAGATAGGGCTAATGAAAAAGTAAATGGCTGAGGTGATCAAGCCGATACCGACAGCCACGCCAAGGTTTTTCAGTGATTTCCAAAGCAAATCGAAATCATAGATACCGATCGAAAGCCCCACACCCATTATAGGCCCCATCAGCGGAGAAATCAACATGGCCCCTATGACCACAGCTGTAGAGTTGACGTTCAGTCCTATGGAGGCGATGAAGATGCTGAATATGAGAATCCAAAGGGCAAAGCCGCGGAACTCGACATCTTTCTTGATGCCCTCAATAGTGCTCTCGGGCTGGGCTACATCGATAATAGAGAAACGTTCGCCTAGAAAGCTGTAGGCGATGGCGCGGAATTGGTCCCAAAGACTAATGAGGATGCTGCGTTGGCTGGTGCCTGCAGATTCGGGTGTGCTCTGGTTTTCTTGGGGAAGATTGGGTTCCATGGCTCGGTAATTTCAGTTAAGATAATGCTTTAAACAAAATCTTCGCCCAATTCCATTTTCACCGACTTTACGATATTCTTAATCTCTTGGTCGTTGCCCGTCGGGAAGGTCAGGGTGGTAAGTTCCGTTTGAACAACAATCTTGTTGTCTAGATCGTTGATGACAAGGGCTTTGCCTGGTCCGCTATTGACAATAAGACAGTTCGTACAACCAGATACCAAAGTATGAGCACCTAGAACGACATTGCCATTCTCGTCTTTGGTCCCCAAATCATAAATAGCTCCCCAATTACCGAGGTCAGACCATCCCATTCGCGCAGGGATGACACAAACATTGTCTGCTCGCTCCATTAAGCCATAGTCAATGCTGATATTTTCACACTCCCCGTAAATTCGGCGAATGCTATCATTTTCATCGGCTGTGTCCAGGTCGTTCCAGGTTTCGCCAATGGTCGCCATGAGTTCTGGTAGATGTTTGTCTAAACCACCGGTTAACGCGTCAACGTTCCAAATAAACATCCCCGCGTTCCATAAGAAATCCCCGCTTTCGATAAAGAGCTTGGCATGTTCAAGGTCAGGCTTCTCCGTGAACGCCTTCACGCCATAACTCCCAAAACTGTCCTTCGTGTCTGCCTCATACTGGATATACCCATATCCCGTTTCTGGCTTGTGCGGCTCAATTCCGATTGTCACAAAACAGTCACTCTCATTCGTCTTTTTCAAAGCCCCTCGAACGGTGGCCTCAAAGGCATCAACGTCCGTAATGTGATGGTCAGCCGGCGTAATAAATATGTTCGCCAGTGCATCACGTTTCTTGATTTTCAACGCCGCATATGCGATACAGGGTGCTGTATTTCTGCGCAAAGGCTCGAGAATAATGTTTGATTCCGGTAGCTCAGGAAGGTGTTCCTGGGTTTGCTGCGCATAATTTTCGTGGGTGACCACCAAAATATTTTCAGGCTCAAAGATTCGACGTACTCGTGCATAGGTCTGCTGAATCAGACTCTCGCCAGTGGCCATGAAGTCTAGGAATTGCTTTGGAGTGCGTTCCGTAGACATGGGCCAGAATCGGCTTCCGATGCCGCCGGCCATGATGACACAGTAGGGCGTTCGCATGCTTTTCGAGTTATTTGGGTGGAATATTGGTCAATTCGGATACAATACTACGATTTTCTTCCGCTGGTCGGTATCTTCGCTACCTCAATTAAAAGCTATAGTCATGTTAAATCTTGTTCTCTTTGGCCCTCCCGGAGCCGGCAAAGGAACCCAGAGTGCCTTTCTTGTCGAACGCTACAATCTCGTTCACCTAAGCACTGGTGATTTGTTCCGTTTCAACATTAAAAACGCCACAGAGCTAGGCGTTTTGGCAAAGTCGTACATCGACAAAGGTCAATTGGTTCCTGATTCCGTGACCATCTCTATGTTGGAAGATGCAGTGAACAAGAATCCAGATGCGGAAGGCTTTATTTTCGATGGTTTTCCGCGCACTAACGCTCAGGCCGCTGCCCTTGATTCCTTCCTCGAAGGTCGTGGCACATCCATTTCAGGCATGCTCGCCCTCGAAGTAGAGGAGTCCGAACTCAAGGCCCGCCTAGCGGAGCGTGCTAAAACTTCCGGTCGTCCGGACGACGCAGATCCAGCAGTGATTCAAAACAGGATTGATGTGTACAACAAGGAAACCGCGCCTGTGAAAGACTTTTATGCGGCTCAGGACAAGTACACCGGAATAGATGGTGTTGGCTCTATTGAAGAGATTACCGACCGTCTTGTACAGGCCATTGCAGCGCTGTAATAGCAATCTGCACCATACCCGAAAAAACACCTTACTTTTGCAAAGCAGTTGTCCCGATAAAGGGGCAGCTGCTTTTTTCACATCATGGCAGAAAGCAACTTCATAGATTACGTTAAGATTCACTGCAAGAGTGGGCGCGGTGGTGCCGGCTCTTCACATTTGCTTAGAAACCGAATGACCTCTAAAGGGGGGCCAGATGGTGGCGATGGAGGACGTGGTGGACACGTTATTTTACGCGGAAATGCCCAAATGTGGACGCTCCTGCCTTTGAAATACCAGAAACACATCAAGGCTGAATCTGGTGCAAATGGTGGCTCGCAAGAAAAAACCGGCTCACAAGGTGCGGATCGAATTATCGAGGTGCCCCTAGGCACAATCGCTAAGGACGAGGAAACCGGTGAGGTACTCTTTGAGATTACCGAAGACGGTGAGCAAAAAGTCCTTGTGGAAGGCGGACGAGGCGGATTGGGTAATGTGCACTTTAAGAGTGCTACTTTCCAAACACCTCGATTTGCACAACCCGGGGAGCTTGGTCGCGAGGGATGGTTTATTCTCGAGCTTAAGGTGCTTGCAGATGTAGGGCTTGTTGGTTTCCCCAATGCTGGAAAGAGCACGCTGCTCAGCGTGGTAAGTGCCGCTAAACCAGAGATTGCGAGTTATCCATTTACGACGTTGGTTCCAAATCTAGGGATGGTGAAATACCGCGACCACCGCTCGTTCGTGATGGCAGATATTCCAGGAATTATTGAAGGGGCTTCTGAGGGTCGTGGTTTGGGGCATAGATTCCTACGCCATATCGAACGAAACTCATTGTTGCTATTCATGGTTCCGGCAGATGCCAAAGACTACACCAAGGAATATGAGATTTTGTTGGGTGAGCTGACGAAATACAATCCGGAATTGGTCCATAAGGATCGCATCCTTGCGGTTACGAAGAGTGATATGATTGATGCTGATCTGCAGGTGGAGATTGAAAAAGAGTTGCCTGCGGATGTTCCATATATTTTCATCTCTTCCGTTGCGGGTAAGAACATCATGGAGCTCAAAGACATGATTTGGGCTGCCCTGAATAAGCCGGCGTAAATGGAATGGCTCGTTTCCATAGACGAGCAACTGATGGTGGTTTTGAACCACCTTTTTCCATCGTCGACGGATGTGTTTTGGCTTACGGTTACCAAATTTTGGGTTTGGATCCCTCTTTACATTGCGATTCTACACCGATTATGGCTGGCCAGTTCCCCTGCCCAATTCCTCATTCGCCTAGCCCTTATAGTCGTAGCGATTTTGCTCTGGGATCAAGGTGCAAATGTTGCTAAACACTATTTTCAGCGACCGCGCCCTTGTCAGACCCTGGATTCAATTCGCATCCTAGCCCATTGCAGCCCTTATGGATTTTTCAGCGCCCACGCGGCCAACACTTTCGGTCTTGCCTTCTTGCTCCGCCGGTGGTTGCATGCCAGTTGGTTTCCCGTGCTAATTTTTGCCGCAATCATACAATCCTTTAGCCGCCTGCACATCGGCGTGCATTACCCCACGGATCTCCTTATCGGGGCACTCTGGGGAATTCTCGTTAGCTTAGTTTTACTTAAGACCGAAAAAAAATGGAACTAAACCTCTTCGCATACCTCGCAGTCTTTGTTGGAGGAGGAGCTGGATCGACCCTGCGATACGGCATGTCGCGCTGGCTTACCGCTGGTGCGGGATGGCCCGGGCACTGGGCTACCTTGGTCATTAATGTGCTTGCGAGCGTTGTATTGGTCCTGGTGATGAATGCCTTTGAAGATAAAAGTAAGGCGCTTTACCTCTTGCTTTTAGGAACGGGATTCTGTGGCGGCTGGTCTACGTTCAGTACTTTTTCAGTAGAGGCACTCGGTCTTCTCCAATCTGGTCGAACGCTTGAAGCCATAGCCTATATCAGCCTTTCATTGGTCCTCGGTATCGGGACAGCACTATTGGCTACTATGTGGATGGCACGCCAGTAAGTTTTAACTACCGCAGTAGAGTGAGTCGCCCGCGTTTCTCGATCAATTTTTCTTCTTGATCTTTGGCAAAAACCATCCAGGTATACGTGCCCACAGGTGCTGCAGTACCATTGGGGTAGTTCCCGTCCCAACCGACTTCCGGATTGTCTGTTTCGAATAATACTTCACCCCAGCGGCTGAAGATTTTAAAGTAGTACGACTTCACACCCACAGCTGTGGTTAAGAATACCTCATTTTTTCCGTCGCCATCAGGCGTGAATGCATTGGGCACGAAAATCAAGGTTTCGGGATTGATGCGCACCATCACACGACTCGTGTCTGGACAATCGTAGGTGTTGATAACCACATGTTCCACTTCAAACCAGCCGGTATCGCTGTAGCTATGAACCACACTTCGCACGTTGGTATAGAGGCTACCGTCGCCCATAAATGTGTAGGTACGATCCGTTGGGTCAGCAGCGAGGTCATTTACCGTAATACTAGAGGCGTAAATGGTGGTTGTCTTAGGGTCGACTGAAATGGCTGAGGTAGGGGACGGGTAGACCGTGATAAAATCAGGGTAGCTGATCGTGATGGTGTCCGTACAACCTTCAATAAAGTAAATCGTCAGAGTGAGATCATAGGTCCCTGGATCCGTATAGGTGTAGGTTGGGAGACTGTCGTTACTCTTCACGCCGTTTCCAAAATCCCAATTGTAGATGACCTGTCCATCGGTGATGGTGCTGTCCCAGAAGGTGACCTCGAAAGGCGCACAGCCGATCTGTGCCTCGACGTGAACGTCAGTTTCTGGCCTGCGGTATATGCGGACCGTATCGATAAAAACATCCTCACATCCATTCTCTTCGATAGTCAGACTGACGTATTGATCCCCCCAGGTGCTGAAGCTGATGGCAGGAGGATTCCAACCCGTGAAGTTTTGTATGCTCGCGTTTACCCCAAAATCCCATGTAGCTACAGCATTTCCGCCATTTGAGCTCTGGTTCTGGAAGGTGATGAGGTTTTCGTCAAAACAAACTTTACCGTTGTAGGTGAAGTTGGGATTTACGGGGTTGTAGAGTTCGTAAACGACTTCGCCCGTATCGGTACAGGGCCAACCTGGATTGATGACCAATTGAACCGTGTAGGTTCCGGTATCCTGATAGGTATAGGTCGGATTTTGTGAGGTGCTCTGTGCGTTGGGGTTATTGGGGTCGTTGAACAACCACAGGTAGTCAGTGGCGTTGTACGAGCTGTCCAAAAAGGTGACCGTGGTTCCGTTACAAATGGTGCTTTGCTGATAAATCTGCGGGGTTGGGTCAGCATTAACAACACTTTGGCAAGAGGTTACATTGAACTGGTAGTCACGGCGAAGGGTTGAAAGCAAGACTCCGTTGCTGTCATATTCTTCGGCGCAGACGGCAAAAACGAATTGGCCCACGCCGATAGGTGTGCCAGATAATATTCCAGTCGCTGGGTCAACGGCAATATTTGGCGTAGCGGGAAGGGGGTATCCTGTGCTGTAGGGAAAGACAAACGGTACAGGAGTAAAAGGAGCGCTTCCGGGAGGGTTCGGTGCAGGTGAGTTTTGTGATCCACCGTTTAGGGGTTGACAAAGACTATAGTAGACACTATCGCCATCAGGCTCGTTCACGCTGAAGTCAATATTCAGGCTATCATCTTTACACATCACGATAGGCGGGTCAGAGGTAAATCGTGCAGAGCTGTTGCAAGCGGAATCCAATGGTGGAATACCAATATGGTAGGTGTTACCCCATGTTCCTGAGTTCGCCACGTTACTGATGGTCTGGTTCCGACAGCAGCGTTGGTGTACGATGGTGTATCCGTGTGTGCTCGGCGGAAGTGTTACCGTGCCGACATAAGTTGTCTTTTCGGTACAAACATTCGGAGGCGCTTGCAAGCACGGGTTGTTAATCACCGCCGGGATCTGTATGATTTGTCCCCGGGTAGGTGAGATTGTAGTAATCAGGGTAGTTTGGTTGGGACCACCATAGATAGCAATAGGTGCTTGAGTATCGAAAGAGGCACCGCTAGAATTACAATCACGGTACATGGTAAGGCGAATGATGTAGCTGTTGCCTGCCGAACTCGTGCCGTTACATTGGTATGAAATTTCACCACCAACAAGGTGTGCTGCTCGCGCCGGAAAAGCGAGTACAATAAGCACGAAAAGTTTCAGCAGAAATCGCATACGTTCAAATGTACCAAATTCCATGCCTTAACTGCGTGATTATAACGCCATAGATTTGAAAGGAAAGATGACTTTAAAGCCATTGGAGCGTAGCCATTTACGAGATGCAGCCAAACGTGTGACCATGACAAAGTCGCCTCCCCAGCCTCCTAGGCTTTTGACGATACCCGGGTAGCCTTGGAAAATAGTGTCTTGAGCCCGTGCAATTCCAAGGTTTGTTGCAATGATATTTTCGTGTTCGATCAAAACCTGCTCCAGTTCAAGTACTGTTTTACAGCGCAAAAATTCATCACTTAGTTCGCTTAAATGCTCAATGTCGCGGTCAGAAAAGGGTTTGTTCTTTACTAATTCCAAGCTGTCCCGAGTGTCCTGCTTCCTTCCGGTGTATACGAACCCAATGTCGTGGCTAAACTCGAAATCAATCTTCGTTGGTTCAAGCCAAGGTCCTGATTCAGCCAAACCATAAAAAATCGGTCCTTGCGCGGTGGCACAAGCTAAATCATA
>JBEAQE010000003.1:0-297602 GCA_041164065.1 Bacteroidota bacterium | reverse complement strand
TTCAATATTTTCACAACTCTTAAAATAGGTCTTAAATTCTTTCTTGTCCTTATTAAATGGCATTTCAAATTCCGTATGAGTTAGTTTTCGTATTCCATTTTTGTGATTTGTTGGTTCATTATGGGTTTTTTTTTCGCCACGATATGGAAGTCTGAAAGTCCAAGGTAAATTTGCATTTTTTTCGTTTGTAATTATGTCAATTGACATTCCTTTTGGAAAATAATTCGGCTGATAAATCTGGCTTTGCTCAAAAAGCTTGTCAGTCAATTTTGAGTTGACTAAGCACAAGCCAAAAGGTGAAAAGTGATTTTTATGAAATTGTGAACGTTCCCAAAGTTTTGTTTTAGAAGTCAAGTCGCTTCGTATTTCAGCTTCGTCAATGACCCACAGAACTTCGAGAAAAAAATTCTCAAAATAAAATTTTCGATTCGTTGTTCCTTGTCCTGGGTGAATGCGATTACTTCCTTCGGTCAAACCAAACTCAACTAATTTGTCGGCTTCTTTTCCGTCATTATTTGAAAATATAAATATGTGGTCAATTTCCATATTTGTTGATTCGGTCAAATGTTTTACAACGGTTTGGGTATAGTGCGTGTCCCGCAGAGCACGATCCACTTTAACGGTCAACTTCATTCATCATCTTAATTGATTCTTGAGCAACTTTTTTCATTTCATGAATTCAGTGAAATTCCATGTCATCATTGATGATTTCAACTCTAACAGAACCTCTGGCGGTTCTGCAAGCCGGGTTCGAGACTTTTCGAACCAAAATAATTGTCTGAGGTACGGAGATGGAGATTAAAACTTTCAGAAAAATAATTCGAACTGACTCGACTTAAGAGTAGAGCATAGTACTCATTAATCTAACAAGGATTTCATAGCATTCTCGATATCTCCTGGAGTCGACATAATCTTAGAGAATGTGCGCATGGTTAAGTCAGGAAAAGACAAAGCGATCCGGTAACGTCCATGTAACATAAACACCTCATTATCGAGAACTAAAATTTCGTAGGGCAAAAAACAGCTGTGCTTGGGGTTATCGATATCAATAATGGGCAAAAACTTTTGTTCCCCATCGGCTCCAAAAAGTCCTATGCCATAAAGTGCCGCTTTTTCACCTAGTAAGCTTATCGAATATACCAATCTTGCCTTTGTAGAATTTTGAGCCAAACCCTTTTTAAGAGCCGCATTTGCCTCTTCAAAGCTATTGAAGCCTTTCAACTTTACGTGATCATCAAACTCAGGCATACCGAACATATACTGGTATTCGAATAAGTCCTTTAGGTCCAATCCCTTTTGAGAGCCATAAGCCGTTGGAGTAGAAATATTGGCAGATGAAAAAACGCCTTTAAGCTTCCCTTCGGTACTTTTAACTTTAGGTTGAAGGGAATTAAAGTCCTCTTGAAAATATGCCGCACACCAATAGCTAGGATTGGTAGCAGAAAGATGTAGTCCCTCAGCACTTTTATAGATAGCCATGCGTTGGGCTAATGCGTACGCACGCTCTGGTCCGGCGCTCTTTACAGCCGATTTTAGCTCTGTACTGGTGTAAACGAGCACCCAGCGATTAGCATCTTTGGCAGGTTGATATTCCCCTAAGATTTCCAAACCTTGTGCTTCAAGACCTTCGCGAACAATTGATTGAGCCTCTGTGAAATTCGTTTCCGTCATTAGGCCTCCCCAATAGGGCTTTAATGTTTGGCCATGAGCATTCCCTAGCGAAATGACTAGACTTATAAAAAGAGTGATAACCGTTTTCATAAAACTGTATTTAGGTTTAGTTAGTACACCAATATGAGGTCTATGGGCATATCCCCCATTATTGCAATAAGCCTAAATATAGCTTTTTAACAGACAAGTCGTTTTGTTCATTCCCGAATGGATAGGTCTCCTACCGTAGTAGACATTACCTTAGTGACCTCAAGAAATACCCGATGTAAACCTTTGTTATATGAATAAGCTTATGAAATTTGCGGGAATCATTGCTATTATCGGGCTTTTTGGAAGTTTGGTATTCAAAATTTTACACTTAATGGGTGCCCCCGCGCTCTTGCTTGTAGGCACCATAGGCCTAAGCATTTATATTGTTCTTTTCGTAATTAAAAAGCTATTTCTCTAATTAAAAGAGATATAACAACTCTAATGCAGGGCCTTTTCGATTTGGCTCAAGCAAATCATTTACGAAAGTTTCAAAACTAAATGACCACACCTGATCCGAGTAGATCGAGGTACGGCCACATAGGCATATTTGTAGGGATTACTATTTTGGATCGGAGGTTTTCACAAAGATCACTACACCACTAAATCTGTACGTGAAAATTCAACTAAGTGGGGTCTTGGATAAACTGATCCATTAATACCTACTAAACTGAATTTGACGTACATTACTTCTCTTAACCTTCAGTCGGGAGATGTATCACTTGGATTATTTCAATCGGCCGAGCAACTCCCATTTATAATGAAAAGATTGGCACTGAGCATCGCGCTCATAACCTGCACAATAGGCTGGTCGCAATCCCTATCAATCGATTTTGAATCCACTGTTTCTGGAATGCAAGGATATGATGGTGCGACCTTCACCACAGTTTCGAACCCAAACGCTACCGGAAATAACAGTTCAAACGTTGGTAAAATCGTCAAGGTAAATACCACTGACCTTTGGGCAGGAGGCAAAATCACAGGACTGAGTACTTTGAATTTTAACTCTGCATCAAACAGCGTGCTCTCGCTAAAATTCTATACCAATGAGCCGGTAGGAACGGTAGTGAAAATAAAGCTTGAATCACCCTATACAAGCGAAGTGGATGCTGTCACGACGGTTAGTGGTGCTTGGGAAACGTTGCTTTTTGATTTTGGCATTCCGGCACCCACTGGGAGCGTCGATCTAGTCATTATGCCACAGCCCCACACGGCAGGTGGAGGAAATACGTTCTACTTAGATGATATTCAGCAAGTGGCTGGAGTTATTGCTACTCCGAGAAGCAACTTACCCATCACCTTCCAACAAGGCACTACGGCTAAGCATTTCTTCAGTTTTGAAAGCGCCATTATGACAACTATTGCAAACCCGGATGTAAGTACCGCAAATAGCAGCTCTATGGTGGGTAAAATCGTACGATACCTTGGTGCGCCATATGGTGGAAGTAAAATCACATTCTCAAATAACTTAGATTTTGCAAACCACCCTGAAATCACCATGAATGTTTGGACTACCGCACCAATTGGAACCAATGTAACTTTAAAAGCAGAGAAGCCTTTCTGGGGCGAAGAGAGATCTGTTTTAACGACAAAAACAGGTGAATGGGAAACTCTTACCTTCAGCTTTTCTGGAGCTCCATTAGATATGCCAACGCTCACCTTTTTGTTCGATTTTACGGCGGGTAGCACTTCGGTCGGAGATGGATCTGAAAACTCAACTTTTCTTTTTGACGATGTAAAGTTTGCCAACGTTCCTCTTCGAGTTCCCCAACACGAGGCATTAACAGCTGTGAAGGTTGGCCCAAACCCTTCGACGAATCATTGGGTGATATCAGAATTGGCAAAGGATTTCCATACCATTAGATTATACGATCTGAACGGAAAATTACTCAACGAGGTTGGTCTAAATGGAGAAACCACTATAAGAATAGATGCCACGGAATATCCTATTGGTCAGTACTTTATAAAGATTAGCGGGCCAAACGGTAGTCATACTATTACGGTGATGAAGAAATAAACAATACCCCGCGGCAACGAAAAAGCCCCGCCCATTGGCGGGGCTTTCTAATTTATACTCGACCTGGAGCTACAGATTAGTCCCTCTGCTCCACCCGCCCATCGGAGTGCCTCGCAAAACGACCTGCATTTCGATCGTGTACAGGATCCATTCTATTCCAAGGCCAACCACCGAATTGGGTACGTTGGTAGTCCATGAATGCCTGCTGTATTTCCTCACGAGAATTCATCACAAACGGGCCATGCTGAACAACGGGCTCGTTGATCGGTTGCCCTTGAAGGACCAACACACTGCAGGGTGTCTTCCCTGAGATTATCAGAATCTCAGTATCTGCTTTAACAATCGCCTGATGATAATGCTGTAGGTCATGCTGATTAAGATAAATGGCATCACCCTCATACAGGTAAATACTTCTGTTCGTTCCTTCTTTAGCTGCTGGCAACACGAATTGCGCACCCGCTTCCAATTTTATATTCCAAATAGCCACATCGTTCTTCGGTTCGAAAGCCCATGAATTTGGCGCAGGAGCTGGTGCCGATTCCCCCTGAAGTGTGCCCGCAATAACTTCAATGTATATCGCCTTGCCATTTTCATCGTAAAGGGTCTTTTTAGGAATCTCCTCATTCCAAAGCATCTTGAAATGTGGCTCGATCATCTTGTTTTTTCGCGGAAGATTCAACCAAATCTGAAACAACTCCAAAGTATTCGGTTTGTCCTGGTGAATGAGCGGGAACATCTCGGAATGCTGGAGGCCACGACCGGCGGACATCCACTGAACATCACCATCACCATATCGCGCTGTGGCACCGGCAGAATCGCTGTGGTCCACAAATCCCTTTCTCACCACGGTTACCGTCTCAAAGCCACGATGCGGGTGGCCCGGAAATCCAGGAACCTTGCGGCCATGGTACATACGATAACCGTCCTTTACCGTAAAATCAGAACCTAACTCTCGCCCTTCCAATCCTGTCTTGGGGCCCATGTCTTCATTTCCTTCAGGGAAGTAATCCTCGTGGTGCACGCAGAACAAAAAGGGGTCTTGCGTTTCCCATTGAAAGCCTAAAGGCTTTATCGTTTTGATCACATTTTCCATCTCCATGGGTCTGGGTTTATCTTTTTTAGTGGCCAATTCCTTCACCAATAGTAACCAAAAACACGCAAATTGGTTTAACCCTCAGAGTCAATCCTCCACCCCACAAATATTCGTTAATTTCGAACTTCACATCATCCTCACATGAAAACCAACCGCATCTTTCAACTGCTCTTCCTCCTTTTCATAACCTCACCTGCATGGGCTCAGACGACCTATGGATGGGGGCACGCTACAGACGGTAGTTCCGGAGAGTACGGAGAGCACGTTGCGGTAGACTCCCTAGGCAATACCTTCCTCGTTGGATCTTTCTCTGGCAACTTCTATGCAACGATCGCGGGGGCTGTGGACACCCTCAAAAATGTAGACGCATCGTTCAGCACACCAGATATCTACATAGAAAAATTGGACCTGAAGGGCAACACCATCTGGGCAAAGAGTATTGGGGTGACCGATGGAATGAAAGTCGATGATGTTACATTTCACGGTCCTAGTGACCAACTCTACTTGTGCGGATATTTCCAGGGTACTGTGGATTTCGATCCCGGCACTGGGATTCAGAACTTTACCGCTCGGGGATTTTATGACGCTTTCTTGCTCCGTCTCGATGGCTTCGGGAATTTTGTAGATGTGACGGTATTCTCGGGAATTGGCTCTGATTACATCAAAAGCGTGGACGTTGGAGTAAATGGGGAAATTTACCTCGCCGGGGTGTTTTCCGACTCTGCGGATGTAGACCCAGGTTCGGGAACGAGTTATTATAATGGGGGCACCGGACGAATGAGTATAGTGGAATTGGCACCAACGCTAAACCTTGGTTGGATCAAGACCTATGACAGTTCAAACCTGTATATCAACCATTTAAAGGTTATGAACGATAGCATTTCGATTCTTGCTAATCACAACGACACGATGAACATGGCACTCGGACCTATTCCGACCTACTCTATTGCACCACCCCACTCTTACAGCATCATCGCCGCCACATACAGCACCGGCGGCGACCTGGGTTGGTGGAAAAGACTAGACCTCCTCGGCAACACGGCGCTCCAATCTTCGAGCGTAACATCACCGTTCTACGCTTTCGAAGTAGCGCCCGACAATCACATCTACATCGGTGGATCGTTCGGCGGCACCATGGCCGTTGACAGCTCCACCACGTTCTCTTCACCATTGGCCTACAAAGCATTCCTTGTGAAACTCAGTAGAGGTGGCCATGTGGTGTGGGGACACAGTTTTGGAGGTCAGAAAGGTCCAAATGGATATGCGCAAGACAACATACGCGCATTGGGCATTACCGAAACCGGTGACGTGTACCTAGCCGGCTCGATGACCGGTAGTGAGGATTTAAATCCCGACCCTAATATCGAAGACACCATTCCAGGAACCTACAACCAAAATTTCTATGTGGCCCACTGGGACGAAGACGGTCATTTCGTGGCGGCCGATAACAGTCTATCGAGCATGAAAAGCTATGTGAACGATGGCATATTAGACCCCTATGACCAATTCCTTTTTTGCGGCAGCTTCAACGGCAACCTCGAGCTCGACTTCACCTACGGCGGAGATACCGCTAAGGCCTTTTCCCTTAATGGATATGCTGTCAAGCTCTCCTGTAACCGATTCGCTCAAGACACCCTCTTCGGAATAGACAGCCTTGTCCACAACGGCATCACTTACTACCAGTCCGATATCCAAATCCAGGACACCCTGTTAGCCTATAACGGGTGTGATTCAATTATACGGTGGACCACCTCCATCGACTCTACCATCACCTTCGGGATTGATGCCGTAAGCCCCCGTATGACCCTTTACCCCAACCCTATTCGCTCAGGGCAAAAGTTGCGTGTTGAACCAGTAGGGAGTTACGAGTTCTTCCTGTATTCACCTACGGGTGAAATCATCCAGCATGGTCGTTGCGACGGAACCTTGGAGATTAAAGATGTACGGGCGGGTTTCTATGTGGTGGAATTGGTCACGGAAAATCAACATCAGGCCGTCACTCTTGTTGTGCTTGAATAGTCCAGCGATCGTTGATACGAAATTAATCCACACGCATGTCGTAGACCACAACCTCCTTCCAAAGGTGGTTGTATTTTTCTACAAAAGCCTTATGGATCGGATGTTCCTGATAGGCATCTTGGTCTTCGGAAGATTTAAAAAACATCAATTCAGACACGTCCCAATCATTCACAACAACCTCGCGCTTCATCGTCGACGCTGGAGCCCCCAAAAGAAGTTTCTGAACCTCCGGAATGGATTCAAGCGTTCGTAACCCTTCTTTTAAATGGGCTGCATCTGCTGCCGATCCCGGGTTGTTTAACCAGAAAAATACGTGATGTAAAATAGCTCCTTCAGGCTGTTCTTGTGCTTGAACATTCAAAGCGCATAACAGTAGGCCGGAAGAAAGTAATCGCTTGATCATAAAAAGGGTATTCTGTTGTCCGTTGAAATTAACTATTTTGGAGGTAAATCATTCAGACCCATGAAGCATTTTCGACACCTTCTCCTTACCTCCACCGCAATTCTAGCCACTTTGGTTGGCTCCGCACAGGATGCCCCATTCTTTAAAGATGGAAAGGCGCAAATCGTACCTGGTTTTGAAGATCCCGAAGGCTGGATTCGAGAGGATTTGTGGGTCGAAACAGAATTTGACACCGACGGCGACGGACGCCTGGACCGAATGCATGTGGATGTCGTACGTCCCGGGCAAACAGAAGATGGCCTCCGACTGCCTGTTATCTATGAGTCCAGTCCTTATTATGCGGGAACGGCGGGGAATGATCGTGATTTGTTCTGGAACGTCAAAGTGGAATTGGGCGAAGTCCCTAATCCTCCTAAACATGTGGAGGTTGAGCGCAAAGGGAAACGTCCAATTATTTCAAATTCACAGGTAAAAACTTGGGTACCGCGCGGGTACATCGTCGTTCATTCCTCCTCTCCCGGCACGGGATTGTCTGACGGCTCACCGACCGTTGGTGGCGACAATGAGAGTCTTGCACCAAAAGCCGTCATTGAATGGCTCGCGGGTAAAGATAACGGCTACACCTCGCGCGAAGGCAACGAAAAAGTCGAGGCCTACTGGTCCACCGGAAAGGTCGGCATGACGGGAACCTCGTACAATGGTACCATTCCACTTGCAGCTGCCACAACAGGTGTTGAGGCCTTAAAAGCAATCATTCCAGTGGCTCCGAACACCTCCTACTACCATTACTACCGATCCAACGGTCTCGTGCGCAGTCCGGGCGGATATTTGGGTGAAGACATCGATGTCCTATATGAATTCATCCACAGTGGTGAAGAATCCAAACGGGCCCATGGCAATACCCATATTCGCGATTCGTTGATGCGCAAACACATGGACCGTGCTACCGGTGATTACAACGATTTCTGGGCCGGAAGGGATTATCTCAACGACATGGAACCGATGAAGGCAGCACTTTTGATGTCCCACGGATTCAACGACTGGAATGTGATGCCTGAACACAGCTATAGAATCTACGAGCGTGCCAAAGAAATGGGTATACCAGCTCAAATCTACTACCACCAGGCTGGCCATGGCGGCCCACCCCCTATTGAGATGATGAACAAATGGTTCACCCGCTACCTCTTCGAAGTAGAAAATGGTGTTGAAAACGACCCGAAAGCTTGGATTGTACGCGAAGGCGATTCCCGTTACAATCCCACGGCATATGCGGACTATCCTAATCCAGAGGCCGAACCAGTGGAGCTATACATTCATCCCACAGGACCACAATCAGGCCAGTTGATAGCTACCCGGAGCACTTCGGACGAGGTTCATAGCCTCATTGATGATGTTCGACAGACGGGAGAAGATCTGGCTAAATCCAATGACTCTCCTCACCGCCTACTTTATAAAAGTGCCGTGTTAGCACAACCGCTTCACCTCTCTGGGAAAGCTTCGCTCTCGATCACACTAGCCAGCTCTAAACCGGCCGTCAATCTTTCTATATGGCTGGTTTCCTTGCCCTGGGATGATGCAAAGGATGCGAGAATCTATGATAACATCATTACTCGAGGATGGGCGGACCCTCAAAACACGGAGAACAACAGAAAAAGTACTCCCCTCACTCCAGGTGAATTCGTCAGTCTCTCGTTTGAGCTCCAGCCCGATGATCAAATAATCCCCGCAGGACAGCAGATTGGGTTAATGATCTTTTCCAGCGATTCAGAATTTACCCTACATCCAAACCCAGGGACAGAACTATTTATTGATATCGATCAAACCACCTTGACCTTACCCGTGGTTGGAGGAGCTGCTCAATGGAAAGAGGCGAATATGGTTAAGCCTTAGCGCCTATTGGAGCCAAAATAATGTGAAACCCATCCTCACGTCGTTCCGCTTTAATGGACCAATTAATGCTTTTTAGAATTCGTACGGAAAAAGGCACCCCTACACCATGTACAGGCTGATTAATAGAGACTTCTTTCAGCTCACCAAAGGTGGAAAGGGTTTCTTCAGATGGGCCTAGACCACAGTCAGTAATGGAAATAGACCCGTCTTTACAAAACTTTGCTCTTACGGGTGGTTCACCATATTTGTAAGCGTTATCTATAAACACTTCCATAGCGAGCTGCAATGCAATGGCCTCGCGTTGTTGCGAGACAAAAAACTCCGGATGTTCATTGATGGCCAAATCAGGATAGATCATTCTAATTCGGTCTGCTAGACTAAAGACTTCTTCAACATTAACAGATTCCTGTGCATAGGCGGCGCGTAACAATCTGGAGACAATCTCATCCGCAGCATCCGATGCGCGCTCCATACGGTTAAAATCCTCAGAAAGGTCAGAATTACGATCCTTCTCAAGCTTAAGTTGAATAAGAGACGTCGTCGTTTTTAACGTGGTTAAAGGCGTACGAATGTTGTGAGTGATCAGGCTTAATATAGTCCGAAGCCAGGTGAGCTCCTCATTATTGGATAGATTCCGCTCGTAGTTCTTTTCGTAGTTCCTATTCGTAAGCAATGTATATCCGACAGTAATCAATGCCATCACTGTTGGCGCATACTGAAGGTAAAACAGATTAAAACCCAAGCCGAAGTCCCAAATAGGCAGGTGAAACCCACTATAGCTCAACGAGAAAATAATCAAATAAGCCGATAAACCCGTAACGGCATATCTCTTCTTCCAATGCCCAAAGTTGATATGGCTAACCAACATGGTTTGGATAAGCAAACCAAACATGAGCAGTACGAATCGTTCATGCTGCACTGGTAATATGAGAATGAGTACCAAGGATATGAAGCTCAAAGTGAGTACGACTGGTTTAGCCCATCTACTGCCCCTTTCTGCCAACATATTACTCAGTAGTAATAAGGAAAAAACGCTCGAATAAATCCACCAATAGATACTGGTCATCATAATGACTCTAACCGCAGTAATAGAGGCTACTGCGAGAATCAAGACCCAATCTTGAGGTTTCATTGATTTCATACGCTGGAATTGGCGTTTAAATATACGACCATACAAAGTTCTTTAGCCTAGTTCACAATACTATATTATACTTATAAATTAAATTTCACGAATAGATGAACCATGATTACTCCAATAATATTGAGGTATCTTGCACGCGTTAAATTCAGTACTGTGCACCCAGATAACCCTTTCTTAGGAAATTATAATTTCAATCAATTAGTCCATGCCTATCCCCCTCTAGAGCAATATATCGTTCCGGGAAGGTTCGCACGCAAAAGCATAAACTTCAGCAACCCTGATGCGGTTTATGCACTCAATAAGGCGTTGCTCAAATGGCGGTATGGAGTGAATTGGTCCCTTAAGGAAGGGCATTTATGTCCCGCAGTACCAGGACGTTTGGATTATCTTCTTCACGTAAACGAACTTCTTGGGGATTTTGAAGGACGACGCGTTCAGATGATCGATATCGGAACGGGCGCTTCGCTCATTTACCCGCTTCTGGGAACCGCTGCATTTAACTGGGAGTGTATAGGAACTGAGGTAGACAAGGAAGCCATCAGTTATGCCAAAGGATTGGTCCGAATGAACCCCAACATGCAAGGCACACGCATTCGTAGACAGGAGTTTAAAAGTCAGATTCTAGACGGCGTGATTTTTGATGACGACGACTTTGATGTATTGGTTTGTAATCCTCCTTTCTACAAGACCAAAACGGAGGCCATGAACATGAATGCTCGTAAGAACAAGAACCTACATGGCGCAGATGAACCCCACTTCAACTTTGGGGGGAGTGCAAACGAACTCTGGTACAAGGGTGGTGAAGAGGCATTCCTAAAAAAGTTGGCTTTAGAAAGCGCTACTTATAAAACAAAGGTGACCTGGTTTACCTGCCTCGTTTCGAAAAAGGAGCACCTGAAGACTTTCAAACGCTACATCCGTAAGGGTGAACCGACAGAGGTTAGGGAAATAGAAATGACGCAAGGCAATAAAGAAAGTAGATTTGTTGCTTGGACCTTCAAATAAGTTTCCTTCTAGTCCAATTGCTCGAGTTGCTTTAAAACAGCATCGGCTTCTGCAGCAAGAATATCGCTTTCAGCGCGGTTAACCGTACTGAGTTCGAAGCTCTTTTTCAGCAGTTTATCATACTTCTCTTCAAGCTTTTCTTTTTCCGTTTTCTTTTTGAATAATCCGAACATTTCTCATGCTTTTTAGTCTTAACAACGGATCGGCATGGAAGGTTTAAGCCAAAAGCGAAAAGGCATATAGCATCTCACTACCGATTTGTTTGGAGCGCTCATCATACGCTGCGGCCTCATTCGGTGTATCGTCAAAAGCTTTCGGATCTTCGTAACGAACGGGGATGCGCTGTTCTGTACCCGGTATAAACGGACAATGCTCGTCGGCGTGTGAACAAGTCATCACTGCCGCAAATGACTCCGCGCTATTTTCTGCATCATCAAAGAGTTTTGAAAAAGCGCGAAGACGAACGTCTCCTCCGTAGCTGACCTCATAGATAGGGTTACTAGCGGATAGCGTCTCAGGAGTAGCATTGACCTCGAAACCTAAACGCTTGGCTGACTCCACAGCCCGCTCATTAAAGGCTGTAACTTCAACACCTCCAGAAAGACAGCGAACGGGAACACCATGATAATCAGCAGCGAATTGGGCCCAAATCTGAGAAAACTGACTACGACGAGAATTGTGTGTGCAAATGAAGTTCAAAATAACAGACTCATCCGCCTGCAACTTTCTGCGTATGTAGTTCACCATATTCTCGAGCACAACTTTACGCTCTTCCGGCACTGGTTTCACGACCAATTCCGCTATAGTTTCCTTAAGTATTTCATTCACTTTCATTACCAAAAAAATTTGACCTACAAGCTAGTACCTGCGGGCCAATATGAGGTAAATATTTCTTTAAGTAAAGGTGAAGTCAGACTGTCTTCGAACTGTCTTCGCACAGTGAATATAAATCAAGTAATTCGCGCTTTGTAAGGTCACGCCACGCTCCAACAGGTAGGTCCAATTCGATGTTCATGATGCGCACGCGTTTAAGCTTCGTAACCCGATAATCCAAATATTCGCACATCCGACGAATCTGCCGATTCAATCCTTGTGTTAAAATAATACGGAAGGTTTTCGGACCTATTTGTTCCACAAAACACTTACGCGTGACCGTGTCAAGGATAGGAACACCACTACTCATCTTGCGGATAAAATCAGAAGTGATGGGCTTATTGACATTTACGATATACTCCTTCTCGTGATTGTTGCGTGCTCGCAATATTTTATTGACGATATCCCCATCGCTGGTCATTAAGATCAATCCTTCAGATGGTTTATCGAGTCGTCCTATGGGGAAGATTCGTTGAGGATGTCCTACAAAATCTACAATGTTATTCGGCTCTACACGGGTATCCGTGGTACAAACGATACCACGTGGTTTGTTCAGGGCGATATACACGTGCTTCTCTTCACGTTCACCAACGACCTTACCATCAACTGCGACTTCATCACCATCCTGGACTTTTTCGCCTAATTCCGGCTTGACACCATTGATCGTAATCCGCCCTTGCTCGAGTAGTTTATCAGCACCACGTCTTGAGCAGTAGCCAATCTCACTGAGGTATTTGTTAATGCGCGTAGCCATTAGGGCTGTACCTGGATAATTTTCGCTGGACAGTGCTCTGCGGCTCGTACATTCTCCTCGTACTCTAACTCATGAACTTGCACGCGATAAACCCCTCGTTTCTCACTCGAACCGATAAGGTTACATCGACCGTCCTTCTTTGACATGCGCCAACGCGTCGGTGCCGCCTCAACACATGCATTACAACCTATACATTTCGCTCTATGAAAAATAATGTTAGGCATCCGCTTTCTCGAGCTTGTAGACTTTTACACCCGGGGTAATGACCTGATCAATCTTAAACGAGAATACATCACCCTTGCTCACCTGATCAACGCTTTTATCGTCCACGCGTAATTCTTCAACTTCCATGCGATGTACTCCAAAACGAGGGCTCGTTACCATGATGGAATCTCCTTTCTTCAAGGAGAATGACTCCAAGGCAAATTCACCAACACCTACCTTCTTAAAGTATTTGACGCCTTTACCAACAAGCAATTTCTTCTCCGTTGCTTTTGATCCATACGTATCGTTCCACTCACCCATCTTGCGACCGAGGTAATATCCATCCCAGAATCCACGGTTGTATACGGTAGCCAAACGCTCCATCCACTGCTCAATCTTTTCAGGTGTGTAGGTTCCTTCGTTAATAGAATCGACTGCCTCACGGTAGCATCTTACGGTCGTATCCACATAATCCGCAGAACGTCCACGACCTTCGATTTTGAGGATGCTCACCCCGGAATCTATAATTTTATCGATGAAGCCAATGGTGCAAAGGTCTTTTGCACTCATGATGTATTCGTTATCGATCTCAAGCTCCTGGCCATCTTCTTTGCTTGTAACGATGTAAGACTTGCGACAGTTCTGTACACAAGCTCCACGGTTGGCTGAGCTGTTATTACTGTGCAAACTCAAGTAACACTTCCCACTTACCGCCATACACAAGGCGCCGTGTGCAAAGACTTCCAAACGTACTAAATTGCCCGAAGGTCCTCGTACATCACGCTTCTCAATCTGACGTGAGATTTCGCTTACTTGACGTAAACTCAACTCCCGAGACAATACCATAACATCGGCAAAAGCGGAATAAAACTCAACGCTCTCCACGTTAGTTACATTGCTCTGTGTACTGATGTGTAATGGCATGCCTATAGAACGACAATACGCCATTACCGCATGGTCAGATGCAATAATCGCATTTATTCCCCCCGCTTTGGCCTGATCTACAATCGTACGCATGAGGTTGATATCGTGATCGTACAGAATCGTGTTCATTGTGAGGTATGCCTTCACACCAAATTCTTTACAACGATTGGCGATTTCATGAAGGTCATCTGTTGTAAAATTGATTGAAGAACGGGCACGCATATTTAGCTGTTCTACCCCGAAGTATACAGAGTTACAACCCGCATGCAATGCTGCACCTAATGATTCGAAATTCCCCACAGGGGCCATGATCTCAACGCTCATAGACTTTTGTATTGTTGTCAATTGGAAATGCAAATATACGGCGGTCTTCGCCTACACTCAATAGATACTATCTATGGCTTTTCAAACAATGGATTCGTAGTGTATGAATAATCTGTAAGGGTATGCAAGAAGCTGAGAAGGGCCAGCTTTTCATCCTTATCCAATTCTCGCATATCCAATAACCGCTGGTCCATACCCCCCCCACCTTCAAAAGCCGTAAAGTGATTCACTGCCTGTTCCAGAGTAGCTGCCCGACCGTCATGAAAATACGGTGGACTGAGCACTACATTCCGCAAACTGGGCACCTTAAACGCGCCATAGTCCGCTGAATCCTGGCTTACCAAATACCGACCGGGATCAGTAATAGAATCTAGCCCGACATTCACGTAGGTCCAATCTGTAAAAAACGGTGCAGGATGGCAGCTGGCGCAATTTTCAACAAAAAGTCCTTCACCCCAGAGCTCCACATCTGAAAATACCAATTCCCCTCGCTCGCGTTGATCCCAGCGAGAATTGGCCGAAATCATCCCGCTTTGAAAAATAGCAAGCGCGTAGAAAATGCGTTGACTCGTCACCGTGTCTTCATCAAAAGCGCGATTAAATGCTGCTCGATAATCCGCACGTTGTTGCACGGCTGACACCACCGTGGCCATATCTGCATTCATTTCATGCGCCGAAGTGATTGGTGCAAAAGGCATCACCTCAAGATTGGTGATTCCCCCATCCATCATATAGTTTGGAAACCAAGCTAGGTTAGCGAGTGCGGGAGCGTTTCGCGGGCCAGGAGTCGTGCCTGAAATCCCGGGACTTATGGCAACACCAGGGTCACTAAAACCGGCATGCTGCCGGTGGCAAGACGCACAGCTCTGGGTGCTATCCGCAGATAGAATGGGGTCGTAAAAAAGTTTACGTCCCAACTCAAACCGGTCCACCGTAGGCGTATTGGCATCATTCGAATACGCAGGAGCACCGAAATACTCCGGAGCCGAAAAAAGTACATCCGGTTCATATCCTTGTGGATTCTTAGATCCGCATGAGACTAAAAAAATGGGCACCAACAAGATGTACAAAGTAGGTTTCATGGTATAAAAAAAGGCGCACACGGCGCCTTTCAAAATTAAGCTTTAATGGCCCTTAGTTCACAATAGTACCGATACGAATCCAAGTGTTGAAATCGCTAGCCATTTGAGCAGCGTTTGCATTTGGCATCATGATCATTGCTCCGTTGGTCACTGAACCGTATGTATGGAACAAACGGGCTGGATTAGAAAGCAATTGGACGGTTGCACCCTGTTCCGCACCAATGGTAACGTTCGTATTGAAGGCCAATTCACGGGTCATAAAAGCCTTGTTCGGCGCTTCAATACCACCAAGGTGATATCTGAAGTCTGAATCACCGTTCGATGGTGCAGTACCTTCAGCTTTGATGAATATGTATCCCGTGTTCCAACTCCAGAACATGTTATTGGCAACATCCAATGCACCTACTTGCGCACCACTGACATTGCGAAGACTATCCACACCAGACATGATCTGCATGGCGATGTATTCACCTGCGGGAACGTTATCAAGACTAACAGTCAACGTTGACGGATCACTTACGTCCAAAAGGAAGTAGCTTTCATCCTGAGACCACCAGTTACTGTCCGAATCCATCAAACGAATATTACTCACGTAATGTTTGAACGTCGAGAAGTTCAACGTATCTCCTGACATCGGCTGAAACAAAGGTGTATTCATTTCGAAGTCAGCACCGTTCATAGCCCACTTGTAGTCGAACTTCAGCGTTACCGTACCCACCTCTGGTTCTGTTTGACAAGAAGTGAAGGATGTGGTCGCCACCAAGGCCGACATCAGGCTAAAGAGGATCGTCTTTTTCATTGGAATTAGATTTCTTCAAAAATAAGAGACTTATGACTGTGAAGATGTAATTCTTGTCACATTTGCGACCCTAGAACCACTTAATTTTCAACCCTCTTTAAAGGTTCTTTACTTTCAAAGTAGAAAATTTGTAAATTGAGGCACAGTGAAAGCACGCAAGTCCATATTCCAAACGATCAGCACACTCATTCTTGCGGTGATGCTCTTGGTGGCTCCATGCTCCATGCGCAATGCAGTGGAACGAGCTTTGGATATAGAACCTACCGAAATCAGCAACAAAATAAAGGCGACTTCGTGCACCACATTCACTGCGTTGGAAAACGTTCAAACCAGTGAGATTGGGCACTTAGAAGTTTCGATCCAGCCAATACCCACATTTGAAGATCATCGCTTCGCTCTCGTTCCAGTCCGCGAAGCCAAAACCCCATACACTTCTGGCCTCCATAGTCCAGCAGGGTATGTTCCGCTTTATAGACTTTACCAGCACACCAAAGTGTATTTGGGCTAACGGTCTATTTCAGCTCATAGGCCTCTGTGGCCAATTTTATCTTCAAAAACCCTTTTACATTTTCAACATGAAAAAAATCCACTTATTTGGCTCTATTGCCCTCGGTCTTTCGTTGGCAAATTGTGCCGGCGGCGGCTCTAGCGAGTCGGGCGAAAGCCAAAAAATTACCATTCTTCAGACCGCCGATATTCACGGTCAAGTTTACCCACACAGCGAGCTCTTCTGGGAAAACGAAGAAATCTCCTTTAAAACCCTCGGTGGTTTGGCGAACATGAAAACTTTGTTTGACCAAGAGCGCGAGGCCAACCCTAATACGATTGTTCTCGATGGTGGTGACCTGATCCAAGGAAGCGCCGTAGCAGCACTTTCTAAAGGTGAAGCATTCAGCAGCATCGTAAAGGCCATGGAGTTTGACTTCTTGATTCCGGGAAACTGGGAGGTAGTGTACGGTAAAGAGCAGATGATGAAGGTCCTCAAGGGATACGAAACACCTGTGATTACCGCCAACATGTATAATGATGATGAGAAGAAAGATCCGATCTTCCCACAATACTGGATTAAAGAAATTGCCGGGACGAAATTGGGCTTTATCTCTTACAATGACCCAGAAGTGCCTGTACGTCAGAATCCTTCGTTCTCAAAAGGTTTGGATTTTGACCCAATTCTAGAAAACCTCGGCAACCTCGTTACCGAACTCAAAGACGAAAAAGGTGTTGACATAGTGTTTGTAGTTACCCACATCGGTATCAGCAAGCAGTTTGATCTGGCCAACAACCCTGCACTTGAGCGCGTAGATTACGTCCTAGGTAACGATACGCACGAGCGCATTCGCAAGCCGCTACAAGCTGGTCACGCGCGCGTTACAGAACCGGGAGCATTCGCTTCTTTCGTTGGAAAAATGGTCCTCGAAGTCAAAGACGGTAAGATCTTGAACGAAGAGTATGAATTGCTCGAGGTGGATCCAGAAGTCTACGAAGCAGATGAGGAAGTTGCTGCCGTGATCGAAGAAGCTGTAGCACCTTACGCAGAGGATATCAACACGGTTTTAGGTTACACCAAAACGCCGTTGTACCGTTATTTCGTGGTTGAAAACCCAATGGACAACTTCATCACTGACGCTGCCAAATGGAAAAACAATGTAGATATCGCATTGAGCAATGGTTTCCGCTTCTCTCCTCCTATTGTACCTGGCGAAAATGGCGTTGCGCCTATCACTCGCGGTGATTTGTGGAATATGCTCCCGGTGAATGAGAAGGTGAAAATTGGTAAGGCAAGCGGTGAGCAAATTAAGAATTGGTTGGAGAAAGAACTCCACAATGTATTTGCTGAAAACCCGAACGAACGCTTCGGTGGATGGGTGGTTCGCTTTTCAGGAATGCAACTTAAGTTCAATGCCGGTGCACCAAAAGGTGAGCGCGTAAGCGAAGTATTGATTGGCGGAGAGCCTATGGAGCTCGACAAGCTCTACACCATGAGTGCGTGTCGTCGCGAAGGTGAGCCTTTGAGTACTCTATGTCGTATGCCGAATACGGTAGAAACCGTAGTAATGGATTACACCGTGCATGACCTGATTGAAGAATACCTCAGTGTTATGGATACTATTGCTCCCGTGCGCGATGGACGTGCGCAGGCCGTAGACCTCGGTGACAATGTATTGTCTCAATTGCCAGGAACAGATTACCACTTCCACTAAAAATCTAAAATCATCATGAAAAAATTCATTTTATCACTCACCATCATCGCAGCTGGCTTCTTCACTTCGTGTGAAGCACCTTCGAGCGAGACTGATTCAACCATTGCCACTGAAGAGGTAAAGACAAACAACTACTTCATTCTAAACCGCAACGTAGAACAGCTCAAGGCCATAGGCAAATCGGCTGGAGATATGGCTGCGGCGGACGGAGCCCAAATGGGTACGTTTAGTGTTGTAGTTTGTGGCAAAGCCGTAAATGACCTTGCTAATGCAGAAACCATGGCACCGCTCATGGAGGTACTAAATGCTAACGGGGTTAACCTCGTAGCCTGTGGCTTCAGCTTAAAGAAGTTCGAAGTGGATGCTGCATCGCTTCCTGAAGGCGTGGGTGTAGTTCCTAACGGAATTACCTACGGATTAGAACTGATTAAAGAGGGTGCGTATTCAATCACCCTTTAAGATTACCGCCGATCTGAAGTAGGAAATCCCGGGCCGATGGCCCGGGATTTTTTGTTACCAGAATACGGGTCTGGCCCAATTCGTTAAATGATGATAGCCTTCGTGCGGTGAGGGCAAAACACCACGGTAGATGACTTTCGATCCGTCAATTACCCACAAAACACCCTCGTTTTGCGCCTCAACGAACGTAGTTCCGTCGGGTAGGTATTCGAACAGCCCCTCGGTGAAGGTAAAGATGCCGTTTGCGGCAAAGCCCGCTTTATTAGGCGCATCGAAGTGAGCCTTAGCCAGATCGTAATGCACGATGTGTGAGCTGAAGTTGCCCATGAACCTCGGGCGCTTCTCTGAGTCGCGTTTAGGGTCTTCTTTAAGTCGCTTCGTTGGCGCATTGTTGTTGAATATCGCAATGGTGCTATCATTTACAATATCGACATCGTGCTGGCTTTGAAAAGGACCTTCCACAACACGAATGATTTTCCCTGTTGAAGGACGGTATTGTAGAACAACCGATGAGGTGCGAAAACTCAACCACAGGTCTCCGGACTGCATATATGGGCCAGATGATATTACAGGTTGAACATCATTTAAATGAATAGGATCGTCAGTTATTACACTCTTGAAAATCAGATACTCAAGACCATTGTCCTGAAGTAATTGTGCAACGGATTGTTTGTGGACCAATTCCCCTGTTTGCACATCGAGCCCAACAACAAAATTGTCCGTGAATCGAACATTTTGGCCGCCTAGCTCGTACTCTACTCCGTTCAAGGCGCGAGGCGTTTGCTCAAGATCGTAGCCGCACAACCACAGAGTGTTATCAGGCCCAATGTTCAATGCATGATGCATCCCTACTTCGCCTTGGTGCCAAAGCTCATCGCCGTTTTTATCGATGCGGTAAATGCCGTCCTCCCCGTTAGAGCAGTAAACAAGGGACGTATCGGGAAGCGCGAGCGGGTGAACAACACGGTGGTGTGGCGGATAATACCCCTTTATGGTCCAGCGGTGAAGAATTTGGTCGTTGCGAAGGTTGCGAATCTGCACGGCGCGATCGTTCGAGGCATCTGTATAGGATTCGAGGATGTTAAGGTCTGTGACCAATTCATTTACCGCCACAAAGCTTTTCGGGGTACGCACAAACGTCTCCGGCAAACGTTGCACTTCCTCCTTAGCACGCGTAAGCAAATCCGGCAAGCTTACGAGCTCATCCACCACAGTGCCCCACCACCCCTTGTGTTTTCCAGGAGCGGCATGGTGACGAACGCTCCAACCAAAGAGTGAGAGTAGCGATAGTACGACTATGGTCGTTGCGAGGGTGTTGAGAAGCTTGCGCATAACAGCCTGCAAAGTACGAAGGAAGTTCGACCTACGATAAGAAGATCATAACCGCACTCAAGGCTAGTGCGATTTGTGCAACAAAAAGCAACGCCCCCTGGGCTATCCCGCGACGCGAAATCTTGAGCAAAACCCCCAGGCGAATCTTTGCGCCAATGGCCGCCATAGCAATGTTCAACAGCCACTTTCCGGCGGTACTCAAGCCTTCGCTTAACACCGGTGGAAAACCGCTCCATTGATTAATCAATACAGCCGCCACAAAAAGTACAATGAACCACGGGAAGGCCGCTTTTTTACCCGGCTTTAGAAAGTACAGGGCAATGAGCAACGGTACCATAAACAAGATGCGGCCCATCTTCACGACAGTTGCCCATTGACCAACCTCATCTCCTAACGTATGGCCGGAGGCCACCACGTGGCCGAGGCTTTGCAATACACTGCCAATCCAAGCCCCACTTTGTAAGTCACTCAGGCTAAAAAGCTCAGCAAAAGTCGGAAGCGCCACGAGCCCAATGAGTCCGAGCGCGTTGACAATGCCTAAAGCTAAGCCCGTTTCCTCTTCTGAAGCATCCACAATAGGTGCTGTGGCTGCAATAGCACTGGAGCCACAAATGGCACTCCCTGCACCGAGGATAAAGTTGAACGAAGCCGTTGTTTTAAAGAGCTTACCGAAGATCCATGCAAGGATCATGGTGGAGACCACAAGCACGAGTAAGATTCCCCCCATTTCCCAACCAAGGGCTTGCAAGTGGTTTGCATGCAAGCTAAATCCTGTGGCGACAATAGCCGCCTCCAAAACACGTTTCTCCACGAATTTGAGGCCTGGTGCACAGGTGGAGCCGTTCATGAAGGTATTCCCAGCGAGCGCCCCAAAAAGAAGAGCAAAGAGAGTCGAACCTACATTCGGAACATAGGGTGCCGCGAAGTGCGCGATAAGGGCCATGGTGGTGGCAATGGCTATACCCGGCAGCATTTGAACAGCGTTGTTTTTCATTGGGACCAAAACTACAACCCGCAAGAATCACAAAAGTGACCTAGGGCACACTTTTAGGGCATTATGTGAACAACGGAGCGTTTAACAATGGTGCGGCCCTCGGAGTAGGCATTAATAGCCTCGACTTCCACAAAATATACCCCTGATGCGACCGGTCGACCCTTATGGGTTCCGTCCCACTGAACGGTAGGATCGAACGATTCAAAGATCAAGGCGCCCCAACGGTTGTAAATGCGTTGGTGCAACATCTCGGTGTTGTCGGCTTGGATTTCGAAAAGGTCATTGATGCCGTCCGCGTTTGGGGTAAAGAAGTTCGGAACGGTTATTTCTGGTAGGTAAGCTAGGGATACACACAATGAATCTGCACACCCTTCACTGTTGTAGAGGAAGGCGCAGAGCTCGAAAGGTTCGTTGTTTGGGGTGATGGAAATGGCGGTGGTCAAGGTGGAATTGGCCTGGGCAACAAAGTTTTGAGAAGGGCCCCAATTCAATACTAATGAGTCGTCCTCTCCCACTATACTGCTGCGGTGATGAACGGCGATATCAATTTTCGGATGAGCAGGATCAACCACCCAGATGCCGTCGAACCAGAACCCGCCTTCTGAATATGGGACAAGAGAGTCCAAAAGGCGCGTAGGGCTCACAAAGAAATTTCCAAGGAAGGTGGAGTCCACACAACCGCCCGCTGATGCGGTGATGACATAACCACTAAAATCGCCAGGGGTGGTAAAGCAGTGTTCAAAGATGCTGTCGGAGCTGGTGGTTCCGTTGGAAAATACCCAGGAATAGGAAAGGGAATTGGTGGTGTCTAATCCATTTTCGAGGAACAAGCATAAAGAGTCGCAGGCAAAGGTATCTGCGATGGCCACAGCGAATTGAGCGTCATTCTTAGGGACAATCCATACCGTGTCGGAGCTAGGACAAGTATATTCAAAGGTGATATCATCCAAACCAAAGTCGTTTCCGGCCAGCGCGTTACTCAATGTGAGCATATTTAATATAACCGTTCCTGTTGCACCGACAGTGAAGGTACGGGAGGTTTGCGCCCACGTTCCAGTGGTGTTTGGCGTGGAAGCCGGGCCACCAACATTCGTGCCGTACTTCTTAAGTTGAACGGAACCAGCAGGTGTGGCAAAGGTGAGCATCCACCAGCGCATGGTAACCGTAGATCCAGGAGGAAAATTCTGTGTTTGACGCCACAATATGGTGTTCGACGAAGTGGCCCCATTGACGAGCATATAGTTTCCTGTACCAGTGGTATGATCACCCCAACTGCTGAAATTTGGGTGAACCGCATTGGGGTTGGGACCGATCGCGTAGGTGCCCTCGTTCCATATGGATGTGCTGTTGTATGTATAGTTGGTTGCGAATCCGGTATTCCCAGAAGAGAAATTCCAATTGTTTGCATTCTTCGTAAGCGTGCTCTGCCCTTCAATCACGACATAAGACGTCGTGTCTTGCACAATAATATAGGGATCGGCGCAAGTAACACAGCTCAGTGTGGTGTCGTGGGACCATGTGAAATTCTGCGCACCTGTGGCTTCCAAATACAAAGTGTCTCCAGTACAAGCAGCGAGGGTGTCGGACTGAATCTGAACATTGCACTGGGCTTTAACCCATTGAAATGGAATCAATAAAGCAACCAATAAAGGTAAAATTCTCCGGATTTTCATTGAAGTAAACTTAGGGAAACTATTGGTTTTTAGCTTACTAAGTGCTGACTTTATTCACCGTCATTTTATTTTCAAAAACAGCTTGTTTAGAATCATTCTACACAATAGGTTTGCGGTGTTATTTTTAATGAGTCTAAATAATGATCAGCAACCTGCTCCTAGCCAGTTCTCTCATAGCGAATACCATTGCTATAGACACAACCCTCGCTCCACCAGTTGAGCTGGAAAGCATCACCATCATTTCCTCTCGTGAGGACAATGCACACAAAAGTGGGACAGAACTCGTCCTAAAATCAAGCGATCTTCAGCGTTTTGAGGTGGTCGATCCAAATACACAATTACAGGGTCAGCCGGGTGTTTTTACCCAACAAGAAGACGGTTGGGGGCTTCGACTCAACATTGGGATACGCGGGACTGGGGTGCTTCGATCCTCGCGCATTACATTAATGGAAGACGGCGTGCTGACTGCGCCAGCGCCTTATTCGGCGCCTGCAGCCTACTACAGTCCTGTCCTTTGGAAGTACGACCAGATTGAGATCTTAAAGGGCTCAGCGGCGTTGATTGCGGGTCCCCAAAGCACGGGCGGCGCGATAAATTTTGTTTTACCCTCACCTTCGAATAAAGATTACTACCGTATCAAACTCAGCGGCGGATCGTTTGGCATGCTGAGCCAGAGTCTTCAAGGTCAAAGCACACTTTCGAAAAAAGCAAAGCTGATTTATGGATTTCAAAACAGAAGTGCAGGTGGATTTGCCACCATTGGTGATGAGCGAACAGGAGGATTCTCATTATTCGACGGTTATATCAAATACATTCAGCATTTGGACGCGAATGACCGCCATCATTTGAGCGTCTATGTAGGCGGCACACGCGAAAGATCGGCCCAAACCTATTTGGGTACGAGCTTTGAAGACGCCACCGCTGCACCGTCCATGCGATACTTTGCAAGTATAAGGGACTCGATGATGATGGACCGAAACATGGTAAAGGTGGGTTATACGTACAATAGTAAAAAAGGTTGGTTCCGGGCGGATATGTATCGTCAATTTGTACATCGGAATTGGTACAAACTCGATAAAATCGACGCCGGCTCGGGTGCAACCTCAATCGCGAGTATATTGGAAAATACATCAGGCTATGCCAGCGAATTTCTTGCCCTGCAAGGGCTCATGAGTGATACGGCAGCAGCAATACTCAAGGCGAATAACCGCTATTATATCAATACTGGTATTCAGCTTCGAGGACAATGGACACAACGCTTCGAACAAACGTACCTCAAGCATGAAGCCGGACTTCGAATTCATCGAGATGAAGCTGATCGCTTTCAACACAGTGATGCCTATGGCATGTACGATGGGGAATATTGGATGACCCAACCTGGAGAGGCTGGAGGAGCCGGAAACCGTATAGACTATGCAAGCGCACAAAGCGGCTATTACCGCACAACCTTGAACCAGCGTGGATTCGATATACAAGCAGGTGTTCGTATCGAGAATATTCTTGCCGGCCGAACCGATTTCGGATCAAATGATCCAGATCGACTAGGTACCGCGCTCAACGAGCGACAAAATGGTACCCTTAGCATCCTTCCAGGAGCGAGCATCAGCAAACAGATCGGACTTTGGAAAACCTATGCTGGTGTACACCGTGGCATGACTCCAGGTGGCAGCAAAGAAGGTGTACTTCCAGAGACGAGTACCACGTTAGAATTCGGTGCCAACCACAGCACACGCCCATTGAGCATTGCGATGTACCATAGCGCCTATGATAGACTTTTAGGAAGCGATGCAGCATCCTCCGGAGGCTCTGGTACGGGTGAGTTGTACAACGGCGGCGCGGCGACCATAGCCGGTCTTGAGTTGGAAGCTGGCGGTTCCCGTGGAAAATTCCAATACGCCCTATCCGGATCCTACACAAGTGCCGTTTTCAACGAAGCGTTCAAGAGTGAGTTTGAGGGCTGGGGTGATGTAGAAGCAGGTGATATTTTGCCCTACATACCCGCACTACAAGGCACGATAAAACTGGGGTATTCGTTAGAGAAAACGGGCTTATTTACTCAGGCTACGGCTCTGAGCGCACGTAAAAGTGCAGCCTCTTTAGAAGAATATGATTTACCGGCTTCCGTAGTAGTTAATGGTGGGATTGAGCACCTATTCTCAGAAAAAATTCAGTTGAAAATTGCTGCTCAAAACCTTACCAACACCCGTCACATTGTCGCAGCGCGTCCGGCCGGATTCCGAACCTTCGCGCCACGAATGATTGTAGTGGGTATTAACCTGAACCTGTAAAAACTATCCGAGGCGGAGCACGTCGCTATAGACGCCACGTGCCGTAACCTCAGCGCCAGCACCCGCCCCTTGGATGACCATAGGATGATCGCCGTACCCCTCGGTATAGATTTCAAAGAGACTATCAGAACCTCGAATGCTGCCAAGGGGCGACGTGCTCGGCACCTGAACCAAAGCCACCTTTAGGGTGGCTTTGCCAGTTTCATCAATAGCCAAATCCCCGACAAACCTCAGCACCTCATCGGCAGGCAACGCAGCTTTAATCGCACCGTAATGCGCATCCAAATCACCATAATGCGCCTTGAAAAGGTCAAAACTGCCAATAACGCGCAACGACTCTGGAATGAGGTTTTCGATTTCCACATCGACCAATTCCGCTTTCACATCAACCGTACGTGCCAAAATCAACAGTTTTCTAGCCACGTCCATACCATTCAAATCTTCACGGGGATCTGGTTCCGTATAACCGCTCGCCTGCGCCTCGTTCAGTACATCACTAAACAACCGATCTGTCGCACTGAATGTATTGAATAAGAAACTCATCGAACCGCTGAACACCCCTTTGATTCGGGTGATGCGATCGCGGCTATGGTGCAACTGAATCAAGGTGTCAACCAACGGTAATCCAGCGCCCACGTTAGTTTCATATTTGAATTGTTTACCCTTGTTATCGAGCAAAACCCGCAGATCATCGTAGAATAATTGTTCGCGCGCATTGCCCTTCTTGTTCGAAGCAACAAGGTCAAAACCCGCCTTCACAAACTCCGGATACGCATCTGTAACGCCTTGATCTGCTGTGTTATCCACAACAACGATGTTAGAAAGTCCCGATGCTTGAAGCCAATTAATGATGCCTTTAGGATCGTTGGAATGTGAACTAGTCGCCAATTCCTCTCTCCAATTCTCGGGCAAACCCTCCGCATTAAAGTAGGCCTTCGCACTGTCGCTCACCCCGATCAAACGGAGGTCCAACTTTCGTTTTTCTTTCACGTGTGCACTGCTTTCAAGGACCTGGCGAATGAAGGTGCCGCCCACCAAGCCTTTGCCGATACAGAATACATTCAGTCGCTTCAATGCCCCCAACAATTGGCTGTGAACTAAATCTAGGGCCTTCTCCTCCTCCCCGCCGTTAAGCAGTAGAGAGATTTGGTGTCCTTCAACACTGTTGGCGATAAGGTGCAGCCAGATATTATTGCGGCGTAGCTCATAAATGGCCCGTTCTAAGGCATAATTGTGTCGACCTACGATGTTGAGAATAGTTAAATCAGGTTTTACCTCAACGTGGGTGCCTTCCTCTCCTTGAAAAGCAGCCTCTAGCGCCGCTTTGGCTTTTTGTGCAAGGGAATTGGACACCACTAAACCCAAACTGCGTTCAGAAGAGGCTTGGCTGACTAATTTCACGCTGATGCCTGCCTCGTACAGTGCTGTAAATGCCCGCGCATCCACACCCGCAAGGCCTTGGAAAGCCACACCGGTCAAACTCACCAGCGCATTATTGGAATCAGAGCTGATCGCCTTAACCCCCTTGGAACTTCCGGTCGCGTTGATGACAGTTCCCAACGTCGTACCCATGTGGAAAATGCTGCGAATGTGCAGCTCTATACCGTTCGCCGCCAAAATGCTCAAAGCCTTTCGGTTCAGTAATTGGGTTCCAATTGAAGCCAATTCCATGGCATCTTGGTAGTCTAACACCTCTATGATCTCCGCAGCCTTCACCTTTCGTGGATCAGCCGTATACAATCCTTTGACCAACGCCCAATGCTCAACCACTCGAGCGCGCAAATCAGCCGCCCATTGCGCCGCTTTAAGCTTGCCCTCACTAGGGGCGTAGCTTCGGCCCTCCATCACAAAGGGCATCTCAGACATTGCGCTGTACAACAATGCAGCATGCTCCTCCGGAAAGACCATATAGGTGCTCTCAGGATCCCGCTTTTTCAGGAGCTCCACGGTTTTGTCAAAGGCCTCCTTCGATTGAAAGAGCGCGGTGGTTAGGTGCAATACACTAATCATTGTAAAAATCTAAAATGTGTTTCGTAATCTGTTCAAATTCAAGCAAAAAGCCGTCGTGACCGAAAGCGCTTTTGAGCAAACGGAACGTGCTATTTGGGAGGAATTGGTGCAGCTCCTCTTGAACTGCGGGTGGAATGAGAGCATCGCTGTCTATGGCCATCACCAACGTCGGTACCATCACTCCGCCTAAGGCTTCGGCTAGGCCACCTCTACCCCGCCCTAAGTTGTGAGTATCGAGCTGCTGCGTGAGCTTGAAATAGGCGGCCGCATCGAATCGATCAACAAGCTTCTGTCCCTGGTAACGGATGTATGAAGCTGCACGGCTCTCACCTAAGGATTCGGGATCGTCTTTTTGGCTGCTGTTGTACTGCTCAGGGGTACGGTAGTTCAACATCCCGATGCCGCGCGCCGCTTTTAATCCGACGGCACCATCTCCCTCTGCCAAGGTCGGATCAGCGATCATGGCCAAGCGCTGTGCTTCATGAATAGCCTTGTTCCAAGGTTTCTCTTCCGCCCCGGTAGCAAGCAAAATCAAATGATCTACCGTCCCCCGAAAACCGTAGGCAAATTCCAAGGCCTGGTAGCCACCGAAGCTTCCGCCAATGAGCGTGTGAATTTTATTGATGCCCAATTCCGCCGCAACGGCAAATTGTGCCCGCACGGTGTCGCGAACCGTAACGGCTGGAAAATCCATACCGCGCAAATTTCCGCGAACAGGACTTGCACTTCCGTAAGGCGACCCCAGCACATTCACGCACACCACCGCGTAGTTTTCACCATAAATACCGCTCGAACCGAAAAGCCCGAACCACCATTCCTCTGGGTTGTCATTGGCCGTCAGCGCATGGAAAACCCATACCACTGGCTGGTGGTGTAGATTACCCCGCCAGCGGTAGTGGACCTCTGCATTGGTGAGGCAGCCTCCCGATTCGAGTGGAAATTGGTCAATCAAAAGGGAACCTTCATTCATCATATGAGCGCTTGTTCTAAATCCTGGATCAAATCTTCGACGGTCTCAAGGCCGATGGAGAAGCGCAACAGTCCTTCCGAAATTCCTGCTGCAGCTCTATCGGCTGGGCTCAATGAACTGTGGGTTGTACTCGCGGGGTGTGTCGCAATACTTCGTGCATCCCCGAGATTAGCGGTCAATGAAAATAATTCCAACCCATCCAACACCGCTTTACCTCGATGTAAACCGCCTTTAACCACAAGGCTGACCATACCCCCGCCTTGTCGCATTTGCTTCATGGCTAGATCGTGCTGAGGATGCGACGGCAATCCCGGGTAAATGACCCGCTCCACCTCTGGATGCCCCTCAAACGCTTTCGCAAAGGCCAAAGCATTGGAACAATGGCGATCCATACGCACGGCCAAGGTTTCCAGCGATTTACTCAATACCCAGGCATTGAACGCGCTCATGGTCGGTCCCGTGCGACGTAAAAAACCATAACACTTCCCAACCAATTCCTCTTTGCCCACAATGGCACCGCCTAAAACGCGCCCCTGGCCATCAATCCATTTGGTGGCGCTGTGAATAACCAAATCGGCACCAAAGCGAATAGGCTTTTGCAAATATGGCGTCGCAAAACAATTGTCCACCACAAAATGAACTCCCCGCTTCGCACAAACACTACCCAGGGCCTCAAGGTCTAAAATCTCCAGGGTAGGATTGGTCGGGGTCTCGATAAACAGCACCTTCGTTTGCTCCGTAATGTGTTGTTGCCAATTCGGATCATTAAAATCCTCCACCAGCGTATAATCCACCCCCCATTTCGGAAGAATCTCCTTGATGATATAGGTACTGTTGGCAAAAATATTTCGCGAGGCAATGAGGTGATCACCCTGCGACAACAAGGCCGCCAAGCTCGTGAACACCGCGCTCATACCCGAGGCCGTCGCCACACCAGCCTCCGCCCCTTCCAGTACCGCGAGTTTATGGGCAAACTCATCCGTGTTCGGGTTCGAAAAACGGCTGTAAATATTACCCTCTTGAGCACCGCTAAACAGCGCAGCGGCCTCATCGGCATTCTCGAAGGTAAAACTGGAAGTCAGATAAAGCGGTACACTATGCTCGCCTTGCTGGGTCTGCTCAGACTGCAGCCGAATACTCTGGGTTTCAAAGCCCCAATTCTTTTTATCAGCCATACTATTTTCTTTTTAGAACCAATTCCACCGGTCCCGAAGCCTCCAGCACCGCAAAGGCACTACAGTATTTCTCCTTCGTCAACTTCGCAGCACGCTCCAACACCGCGTCCGACGCATCCGTATCCACAGTAATGACCATCGTAATTCCATTGAAAATACGTGGCAATTCCTCCCGTCTACTGGCCTCAACGTGCGCGCTATAATGACGGATTTCATGTTTGCCCTTTCGAAGGATATGAATAATGTCCATAGCGCTACAACCCGCCAAAGACACGAGCATCAAATGCATTGGGCGAAATCCTTGATCTCCCCCGCCGATTTTTGGATCACTGTCCAAAATCAATTCGTGATTTCCCGCCGTAGCCTTCAGGCCAAAGGCATCATCAAAACGCTCCAAATAAATTTCCATACACCTTCGTTAAATAATGGTGTATCCAGAAATGAGAAGAAAAAAACAGTAAAAACTGTCGTATCTACCTTCGCACTTGCGAAGAGGAATTAGCACCTTCTTGGACTGTCCAAGGGTTGCTAAGGTTTCTCAGGGCCTTTCCCTCCACCTTTCTGGATACCTCGTTTGTAAAGAACTACTGCAAATTAAAAGCATAAATTCAACTTCCCTGACCAATCACAAGGAAAATTCATAGAAAACCCCCAGCGCAGTCACCAGCGGATTATAACTCAGCCTCGCCTTAAATCCTCTGCCCAATTCCCAATCCAAAGTCGCATTAGCCCCCAACAATGTATTGCCATTCCTCCCCTCCAGTGGCCCCAAAGTTGGATCCTCGAGCCGATTCACCATGTGGTACCCGCTAATCAAACCAGCCTGTACCCTCATCGCCACTGCATCCACTGGCCGATAGACGAACTCCGACCCCAACATAAAGGACAATTGGTGCCAAGAATTCAGCATTAGACTCTGAAGCAAGTTTATTTCCAACCCTTTCTCTTCAGAGCCGCTGAGTATCACCCGCGTGGTCAACACCGGCAAATCGTGATTGAACCCATAATAGTAAGTCGTATCACGAAAGGTAAAAGCATAGGTACTCTGTCCAACATATTGAGTCGGATCGGACCAAGTCCCATCCACCCGAATCCAATCGCGCAAATTCACCCCTTGATCGTCATGAATAGCCCTCATATACCCCAGTTCAATGCTTACATCGCCACGCTTTTGCGCACGCATTCCTATGCTGACTAACACCAACACTACCCCAAGCAAATTCTTCATACCTCAGCATTATTCGTTCACTATGAATTTATGATTTCTCATCAAAACTTGAGTTTTTGAGCCTTACCGAACTTTGAGCATAAGGCCGTAAATTGCGAACATGCTCAGCTACACGAAATATATAAAGTCTGATGATGCCCCTTGGGTAACCTTTGTCCACGGCGCTGGAGGAAGTAGTACCATCTGGTACAAACAAGTGAGGGCTTTCCGAAATAATTTCAATGTACTGATGGTGGATTTAAGGGGTCACGGCAAGAGCAAGGCACCTTTAACCGAGCGCTTGAAAAGCTACAACTTCAATAACATCAGCGACGAGGTCATTGAAGTGCTCGACCACCTAAATATCCAACGCTCGCACTGGGTAGGTATTTCGCTCGGCACTATAATCATTCGTGATATTGCGGAACGTTACCCCTCCCGCACATTAAGCATGATTATGGGCGGTGCCGTCATGAAGCTCAATAAACGTGGACAGGTCTTGATGCGCACCGGGGCAGCACTAAAAAGTGTGCTACCTTACATGATTCTTTATCGATTCTTTGCTTGGGTTATTATGCCCAAACGCTCGCACAAGGAGAGTCGAAGTCTTTTTGTGCGCGAGGCGAAGAAGCTCTATCAACGCGAATTCAAGCGCTGGTTTACCTTAGTGGCTGAAGTAAATCCGCTGCTTCGATATTTCCGATTCACTGATGCAGGAATCCCAACGCTTTACATCATGGGTAGCGAAGACCACATGTTCTTGCCGAGCATTAGAAAATTAGTGGCGCACCATAAAAATGCGATGCTTCACGTCATCCAAAATTGTGGCCATGTGGTGAACGTAGAGCAACCAGATGTCTTCAATCAAATTGCCGTAAAATTCATCGCAAACCTCTCAACTCCACAACATGCTTAAATCATCATTCTCAAGATTTAGATGGGTAGCACTGTTTGAAGGAAGCTCTTTCCTAGTGTTATTGTTCATTTCCATGCCTTTGAAATATCTAGCAGACATGCCTTACCCAAACAAGGTTTTCGGAATGTTGCACGGATTGCTAACCGTTTTGTATTTGTTCGCACTCATCGAGTTTGCTATGGAACATAAAATCGGATTCAAGAAGTCCATTCTGTTTTTGCTGGCTTCGCTCCTTCCATTCGGTACGTTTTATGCCGACAAGAAATGGTTGAAACCGATGGCAGCCTGAGCCTAGAGCATGAAAAAAGTGGTTATTTGGCTCATTGTAGCACTTATGACGGCGTGTAAACCGGGTGCTACTCCATCGCCAGAGCCTGTTTCAAAGCTGCCCCTTCGTGGAACAGATTTCAGCCAGCTTCCTAAAATTGAGCAGTACAACTACCCGTTTCGCGCTACGGACAGTTCATTGACGGACCCCTTGGACGTACTCGCCGATGCAGGATTGAATTGTGTCCGACTCAAAGTATGGAACAACGACAGCGGCGATGCTTCATTACAAGAGCTCGTACCGTACGTGGAACGCATCAAGGACAAGGGGATGCAAGTGATGTTGACATTGCATTACAGTAATACCTGGGCAGATCCAGGACACCAGAATATTCCTACTGCTTGGGAAACTTTGGATTTCGAACATTTGCTGGATAGCGTAGAGTCATTCACATTCGAGGTGGTAAAAAAGCTGAAGCCCGATTATATTCAGATTGGCAACGAGATTAATCATGGTTTCATGCACCCTGCAGGTGTGCGCGATGGTAGCGGCCAATTCCAAAAACTCCTTGCCTCCGGAATCCAAGGTGCCAAATCAGCTGATTCTTCAGTAATTACCATCCTACACTACGCCGGTTTTGCAAACGCCGATGTCTTTTACTCAACCGTTGATTCGTTGGACTATGACTGGATCGGTTTGAGCTATTACCCGAAGTGGCACACCAGTAATATTGTCGGATTGGAAGCAACGTGTCACCAATTGGCCCAAGATTTTCAACGCCCCGTTAGTATCGTCGAAACCTCCTATGCTTTCACCCTCGGATGGAACGACTGGACCAACAACCACATCGGGTGGGCAGCCGACCTACACCCCGACTATCCCGCAACCAAACAGGGTCAATCAGATTTTATCGCACGCTTGCGCACCATTACCGATTCCCTTGGCACTGGATTGATGTATTGGGGTGGTGAACTCGTAGCCTACAAAGGCCCCGAGGCTACAGACGGAAGTCCATATGAGAATCAAGCACTGTTCGATTTCAACGGCATACCAGTTCCCGCACTTGAAAAGCTGGGGAAAAATTAACGATTCCGCCAAGTTGAACGGTTAGACTTTACCTGGCCTGAAGATCCGCGAACGTTGCTGTTACTTTCAAAACCTGTTTCATTTTTTGCGTAAGCCAGACGAAGTGAATACTGCAGGTCCTTTAGGAATCCGTATTGTTCCAATGGCAATTTGAACTCCATAGCCATTTCAGGAAGCTGATCTATGATAATAGTGGTAATACCCCCCATCCGATTGAGGCTGATGTCATTGTCTTCATAGCCTAAATCACCCGCTGAAAAAACAAAATCATAGGTCAAAGCATTCGGCTCGTATCGGGTCCCGGGATTCGAAATCTTAACCTTTTTAGTGTCTTGCTCTCCCACAAATGTGATTGTAGTAAAATCGTAGCTGCTAAAAAAAGTTTGGCCCTCGGCCATCACGGTGAACACGAAACGGAAACGTTCGATGTTGTTCTCCAAGCCATAACGAGCTTCAAGCATGACTGTGGTATCATTTTGACTGACCAATTCAAATGGAAAGGTCTTCACCAATTTATTCCCGCGTGCATCCAAATCATACATAATCTGCATGTTCTGAGCTTGAGCGATGACTGAGAATAAAAACAAGCCGATAATGAGCGTTTTTTTCATGGTTTAGGTATCTTGACGTTTCCACTAAAATTACTCAATAAATGCACATCCCTGCTACTTCCACGACCGATTATATTTCGAAACTTGATGCTGATCGTGCCAGAGTGGTCAGTCGACTTTTTGAGGTGATTCGCGCAAATATCCCATCGGATTTTGAAGAAGCTATGAGCTACGGAATGCCTGGTTTCGTAGTACCACACAGTATTTATCCCGGAGGGTATCACTGCAAGCCTAGTGAGCCGCTGCCCTTTATCAGTATTGCTTCGCAAAAAGGCTTTGTAGCCATTTACCACATGGGGATTTATTCGAGCCCGGAATTGTTGTCGTGGTGGGAGAATGAATACCCCAAGCACGCCAAAAGGAAATTGGATATGGGTAAAAGTTGTATTCGCTTTAAGAAGATGGATGATGTGCCCTATGAGTTAATTGCGGAATTGGCCAGTAAGATGACAGCGGAGGAATGGATCTTGCGATACGAAGCCAACTTGAAAAAATAGTTTGCGTAAGTTGATTACATTTGAAGTCTAAAACCCTTTAAAATTGGCCAAAAAAGCAAAGTTTATTGATATTAACGGGGTCATTAAGGAGAAGAGTCCTACCCTGCATAAATTCCTTCCGAAGTTCCTCGTGTATTACTTTGCGAACAGAGTAGTTCGTGAGCGTCTGCTCAACCGCATCATGCGGGAGAATGAAGGATTGCAAGACTTTGACTTTTGTAAAGAAATCGTGCATCGCTTTGGCGTAACCGTTGTTTCGGAAGGCACAGAAAACATCCCTACCGAGGGAGGCGCCATTTTTGCTGCCAACCACCCTCTAGGTGGTATGGATGCCATGGCCATTATGGAGAGCATTTCCGATTATCGCAGCGATGTGAAATTCTTGGTGAACGACATCCTCATGAGTATCACCAACCTTCGGGGATTGTTTGTAGGCGTGAATAAATTCGGTGCTACCGCTAGAGAAAATATTCGCCGTGTGGACGAGTTGTTCGCCAGTGAGAATGCCGTTTTCATTTTCCCCGCTGGATTGGTCAGCCGAAAAACACGCTACGGTGGTGTACGTGATCTTGATTGGAAAAAAACCTTCATCACCAAGGCCAAGCGCAACAACAAGCCCATCGTGCCAGTACATATCAGCGGTGAGCTCTCGAAGCGCTTTTACCGCATTTCCAGATGGCGCCAATTCCTCGGCATCAAAGTCAACATCGAGATGTTGTACCTCGCCGACGAGATGATCCGCCAAAAAGGAAAAACGATTTACATCCGTTACGGAACCCCAATACAAGCCAGCATGTTCGATCGATCAAAATCAGACGACGAATGGGCCTATGAGGTTAAAAAGAAAGTCTACGAGCTCGAAAAAGCAGCATTGAAATAGGCTCAATGAGCGGTATATTTGTACCATGAATGACCTTAGCTACATCAGAGAGGCGGTATCTGTAGACTTATTAAAAGCAGAACTTACACCGGAACGCTTCATTAGACGCACCTCAAAGCTGGACAATGAGATTTACATTGTGAATATTCACAATGCACCGAATGTACTCCAGGAAATTGGCCGTTTAAGAGAGTTAACCTTTGCCTCTGCAGACGGTGGCACCGGAAATCCCGTAGATCTTGACGAGCTTGACCTGAGCGACAACCCTTATGAGCAACTTATCGTCTGGAATCCAGAAGAGGAGGAAATCGTTGGTGGCTACCGCTTTATTGATGGCGCTACCGTAGCGAAAGGCGGCGATTGGAAGCATGACCTCAGCATGGGGCACTACTTCAATTTCACGGATAAGTTTTTAGAGGAATACCTCCCCTTTAGTATTGAACTCGGTCGCAGCTGGGTACAACCAAAATACCAACCAGCCGTTGATCCGAAACGCGGCATTTTTGCGTTGGACAATATTTGGGACGGATTGGGAGCAATCGTATTGAAATACGATCACCTTAAATATTTCTACGGAAAAGTGACCATGTACCCTACCTATAATCGGGAGGCAAGAAACATGGTATTGAATTTCTTGAAGCATTTCTTCCCGGATACAGAAGGTCTTATGACCCCGTCTGTGGCCGAAGAAGTACCAAGCTCTGGCGATATGAACGCCCTCTTCCCTATTGATCACGATGATTTTGCGAAGAGTTTCAAGCAAGGAAGTCGAACCTTGAATGGTTTCGTAAGCGAGCATGGAGAAAGTGTGCCGCCGTTGATCAAGCAGTACATGGGACTGAGTCCTAAGATGATGACCTTCGGCACCTTTATAAACCATGATTTCGGTGCGGTTGAAGAGACGGGTATTTTGATACCTGTGGAGACCATCTACCCAGAAAAGCGCGATCGGTACATCAAACTGTAAACCATTTTTACGGTTATAGAGTTATATCCGTGTAACCCAAAATACTTTTCGAATGAAAAATTTCGATCTATATAATCCTGTCCAATTGTTTTTTGGCAAGGACCAGCATACGAAATTGGCCACGGCCATTCCTTATGACGCGAAGGTGCTTTTACTTTATGGAGGCGGTTCTATCAAAAAAAATGGGGTCTATGACCGTGTGATCGATGCCTTGAAAAACCATGAGGTGGTGGAGTTTGGTGGCATTGAGGCCAACCCACAATACAGCACGTTATTGAAGGCGCTTGAAGTCATTAAGACGCAAGGAATAACCTTCCTACTCGCCGTTGGCGGAGGCTCTGTCATAGATGGCACCAAATTCTTGAGCTCGGCAGCTTTGTACGAAGGAGATGAACCTTGGGATATCCTTGCTAAGGGAATTCGCACCGAAGTAGGAATGCCCTTCGGTACGGTGCTTACCCTCCCTGCGACAGGCTCGGAGATGAATAGCGGTGCTGTTATTAGCCGCAAGGAGATTGGTCAGAAACGCAGCATGGGCGGACCGGGGTTGTTCCCGCAATTTTCTATCAGCGATCCGACAGTTGTAGCCTCTTTGCCAGAGCGTCAGATCGCCAACGGTATTGTGGATGCCTTCACCCACGTGATGGAGCAGTACATGACCTACCCCACTTCTGCAACCCTACAGGATCGTATATCTGAAGGTATCCTCGCCACGTTGATTGAGGTTGCGCCAAAAATCATGGCGAATCCTGCCGACTATGAAACCGCAGCAAACTTCATGTGGGCGTGTAATATGGCACTGAACGGGTTGATTCAAAAAGGAGTACCTACGGATTGGTCTGTGCATGTTGTTGGTCATGAACTCACCGCGAAATACAATATCGATCACGCGCGAACCTTGGCCATTGTGTTGCCGAGCATGTACCGCCATAAGTTTGCGGAAAAAGAGGCGAAATTGGCCCAATTCGGAAAACGCGTACTCGGCCTAGAGGGCATGAACTTCGATGTCGCGCATGAAGCGATTGACCGTATTGAGGCTTTCTTCCACAGCGTGGGTATTCAAACAAAACTAGGCGAATACGGAGTGGATGTTACAGGCTTCCCTGAGTATGTGGCCGACCAACTTTCTTCGTACATGGGAGGAAAGATCATCTTGGGCGAACGAGGCGATATTCATCGCGAAGATGTTGTGGCCGTATTAGAGGCGGCCCTGTAGGAATTGGACCCTTAGTCCCCTAGGCCAACGGCGGCTTAAGGGGCATGGGCTATTCGTTCAAAAGCGCTATGGCTCCTTCCAAAGCCAAACGATAGGAGTCCAGACCAAAGCCACTTACCGTGGCAACGGCTGCCATTCCTATATAGCTCTTGTGACGGAATTCTTCGCGGGCAAGAGGATTGCTAATGTGTACCTCCACCACCGGAACCTTGATGGCTTTGATACAGTCCATCAGTGCCACGGATGTGTGCGTATACCCACCTGCATTAAAAAGGACAACATCATAGGTCCCGTCCGCCTGCTGAAGGTAGTTGATCAATTCCCCTTCAACATTGCTTTGCTCATAACGGAAGGAACACACATCGTCATAAACGGCGGCCAATTCCTGATAGAAACTGAGAAAATCTTGCACACCGTATACCTCAGGCTCACGAGTACCGAGCAGGTTGAGATTGGGACCGTTGAGAATTAATACTTGCATAGTGCTAAAATAAGGGCTCAAATGCGAAATTAGAGGAATGAATTGGACAGATTCCATCAATAGCTACCTTGAACATCTCAAATTTGAGCGTGGACTGAGCGAGAACACCTTGATTGCCTATGATCGCGATTTGGAGCAATTGGCCCAATTCAGCGAAAACAAAGGCCCTCGCGCTATTGGTCCTAAAGAAATCAGCGGCTTTTTAGCCCATATTCACGAACGTGGAATGAGTGCGAAATCGCAGGCACGGATTTTAAGTGCATTACGCGGTTTTTACAATTGGTTCGTGGATGAAGGCCACGGCGATAAAAATCCGGCCGCCCTTTTCGAAAATCCGCGCATGGGCCGAAAGCTCCCCGTCGTCTTAAGCACGGAGGAAGTCCTAAAATTGCTCGATGCCGTACCGTTGAATGAGGCCAACGGAACGCGTGACCGTGCCATATTGGAGCTCTTGTACGCCTGTGGGTTGCGGGTAAGCGAGGTAGTTGGGCTCAAGCGGTCACTTTTGCGTTTGAAGGAAGGGTATATCATTGTGACGGGTAAAGGCGATAAACAGCGATTGGTCCCTATTCACAAGGATGCCATTAAATATCTGGAGCTGTACATCGAATACGAGCGGGTACATCAGAAGGCACTGCCAAAGTTCACGGACAGTGTGTTTCTAAACAACCGCGGCATGGAATTGACCCGCCAGAGTGTATTCCTAAAGATTAAAAAGGCCGCTGATAGCGCTGGGATTAAGAAAAATATCAGCCCGCACACGATGAGGCACAGCTTCGCGACCCATTTGATGGAGAGAGGAGCGGATTTGCGGATTGTCCAACAGTTACTGGGACATGAGAGCATTACTACAACAGAAATCTATACCCACATTAGTACGCAGCAGCTGCTCGATCGTGTGGCGGATCTTCACCCGCTAAACCGATAGCTGCAACTTTTGCGCCTTAAACCTGTTAATAGAGGATGAAGAAGAGTCCAACAGAGTTGTTTGAATTACACCGCGATCATGCGCCCGAGCAGGCGAAGACGTCGGTGGACTATCGATTAAAAAAGTTAGAATTGCTCCGTAAGGCTTTGAAAGGGCCATGGCGGGAGGAATTGGCCCGTGCCCTGGAAAAGGATTTCGGTAAAAGTGCCGTGGAAGTCGGGTTGACGGAGATTTTTCCGACGCTTGATAACCTAAAAATGTTGCGCGATAACTTGAAGGGCTGGTTGAAACCACAGCGGGTTAAAACCCCATTGCCGCTAATCGGCACTACCTCATACACGAGGGCCGAGCCAAAGGGTGCGACCCTTGTTATTGCACCGTGGAACTACCCTATTTTCTTGAGTCTGCACCCCTTGAGCACCTCTTTTGCCGCGGGAAATACGGTGATCCTTAAACCTTCGGAGCACACACCACATACCTCGGCGGCCCTCGCCCGTTTAGTGGAGGAGATTTTTGACGAGAAGGAAGTTGCTGTGGTTCAAGGCGGTGTGGAGGAGTCTACGGAGCTTTTAAGCCAAAAGTTCAACCATATCTTCTTCACAGGAAGCACCGCCGTCGGGAAGATTGTGATGAAAGCGGCCAGTGTGCATTTGACGTCGGTGACATTGGAATTGGGCGGTAAAAGTCCAACGATTGTAGACCACAGCGCAAAGGCTTTTGAGGCCGGTATGCGCGTTGCTTGGGCGAAGTTTACAAATTCCGGCCAAATCTGTATTGCGCCCGATCACGTCTACGTTCACGAAAGTAAGGTAGGCGAGTTTAAGGCTGGCGTCCTGAAGGCACTGGAGAAATATTACGGTCCTAACGCTACGCAGAGCAATGACTATGTTCAGCTTGTTCACGACCGTCATCTAGAACGAATTAAGGCTATGGGTGCCGAAGCGGCGACTACCGGTACACCTTGGACCAGCCATTATGGCGAAGAAAAGGATCGCAAACTAGCCCCCATGGTCGTCCTCAACCCGGATAAAGAAAGCGCCTGTATGCGCGAGGAGATCTTTGGTCCCCTCCTGCCCGTTTTCAGCTACAGCGATATTGATGAGGTTTTGAAAGAGGTCAATGGCCGTGAGCACCCTTTGGTAGTGTACATCTACAGTAAGAGCCAGAAAAACATACGCCACATTCAAAACAACACGCGCGCGGGAGCAACCGCTGTGAATATGAGTTTGTTGCAGATTGCGAACAACAATTTGCCTTTTGGAGGAATTGGCCACAGTGGAATGGGCAAAACCAACGGCAAGGCCGGCTTCATGGAATTTACCAACACGCGGAGTGAGTTCTACCAGTGGGGGCCGCCAGTAAACAAGTTACTCAGCGCCCCTTTCACCGCATCGAAAGCGAAAATCGTCGATCTGCTGATCAAGTACCTCTACTGAGGCAACCGGCATAAAAAACCCCCAGCGCCACGGGCGCTGGGGGTTTTTACATATCAACCGTTTATTTCGGACTAACCTACTTTAACAAGCTCTACTTTGAAGATCAAGGTAGCGTTCGGCGGAATGACACCACCGGCCCCTGAAGCGCCGTATCCGAGCTCTGAAGGCACGATCAAAGTCGCCTTACTTCCTTCATTCAACAGCATAATACCTTCGTCCCAACCCGGGATCACACGACCAACACCGATTGGAATTTGAAGCGGTGTACCACGCGTGTACGAGCTGTCCACGACCATACCGTCAGCCAATTTCAATTCGTAATGAACGTGAACGTTCTGACCAGCCGTTGGCTTCGGTCCCTTACCTTCCTCTTCGATGATATACATCAAACCTGAATCGGTCTTCTGTGCACCATCCTTGAGATCTTTAATAGCCGCATCCGCTGCTTCTTGAGCTGCTTTAGCTGCCTGCTCTACCGCGCTGCGTGCAGTTGTAAAGATCTCTGAGGCATCCCAAGCCTGAGCTTCCTCTCCTACGCGAACGATCGCCACTCTATCCATAGTATCGCCCTGCGCTACCGCATCTACCACATCTTGTCCTTCAACAACATAGCCGAAAACAGTATGCTTTCCGTCCAACCAATCTGTTGGACCGTGCGTTATGAAGAATTGTGAACCGTTGGTTGCCGGCCCGGCATTAGCCATACTCAAAGTCCCTGGGCGGTTATGTTTAAGGTCTGGGTGAATTTCATCTTCGAATTGGTAACCTGGACCACCTGCTCCGGTGCCCGTTGGATCACCACCCTGGATCATAAAGTCCGCAATGACACGGTGGAAGGTCAAACCGTCGTAATAAGGCTGCCCATTATCGCGCGCCGTATTTTCGAGCGTTCCTTCCGCTAGACCAACAAAGTTGGCAACGGTCATCGGTGTTTTCTCATGCTCGAGTTTAATCGTAATATCGCCTTTAGGCGTTGAAAATTTGGCGTAAATACCATTCTCCATAATCATGACCAATTGGTCGTTTTCAATATTCTTATTTTGCTTTACCTACCAATTCCACGTCGAATACCAACGTCGCGTTTGGAGGAATAACACCACCCGCACCACGTTCACCGTAGCCCAAGTAAGGAGGGATGATCAATTTCGCTTTACCCCCAATGTTCAACAATTGAATTCCCTCTTTCCAACCCGGAATCACACGTGCCATAGGACCGTATTGCATTACCAAAGGCTCGTATGGCTCACGACGCTCGTCGTACTGACCGAATTGTTGAGCAACTTCTTTGATGCTAGAGTCGAACAAGCTTCCATCCATGAGGAAACCTGAGTAATTAACTTGCACTTTTTCACCAAGAGCAGGCTTTTCACCATCACCTACTTGCTCAATCATGTAACGCAAACCACTTTCCGTTTTGATTGCCGAAGGAAACTGCTGGTCAATCGCATCTTCAATAGCCTGTGCAGCGGCTTGTTTCTGAGCTTCAACATTGTTTATTCCGTCCAAGAAATGCTGAGGAGCGTCCCAATCTTTAGCCTCTTTGCCTACACGAATTATTTTCGCTTCGCTCAAAACCACCTTATCTATAGGACGATCGCTTGCCCCACGCTCAACATCACCGATAGCCACAACCACTTCTTGTCCACTCAAAACCTGAGCAAACACGTTGTACCCTCCATCCAAATGTGGAGTTGGATTGTGGGTAATAAAAAATTGCGAACCGTTGGTTCCTGGACCTGCATTTGCCATACTCACAACACCTGCCTTATCGTGACGCAATTCAGGGCTCACTTCTTGAGGAAATTGGTACCCAGGACCACCAGCTCCTGTACCATCAGGATCACCTCCCTGAATCATGAATTTAGGAATGACGCGGTGGAACAACAATCCGTCAAAGTAGGGCTTGCCTGCATACTTTGCATCTACCTTGGGGTGATTGCCTTCTGCGAGGGCAATAAAGTTTGCCGAAGTCATCGGTGCAAGATCCGTGTGGAACTTTATCAATATTTCACCTTTAGTGGTGGTCAATTTCGCATAGATGCCTGGATCCAATTCCACCTTTTCACCGTTCACAACAACTTTGTTCCCACCACAGCTCATCAAGGAAATCGCGGCGAGAAGCGAAAAGAATATATTCTTAATCATTTGCTTGTTTTTTTTAGCTCGCCCAAAGGTAAGCGATGCACTACTAAAGAAAAAAATCACGACCAACAGATATTCAAACCGCTGTTTATCAACGGTTTAACACAATTCCTTACCACTAAGCTCTCCAATGTTAATAAAATGTAAACTTACATTTGCGTGTATGTAAACTTAATGTTAACTTTGACTCTAGATTGTTACCCCAACCTTAACTTAACAACTTCGAATTATGAAAAAACTACTATACATATTCACTGCCGGCATCTTCGCAATGAGCTGTTCTACTGATCACGCGACACCTTTAGATTTTGGCGCAGAAGGCTACCTAAGCGGAAGTAGTTTCCTCGTGGAATCTTACGAAGTGTACAATCACGATGACTTCAGCACCAACGATCTTGCAGCCATTTACGATAGCGTCTACATGACCTTCAATGCTGGGAATCTATATCTAACAAAGGTTTATGGCGGCTCTGGCAGCAGTGCACCTACACGCTATTTGATTGATACAATCAGTGCAGATTTTGCTTCAGGCGCGCTAATGGGGTTGTGGATGAATGAAAGTGACCGCTTTGAAATCAACGGTTTTGACCGTGTAGATAATACCGCTGGAATGGAATATTCTGGACGCAGTGCCGACGGAAACTTTGAGAGTCACTTCATCAAAATGGAGAAGCTAGACCAACACCCGAAGGGCGCACAAGTGGCTAGCGGATTACCTGGATAATCTTTAAATCATAACGCAATGGACTTTGTGGGGGAACTCGGTCGAGATCCCCTGCAATTCCGTGTGCTAAAAAAGAAGGTATGATGACCAATTTCACCTCACCTTCCTTCATTCCTTCAATAGCTTTGTGAAGCCCTATTTCGACCTGACTATATCCTAAGTCAATGGTATCGGTATAACGTCCGACCCCTGTATCATCCAACAAATATACGGTCGCCTCGTAAACAACACGGTCCTCCATACGCGCCACAGCCCCATCTCCCTCGTAAACAGGAAGCTCGTACATTCCAAAACCATTGCGCTCAATACCTTCTAATTCATGTTCCTCAATGTAGGCTTGAATCCATTGACGTTCCTGAGCGAGAAAGATTTTTTGGCGTTCCATAGGGTCCATCTTAAGGCTTGGTAATGCAGGTTCAGCCACCTCGCCACAGCTTGAGAATACCACAAAGAGCGCAAATGCCCCTATTTTTTTTCTTAGTTCCATGGCAAATGTGCTTTTGCGTAAGCTACAGCTTCATCTATACTCATATCGAGACGACCACCTGCAGCATTCTTATGTCCTCCGCCGTTGAAGGAAGCGCGAGCTAAAATATTGACATCAGCATCGCCCTTACTGCGAAGGCTAATTTTTACCAATCCATCCTCCTCACGAAGGAAGCACGTCATATTTGCCCCGGCGATACTCAATCCATAATTAACGAATCCTTCTGTTATCCCCTTTTCATATCCCAATCGCAGGCATTGTTCGCTACTGAGGTAGAGTAGCACTACCGTTCCGTCCGGGCTAATCTCTAATTGGTCCAGCATGGCTCCTAAAAGACGTAATCGTGCCACCGGCTGGCTGTCAAAAATCTTATCATATAAATCTGCTGGCTGAACACCGAGGTCCATCAGGGCGCCAGCGATTTCCATAGTTCGCGAAGTAGTTGCAGGGAAACGGAAGCTCCCCGTATCTGTCACTAACCCCGTATACAAGCATTCCGCACTCTCCCTGTCTAGCTTATCCAACCACCCGTACAAGTGGCAGAATTCATAGATCATCTGACATGTTGAACTCATATCAATATCGCTGTAGATAAAATCCGGCCAGCTTTCTGGCTGACGGTGATGGTCAATCATCACCTTCTTCGCCTTGGCAGCAACCAGCGCCTCTTCCATGTCCGCACTTCGACTTATAGCATTGTAATCCAAATGGAAAATCATATCCGCGGCCTCTATTTTGGAATTGGCAGCCTTTTTACCATCGCAATAAACCATCACCTCGTCGTTCCCGGCCAGATGCCATAAAAATTTAGGGTACGGGTTCGGCACGATGACACTGACCTCCTTACCAAGTTTCTCTAAGACCCGCTTTAACCCCAAGGCGCTACCCATAGCATCTCCGTCCGGAGAAGTGTGGTTAGTGATTACGATTGTCTTACTTTGATTAAAGGCTTCGGTAAAGCCGTCCAGACGGATTTCTTTCATCGTTGATGGTATTTACTTACAAAGGTGCAAGAAAAGCGTACCTTTGCACTCCAAAATCGGAAAAATTCAAATAAAATGGCTGGTAAAACAACCTTTACAATGATCAAGCCTGATGCAGTACGCAACGGGCACATCGGTGCAATCATGAACCACATCACTGAAGCGGGCTACCGTATTTCAGCGATGAAGCTAACTCAACTTTCTAAGCGTGATGCTGAAGAATTCTACGCAATCCACAAAGAGCGTCCTTTCTTCGGTGAACTTGTTGACTTCATGTCTTCAGGTCCAATCGTAGCTGCCGTTTTGGAAAAAGAAAACGCAGTAGAAGATTTCCGCACATTGATCGGTGCTACTAACCCAGCTGAAGCCGCTGAAGGAACAATCCGCGCTAAGTACGCAACGAGCATCGGCGAAAACGCTGTACACGGTTCTGATAGCGACGAAAACGCAATCATTGAAGCAAACTTCCACTTTGCTGGTCGAGAGCAGTTCTAATTAGAAAAACATTTATTACTTTTGCCAACCCTTTGGGGCTGAGTGTCAACCTCTGGCAAAAGATGTGAATGTTGGCTCACAGGAATAGTTAATACATTTTAGACTATGGATCTAGTCAAGTTTGTACAAGACGAGTTTATTACTCGCAATGATTTGCCTGAGTTTGGTGCCGGTGATACCATCACTGTTTACTACCAAATTAAGGAAGGTGAAAAAACACGTACCCAGTTCTTCCGTGGTATTGTGCTACAACGTCGCGGTAGCGGTGTTACTGAAACTTTCACCATTCGCAAAATTAGCGGTAACGTAGGTGTAGAGCGTATCTTCCCAGTTAACCTGCCAGCGATCGAAAAAATTGAAGTGAACAAGCGTGGTAAAGTACGTCGTGCACGTATCTTCTATCAACGTGAGCGTACCGGTAAGGCAGCTCGTATCAAAGAGCGTCGCTTCTAAACCGTGCCAACGCACAGCATTGAATCCCCAGCCTAACGGTTGGGGATTTTTTTTATCCGTATTTACCAGGCAGAAGGAAACTAGCCCTTTATTTCTAAAAGGATACGAGTTTTGGTTAAAGAGAGGTTACCACGAAGACGGTACGGCGGTTTTGAGCTCTACCCTGCTCCGTGTCGTTCGATGCAATAGGACGAGTTTCTCCATAGCCCTGATGACTCAATCTTGAAGACGAAATGCCGAAAATTTCCAGCTGACGGGCCACACTACGCGCACGGCGTCTACTGAGATCTAGATTCGCATTTCCGTCACCCACATTGTCCGTATGCCCTTGAATTTCAACACGCAGGTTTCCGTTTTTAGCCAAGAAGTCGGCAAATTCCTGCAAAAGCAAAACACTCTGGGCGTCCAGAAGGTCTGACGCCGTTTCAAAAAGAATATGCGGTATAGGATAAGCCCCTCCCCGTTCAAGATCTCTATGCTCTAAGGTCAATTCGACAGTTGGGGCACCCTCGGACTGCGATTTCAAACGAATGGGAGCCGCAGAGAATGCTGCCTTCTTCGCTTCAATCTTAACCAAAACCTCATTAGCCTCCTCTTTTTTAATCACCGCAGTAAAACTGCGATCATCGTTACTCACTTCAAGGGTTTGTTCCACTCCAGTGACATTGTTCTTTAGGATGATTTTAGGGGCCTCGTCAGAGGCGAATTGGTCACGGTTAACCGTTCCTTTTACAAGGACGACTTCTTCGGGTCGAACCGCTTCATAGAGATCAAAGAAGTAGATGTCCCAGCCGTTTGCCCGGTTGATTTTGTTCGATGCAAAGTAGGCCTTTGTGCCGTCGAGGGTTACCAAAAGTCCGATTTCATCCTTCTCGGTATTAATAGGATAACCGAGGTTCAAGGGCTTGTCCCAGGCCCCTTCTCTTTCAATGCTTTTAAAAAGATCGTACCCTCCCATTCCTGGATGGCCGTCACTCGCGAAATATAAGCTTTCGCTATCCGGGTGAATAAAAGGACTCTTTTCGTTTTTCTTTGTGTTAATGGTCGCGCCTAGATTGTGTACAGGTCCCCACATACCTCCAGGCAAGCGCTGTGTGTAGTATAAATCGAGTCCCCCGTAACCCCCCTCGCGGTCACTCGTGAAATAAAGTACATCACCATTCGGACTGATGGAGGGTTGGCTTTCCCAACTATCAGGCGAATTGATATGATCGGGTAAAGGTCGAATACCATTCCACACACCGTATTCAAAGCTTGTGTAATAGAGGTCGCAGTTCTGCTTACCAGTCTTACCTTCCAATTCACATATGGTAAAAACCATCAAACGGTTGTCTGCGGTTAATGTCGGACCACCTTCATTGTATTGGCTGTTAAACGGTGCTTCCAATGCTACACCTTCCTCGAGGTAAGGCATTCCAGCCCGCTGGCCTTTAACATAGGATACCGAGAATTCCTCAACACTCCGTACTGGGGCTGCAGGCCCATCGTATTTGTCGCGTTTTTTACTGCGGCGGGTGAAATACATGGTAGAGCCGTCAGGGGTCATTGCAGCAAGGTACTCGTCCCAATTCGTGTTGATATCCCGGGCCGGACGAGGATCGAAGGGTACAGGATTCGCTAATAGATGCGTTTTCACATTGATCTCGGCCAACATTTCTTCTGCCTCAATGTCGTAATCAAAATTGCGATCATCACGTAACAACCATTGCTCGAGGTAATGCTTAGCTTCTTCTGGACGACCATCGGAAAGTGCCATGGCCCCCACGTAAAAGCTCAGATCGGGCTTATAACCTGGACAATCGCGGATGAGACGTTTCCAACTCGCCTCAGCAATAGCCACGTTTTTTTGTTTTAACGCCAATTCCCCTCTGAGGTAATGGGCATGTTGATCATTTTCATTGATGCGTAAGGCCGTCCCAATGTACAATTGCGCCGACGGGTAGTCCCGTTTTTGCAATGCCACCAAGGCTTTGTTGATTTCTCGCGTGCTGCTGCGATCATCCCCACAGTACGTCCCCAGTGTAATGGCCTGCTGTGCGCTTAGCGAGGTAACCAGTGCAAGTAAAAAAAGTACCGTAAATCTGCGCATCTAGAGTTCGTCCTGGTTTACAACATGAAGCTTGTCTTCGGATAACGCAATAATCGTGCTCACAGCGGCATCCCCAGTGAGGTTTAAAACGGTGCGAACCATATCGATGATTCGGTCCACCGGGAAAATAATGGCAATCCAAGCAGGGTTCAGCCCAACACTTTCCAAAATCGGAATAAGCATAATCATACCTGCAGAAGGTACTGATGCTGCGCCAATGGATGCGAGTGTGGCCGTGAGGATGATGGTGAGTTGTTGTGCGATGGACAGGTCGATCATGTGGAATTGGGCCATAAAAATCACAGCTACCGTCTGATACAAAGCCGTTCCATCCATGTTTACAGTGGCACCAACGGGCAGTACGAACGAGCCAACCTCTTCATCCACACCGAGGTTATCGTGCACGCACTCCATAGTCACCGGAAGCGTCGCCGCCGTCGAACTAGTGGAGAAAGCCAACAATTGTGCTGGGCGAATCCCGCGCATGAAATAGCCCCAGCTCTTGTAATACCCCATCTTCGTTTTGCGATTGATTAGGTAGGCAAGAATCGCTGGATAGAGCACTAAAATCATAAACAAAAGACCAAGGATGGTGTAGCCGGTATATGCTCCTAGAGCTTTGAAAATTTCGATCAATCGAGAAGGATCATCCCCAGCCATTCCAGCTAGTTTCCCTGCTAATAGGGCAAAAACAAAGACGGGTGCGCCTTTCATTACCACGTCCACCATTTTAATGAACACATCCGAAAATCCATTAATGACATCGGCCACTGGCTTCATAGTTGCATTCGGCAACATGACCATGGTCACCCCAAAGAAAATAGCGAAGAAGATCACTTGGAGCATAAGGCTATTGTTGAAACTGAGGAAAATGTTAGAAGGAACCATATCCACAAAGAATTGGAGCGGTCCATCTTTTTTCTCGCTCTTGACCTTATTCGCTGCAGCCACCTTCGCATTTAGCTCTTCATTGCTCTGCTGCTCGGCGAGTGCGGCTTGAGCATCGGTCATGTATTCGCTCATCGACGGATCCTCCAACAAGCGAAGATCATCGAAGTACTCTACCCCATCCGTATTGTTAACCCAAAGTTCATAGGCCACGCGATTGATCTTGCGTTGCTCTTCCGAGGCCTGCTTCCCTGGGTTCGTCAGATTAGCCACCAACATTCCCATAGAGGCCGCCAATACGGTCGAAATCATGTACAGCGCCATCGTCTTTGCCCCCATACGACCCAAGGTGGCGGTATCGCTTAGGTTACCAATTCCCGCAATAATCGAGAACAAAACCAAAGGAATTGCAATGAGCTTCAATAGGTTGATAAAAATGGTACCGAGGGGGGCAATCCAGTCCAAAGTAAACTTCGTCCAGCCCATGGAGCTGCTTAGTAATGCCCACAAGATTCCAAGAACAAGACCAATGATGATTTGAACGGGTAGAGATGGTTTTTTCATCGTGTATATTTCAAATTTCTCAAATAATGGTCAGCAAGGACCAAATAAACCATAGCCTCAACTATGGGAACAGCGCGCGGAACCACGCATGGATCGTGTCGACCTGTAGCCTCCAAAATCGTTTCCTTTCCGTGATGATCAACCGTGTGCTGGGCACGTCCGATCGTTGCAACAGGTTTGAACGCAACGCGCAATTCTATAGGCGCGCCATTGCTTAACCCTCCAACTAATCCACCAGCATTGTTAGTTAGTGTTTCAAAATCCTTACCCAGCGCATCGTTATGCTGACTTCCCAGCATTTCCGCAGCCGCGAAGCCCGAGCCGAACTCTACCCCTTTTACGGCGTTTATGCTGAACATGGCTTTTCCTAAATCCGCGTGGAGCTTATCAAAAACAGGTTCACCCAAACCAACGGGAACGCCAGTAGCAACGCACGTGATAATTCCGCCGGTACTATCCTGTTCACTGCGCACATGCTCGATATAGGCACTCATCTCATCCGCTGTATCCGCATCGGGACAACGGGTGGGATGTTGATCAATAGCCTCTAGGTTCAGGTGTTGCCAGTTGCTTTTTAAGTGAATGGGGCCCACCGAAGATGTGTAAGCACGAACGACAACTTCAGGTAAGAGCAGAGAGGCTATAGCCCCAGCCGCTACACGGATAGCCGTTTCTCGGGCGCTGCTACGCCCACCACCACGGTAATCTCGAAAGCCATATTTGGCATCATAGACGTAGTCGGCGTGTGATGGACGATATACATCCTTGAGATCTCCATAATCACGACTGCGTTGATCCTTGTTCTTGATGGAAAACGCAATCGGAGTACCCGTGGTTTTACCTTCAAAGACACCACTATGAATGTGGACAAGGTCCTCCTCGTTACGCTCCGTGGTTAGACTACTTTGACCTGGACGGCGACGGTCCAACTGCTTCTGTATGTGCTCGAGGTCGATGGACACGCCCGCTGGCATGCCATCTAAAATTCCACCAATTTGTTCGCCATGGCTTTCGCCATAGGTGGTGAGCACTAATGATTGTCCAAATGAATTTCCGGGCATGCCACTAATGTAGGAAACACAACGCATTCTTCGTAACATTGGAGGATGAACCTTAGACTGATTAACATAGCCCAGCTTGGCGGTATTCAACCTGCAGGTATTCGGGCACTTAGAGGGGCGGAATTGGCCCAATTCCCTTCTATCAATAATGCCTTTTTAACCATCCGAGAAGGAAAAATTGACGATTTCGGCCCAATGACGGACTGTCCATCGGACGATTTTCCTAGTCGCGACCTCAGCGGACGATGTGTGATGCCGGCCTTCGTGGACAGTCATAGCCACCTGGTTTATGCGGGGACGCGCGAGCAAGAATTTAATCTTCGCCTTCAAGGAGCCACTTATGAGGAAATCGCTGCGGCTGGCGGAGGAATTTTGAATAGTGCAAAGACTCTAGCGGGTTGTGATGAGGGGGAATTGATCAATCAAAGTCTTGGTAGACTCGAAAAACTCATTCGATACGGCTCCGGCACCCTCGAAGTTAAGAGCGGCTATGGCCTAGATCCTGAAAACGAGCTTAAAATGCTTCGCGCCATCAAGGCCCTAAATGAGACGAGCTCAGCTACCCTTGTACCTACCTTCCTTGCAGCCCACGCCGTACCGCAATGGGCAAAAGATCGTGGTATGGACCAGCTCGCCTACACCAAACATATGCTTGAAGAATGTCTACCAACTATCGTTAAGGAAGGTCTGGCCCAATTCCTCGACATCTTCGTAGAGCGGGACTATTTCCAACTAGACGCCCTTGATACCATCCTAGAAGCTTCAAAAACACACGGGCTTCCTGCTAAAATTCACATTAACCAATTCTACGACATTGGTGGTATCGATCGGGCTGTAGAGGCCGGCGTGCTCAGTGTCGACCACCTCGAGGTGATGAGTCCCGGTGCCTTTGAGGCCTTGGCGGATAGCAACACCATCGCAACCTTACTACCTACGTGTAGCTATTTTCTAAGCATCCCTTACGCGCCGGCCCGCCAACTCATAGAGCAGAACACCATAGTAGCGCTCGCCACCGACTACAATCCAGGATCTAGCCCGGGAGGCAATATGCAACTGGTGTGCAACATGGCATGCGTAAAAATGAAAATGACCCCTGCCGAGGCCCTCAATGCGGCAACCTTGAACGGAGCTGCTGCACTGAACCTCAGCGACCGCAAAGGTTCTATAACTATCGGAAAAGACGCGGATCTGCTCATCACAGAAAAAATACCCTCTTTGGACTATCTGTGCTATGACTTTGGCACAAACCATATCGCACAAACCATTTTAAGCGGACACTCATTATGAGCTTGATTTTAGAGCATTATTCGACCAACGACCTGATCGCGCGTACTAGTTTGCGCGAAGGCGAGATTAAATTGGGGCAATGCCTACACACTATAAACGAAGACGAATGGAATAGTGAAACGCCGCTTCGCTATCGTTTTGTTATTGTCGGTATTGAGGAAGATTTAGGCGTTCGAGCTAACCTAGGACGCGGCGGGGCGCAACATGCCTTCCAAGCTTTTCTGAAGCATCTGTGTAACATGCAGGAGAATCGATTCTTTCCTATCGATGATATAGCCCTCTTGGGGGCTCTAATTAATCCGAATGTAGAGACCGACGACCTCAGCGTATTGCGCAAACAAGTGGCGGATGCGGACCAATTAGTCACCGAAGTAGTGGAAAAAATCCGCAAGCGTGGCGCTATCCCCATCGTAGTTGGTGGTGGTCACAATAACAGCTATGGCTGTTTGAAAGGTACTAGCCTAGCAGTAGGCCAAGCCGTTAGTTGCCTCAATATCGATGCCCACACCGATCTACGCAGCCTCGAAGGACGCCACAGCGGTAACGGCTTTTCCTATGCAAAAGAAGAAGGATACCTCGGCCATTATTTCATGCTCGGTATTCAAGAAAACTACACTCCAGAATACGTATGGCAGTACATCGAAGATCATGAAGACATCGACCTGATGAGCTATGAAGACTTCCTTGCGGGTGAAGAATCGCTCGACGAGGTCTATGTTCGATTGCAGGAACACCTCGGTAGCCAATTTGGATTGGAATTGGACGTGGATACCATTGCTAACTTCCCTTCTTCTGCACAGAGTATTAGCGGATTCTCCATGGGGCAAATTCGTGAAATGATCTATGCATTGGATTTCGAACCGCTCTACTTCCACATTTGCGAAGGGCGCCCGACGACCGAATATGAATTTACGCAAGTCGGCCGTGGACTTGCCTTGCTGGTTGCCGATTTTATCAAAGCACACATTTACGATCACGAATGAAAACCTACACCATAGAATGCATACCCAATGTAAGTTCCGCAGATCCCGATTTGATCGAGGATATTACTGCCGCCATTATGGGCTTTAAAGATGTGGATTTGCGCTTTGTGGACCCCGGCCATAGTGTAAACAGAACGGTATTTACCTACCTCGGCCCTGTAGAAAGTGTTCTGAGCGCAACGGCTGAGCTTATCCGTATTGCACTGGCATACATCAACATGGAACATCAAAAAGGAATCCACCCGCGCATGGGAGCCGTGGATGTTTGTCCTTTTGTTTTGCTCGACGATTCTATCAACGAGGAACATTTAATCGAGCGAGTGAGGGAATTCTCGGCGGAAATTGGAGAACGCTTTGCGCTGCCCATATACAACTATGAGCAGAGCGCCACACGTAAGGAACGTGAGAATTTGGCGGATGTACGTAGAGGGCAATACGAAGGTTTGGCAGCTCGTTTTGAACGAGGTGATCTACCTGACCACGGTCCTCAGGAGTGGAATGAGGCAGCTCGAGAGCACGGCGCGACAGCTATGGGTGTGCGATCATTGATGGTGGCCTACAATATCAATCTCACAGGAAGGCCTAACAAGGAATTGAAACCTATTGCCGAAAAAATGGCTGTAGCCCTTCGTGAGAAAAACAGTGGTCTGCCGGGTGTGAAGGCCATTGCATGGTATTTGCCTGAATTCGATATCGTCCAAGTAAGCTGTAACCTGACTAAACCCTTCGAAGCAGGCGTTTGTGAGGTCTTCGACTATGCAAGGTCGTTGGCCAAATCTTTCGGCTGCGACGCACCGAGCAGCGAACTCATCGGGTGCATTCCCAGGAGCCAATTCACAACCTACACCGAGGAAGAATTGGGCTTTGGACAATTCAAGCCTTTTAATGAGTCTAGAATATTGCCCCTGTAAGGGCTTATTTTCTAATACGTCATTAAGGCACTTCCCCAAGTAAATCCTGCACCGAATGCAGCGAACATAACAATATCCCCTTTTTTGATGGCGCCAGTTTGCACGGCCTCAGAAAAGGCAATGGCAATGGAGGCGCCTGTGGTGTTGCCGTATTTCTGTATGTTGTTGAAAACCTGATCATCGCGGAGCTTCAGCTTCTTTTGGATGAATTGGGCAATGCGCAAATTCGCTTGGTGCGGAATGAGGCAATCAATCTGATCCGGGGTCATACCATTGGCCGCTAGTGCTTCGCCAATCACCTCGGAGAAACGCACCACCGCGTGCTTGAACACAAAATTGCCGTTCATCTGCGGGTAGTGGATACCAGGATCTATTCCCTTCTCCATCAACTCATTAATCCAATGCTGGGTCCCAAAGCCCTTCATGGTCAATTCCTCTTTATGCTTTCCTTCGCTGTGCAAGTGGACACTTTTAATGCCCTCCTCGCCTTCTGCGGCACGGCTCACCACCACGGCACCCGCACCATCACCGAAAATGACGCTCACCCCGCGTCCACGAGTGGTTTTGTCCAAAAAAGGGCTCTGCAGTTCGGAGGCCACAACGAGCACATGCTCATACATACCACTCTTCACATAGGCATTGGCAATACTTAAGGCATAGATGAACCCTGAACACGCATTTCGAATATCCGTAGCTCCAGCGGTTGGGATTTCCAAGGCCTCTTGAACCTGTACTCCACAACCCGGGAAGTAATAATCCGGCGAGATGGTCGCGAAAACAATATGTCCGATATCCGATGGTACTAGGCCAGCATCTTCAATGGCAACTCGAGCAGCCTTGATGCCCATCGTCGCCGCGGTGTTTCCATCGCCCTCTTCGACCCATCGGCGCTCTTTGATACCTGTCCGCTCCGTAATCCACTCATCGTTGGTATCCATTAAGGCACTGAGGTGGTGGTTCGTGATAATTTGCTCAGGCACATAATGCCCTACTCCTATGATTTTAGCTACGTGCATGGGGGTAGATTTATGGTTTTTTGTCTGTTCGAGTGTTTAATATATGGTAAAATTGGCATCCTACCTTGTCAGCTTGTCACCATTTTCCGTGCTTACCGACCAATTTTATGCCGTGGCACAAGAGTTGAACCTACGGCCGAAACCAAAACAGAATTATCATGGCAAAAGGTTCTATTAATGTTACTGCGCAGAACATCTTTCCAATCATCAAGAAGTTCTTGTACAGCGATCATGAAATCTTCCTCCGCGAGTTGGTGAGCAACGCGGTTGATGCTACTCAAAAATTGAAGACGTTAACCAACCTTGGCGAAGCCAAAGGGGAATTGGGCGATCTAACTATTCACATCAAACTCGATAAAAAAGCGAAGACCTTGAGCATCATTGACCGTGGTATCGGGATGACAGCAGAGGAAATCGATAAATACATCAACCAGGTAGCCTTCTCTGGAGCAGAGGAATTTGTAAAGCAGTACGAAGGTAAAATGGAGGGCGCTGATCTCATTGGCCACTTCGGTTTGGGCTTCTACTCTGCCTTCATGGTGGCGAAAAAAGTGGAGATTATCACCAAAAGCCATAAAGACGCTGCTGCCGTTCAATGGATTTGTGAGGGTAACCCCGAATTTGAATTGAACACCATCGACAAAGAGGACCGCGGAACTGAGATCAAACTTCACATCGCAGACGATAGTGAAGAATTCCTAGAAGAAAGCAAGATCAACGAGCTTCTCAGTAAATACGCTAAGTTCATGCCTGTTTCGATCCAATTCGGTGAAAAGGACGAAAGCTACAACGCTGCCGCTGAAGGTGAAGATGCCAAGTGGGAAACCCGCAAGGTTGCAAACATCATCAACAACCCTGAACCAGCATGGGTCCGCACGCCGAGCACTCTAACGGAGCAGGACTACAAGGATTTCTACCGTGAGCTCTACCCAATGAGCTTCGACGAGCCGCTCTTCAACATCCACCTTAACGTGGATTACCCGTTCAACTTGACTGGGGTCTTATACTTCCCGAAGATCAAACCGAACGTAGAGCCTCAGCGCAACAAAATTCAGCTCTTCCAAAAGCAGGTATTTGTTACCGACAGTGTTGAGGGTATCGTGCCAGACTTCCTAACGCTACTACACGGTGTCATCGACTCTCCGGACATTCCGTTGAACGTGAGCCGCTCCTATTTACAGGCTGACGGCAACGTGAAGAAGATTTCTTCGCACATTACCAAAAAAGTGGCCGACAAGCTTGAGGAAATGTTCCGCAAAGACCGCGAGGACTTTGAGAGCAAATGGAATGACATGAAGATCATCATCGAGTACGGAATGCTTACCGAAGAAAAATTCTTCGAAAAGGCTAAGAAGTTCGCGATGTACGAAGATGTTAGCAGTAAACTCCACACCTTCGATGCATACCTCGAAACGATCAAAGAGAACCAAACGGATAAAGACAAAAAATTGGTGGTGCTCTATGCTTCGAACAAAAATACTCAACACAGCTATATTAAAAAGGCAGAAGCTAAAGGATATAGCGTATTGCTCCTCGACTCTCCGCTGACCAGTCACCTCATCCAAAAACTGGAAGGTGAGCACAAAGACACCACTTTTGCACGCGTGGATAGCGACCTGATCGACAACCTCATTAAAAAGGACGAAACGAAGGTGGCCAAGCTAAGCGACAAGCAAAAAGAGACGTTGAAAGAGCGCCTTGAGACCATCGTTCCAAAGGACAAATTCAGTATCAAACTTGAAGACATGGACAGCAGCGAAGCGCCGCTTTTGATTACTATTCCAGAGTTCATGCGTCGAATGAAAGAAATGCAGATGACCGGGGGCGGTGGCTTTATGGGCATGGGCGACTTCCCTGAAATGTATGACCTCGTGGTGAATGCCAACCACCCGCTCGCAGATAAGATTCTCGATACAGAAAGTGAAGAAGATCGCGCCACGGCGGTAAATCAAGCACTTGACCTAGCGAAGTTGCAACAAAACCTTCTGCACGGAGAGGAATTGACCCAATTCATCGAGCGCAGCTACGCCATGCTCGGCTAAGGTTAAGCGAACAATAAATCGTAACACATGAGTAGTAAAACGGGGGCTTCGGTCCCCGTTTTTCGTATTTTCGAATTTCAAACGAAACCAAACTTTCCATGCAGGATCAAAGCACGACTTCAGTCTTGGACATTGCAACCAAGAATGCCACTTTGTGGACCTCAGAAATTTTTGACCAAAACACTCGCGACGCGGCACAGCAAATGCTTAATGCCGGCGGTGAGGAACTTATAGAATCCTTTTACAAAGACTTAGATTTTGGTACCGGCGGTATGCGCGGGATTATGGGCGTGGGAACCAACCGCATCAACCCATATACCCTTGGAGTAGCTACCCAGGGCTTGGTCGCCTATGCGCAGGAAGCTTACGGTCGAAACAATCTTAAAGCAGCCATCGCACACGACAGCCGTAACAACTCGAAAACGTTCGCACGTAAAGTGGCGGAGGTATTGAGCGCTAATGGAGTACACACCTACTTGTTTGAGGATTTACGCCCAACACCAGAGCTGAGCTATGCGGTGCGTGAATTAGGCTGTGATTTTGGTATCGTACTGACGGCATCACACAACCCGAAGGAATACAACGGGTACAAGGTATACTGGAACGACGGTGGCCAATTGGTACCACCGCACGACAATGGCGTTATCGCCAAAGTACGCGCCACCGGATTCGACCAAATCAAATGGGAAGCCAACGAGAGCCTCATCGAAATCGTCGGTGCAGCCATTGACGAAAAATACACCAACATGATTGCAGGATTGAGCTTGAGCAATGCGGGAAAATCAGACCTTCATGTCGTGTTCACCGCCTTGCACGGCACCTCAATCGTTAGTGTACCACCAGCATTGAAGAAGGCCGGCTTTACTAAAGTTGATCTTGTAGAGGCGCAAAGTATACCGGACGGAAACTTCCCAACTGTGGCCAGCCCAAACCCTGAAGAGGGGGCTGCGTTGGCAATGGCCGTGGCGCAAGCAGAAGACACAGGAGCGGATCTCGTAATCGGTTGTGACCCCGATACCGACCGCGTGGGGATCGCTGCAAACGACGGTACCGGGAAGATGCAACTACTCAATGGTAACGACACTGCTGCACTTTTGGTGCACTATGTTTTGAGCCAATTCCAAGCAAACGGCACCCTTCCAGCCAACGGTTTCACGGCCGCAACCATCGTAACGACCGACCTCATCGCCGATATTTCTTCAAAATTTGGGGTACCATGCTATCGCTGTTTGACCGGGTTCAAATGGATCGCAGATATCATCGCTAACCGACCTGAAGAAAAATTCCTAGTGGGAGGTGAAGAGAGCTACGGGTACCTCATCGGAGATGCCGTACGCGATAAAGACGCAGTAGCCTCAGCAGTTATGATTGCCGAGATGGCAGCCTACGCAAAATCACAGGGACGCACTGTTCTTCAGCAACTTGAATACATTCACCGCACTTACGGTCAGTATCAAGAGCGTTTGATCTCCATCACGAAGAAAGGTCGAAGTGGCGCACAAGAAATCGCAGAGATGATGTCTAATTTGCGCCATAATCCACCAGCGACACTCGCTGGATCACCTGTGGTTATGGTCATCGACCACGCCGTGGGTATGGAAACTGATCTGAGCAGTGGTGCGGAGAATCCTACGGGATTGCCACAAAGCAATGTATTGCAGTTCATTACGGAGGCTGGCGACAAAGTAAGCGCCCGTCCTTCAGGTACAGAACCGAAAATCAAATTCTACTTCAGTGTACGTACTACTACTGGTGAGAGTCATGCTGCGACAAAGGCTGAACTTGATTCAAAGATTGATACCTTTATAGAGGAATTGAACCTCTAAAACATCATGAAGAATTTCATTATTTCAGGGGCCATTTCGATGGCCCTTTTTTCTTGCTCCAACCCTCAAAATAGTGAGGTACAGACTGAAGCTTCACAGGAATTTGTCGGAGTGATTTTTCAAAACGACAGTACGCAATGTACGTTCAATGCGGTGTTAGAAGGATCGCAACTTACGGTGTACAATGGGGTACAGGAGGAAATTATCGTGATGTTGGAAGGCACCGATACTTTGAGAGGCACCTTCCCTGTTTTTGCATCCGACCTATTTTTGGTCAAGGATGGCTTTGGGTACAAGGGAGAGTTTTTCCGTACTGATGCGGAGGATTACCGGTTGCCGATAGAATTGGTTCCAGGGCGTAAAGAATATTCTGCCGCACCCGCCGAGATTCCTTCACAATATTTAATTACTCGTCATTTCAAGGACGGTAGTTCTAAGCCTGCACTGCTTCAGCTGGGTGTTAAAGACAACACCTTGGTCGGCACTATTGCGACAAGCACGGGCGACACACGTTTTCTTACGGGATACCCTGTCGAAGAAGGGTTTGTACTCGAGGGCTTTGACGGTCGTTTTATTTATCACGTCGATGCGCTCACCCAAGGCGATAGTATTTTCGGGGAGGTTTGGGCCGGCATGGGCGGCTATTTCAGCTTTGAGGGAGTTGTGGACGAAAAGGCCGTACTCGACAACCCAGAAACCATGTCTAAGCTACGCGAGGATTATACCCATATTGAATGGGCTTACACCGACTTAAACGGTGACAGCATTCACTTTGATAGCCGCGCGATTACGAAGCCAACCATCCTGACCATTCAAGGATCATGGTGTCCAAATTGTATGGACGAAGGCCGCGTTCTTGACCAATTCTACCGCGAATTCAATGGTGCTATAGACATCTACGGTTTGAGCTTCGAATACAGCGGAACCCTAGAGAAAGCAACTGCCGCAGTCCAAAAAATGGCCCGCGATCTCGAAACAACCTTCCCTATGGTGATCGCGACCTACAGTCGCGATCAGGATCCAAACGCCATTCTACCGTTGGATCGGATTCGTAGCTATCCTACCTCGATCATCCTTAACAAACGTGGTGATGTGGTCCGCATCCACACCGGGTTCTACGGTCCGAGCACCAAGGAGTATGCCGGGTATATTGAAGAGACGCGTTCCCTATTACAGGAATTGACTGGTGAGGCCGATGAGTAATTACCTCGAAAACCTCCTCCCCGACTTTAAGGACCGAGCTCGCGATAAGCGTCGTGAAAACAAAAAGTTCTTCGCGTCTCTAAAAAACAAGGACTCCAAGTCCCTGAACGATGCGTTTCATTCCGTCCATGAGGAAGTTTTTGCAGAAACGGATTGCCTCTCGTGTGCACGCTGCTGCCGCGCTACGGGTCCGTTACTGACCAAGGGTGATATCGCCCGTATTAGCAAGAAGCAAGGGATGCGGCCCGCAGAGTTTGAGAAGCAATACCTCCGTGTGGACGAAGATGGGGATTGGGTGATGAAAAGTTTGCCGTGTCCATTTTTGGAATTGGACACCAACAAATGCACCATCTATGAATATGCGCCCAAGGCATGTCGTCAATACCCTCATACGGACCACCACAACATGAAATCGATCTTGGACCTCACCGAGACGAACGTGCGTCATTGCCCTGCGGTTTTTGAAATGGTCGAGCGCATGAAAAACCTAATGTCATAAAAAAAACGTGCACATGTGCGGGGTTGCTCCACTTTGGGCTCAATTCCCGAAAATTGCGTAGGCATCATTCATAATTAATCCTTTTGACGATGCCAACTTTGAATTAAAAGTGATATCGCGATCACCAAAATTGCCCCAATGACATTATACCACAAATACCCTAAGCTGATCGCACCAGAGCTATTTAAAACATGTAGAAGAACTATGGTACCCTGTGCGAGGAGCGCTGCAAGGAAAACTGCTTTGGCGCCTATTTTTTTAAAAAACAATGCGGTAATAAAAACACCTAAAATGGTGCCATAAAAGATACTCCCGAGCACATTGACCAATTGGATCAAATTATCGAAGAGGGGGGCTACCAACGCAACGATGAGCGCCGCTATGCCCCAGAAGGACGTTAATATGCGAATAAAACCGGGACCAGACGGTGCTCCCGACCACAAGGTTCGAATATAATCTACGTAGGTTGTGGTCGAAAGTGCGGTCACCTCCCCTGCCGTCGAACTCATCGCCGCGCTGAGGATTACTGCCAGAAGCAAACCCACCAGCCCGATAGGTAGGTAATTCAATACAAAAGTGAGGAAAACAAAGTCGGCATCCTTGCGCTCAAATCCAGGAATACCCGCCTCTGCGACCGACAAGTAGTTGTTCCTAACTTCCGCCATCTGATCATTAACCGAACGCCATGCAATTAGGTTACCGCGAACTAAAGCGGCTTTCTTTTCAGCGTGAAGTTGCGTCCACTGGTCTTTATATTGGACCAATTCCGCCTTAACCTCAGCCGACGCGCGTGCCTCTTCGGCGGTGTTGAAGAAGATTGGGGGTTGAATGAATTGGTAAAAGACGAACAACAACACCCCGATACCAAGAATCGCGAACTGCATAGGCACCTTAAATACGCCGTTGAACAACAACCCCATACGGCTCGTTTTCAACTCACCGGCCCCCAAATACCGCTGTACCTGACTCTGGTCCGTACCAAAGTAACTGAGCGACAAGAAAAGGCCCCCTGCCAAACCGCTCCACAACGTATATCGGGTGCTCGGATCGAAGGACGTATCCACAATCTTCAATTTTCCCATATGGCCGGCCAATTCAAAAGCCTCGCCTACACCAACGGGCAACTCACGAATCAATATGTAAGTCGCAACACCCATCCCGACTAGAATGATAGTCATTTGCAATTTCTGGGTCACAGCCACCGCAGCGGAACCGCCACTGACTGTGTATACAATCACGGCCGCTCCGATAATGAGCGTCGTCCATTGCAAAGGGGCATTCAATGCGGCAGAGAGCACTATGGCTGGCGCATAAATGGTGATACCCGCAGCCAATCCGCGAGAAGCGAGGAATAAGGCGGCTGTGAGCAAACGAACCCTGCGGTCAAAGCGGTGCTCTAAAAATTCATAGGCCGTTGCTGCTTTGCGGGCACGGTAGGCCGGCAAAAAATAGGCACTCACGAGAACCACAGCGATGGGCATCCCGAAGTAAAACTGAATAAACCCCATACCACTGGTATAGGCCTGACCGGGGGTAGAAAGAAATGTGATGGCGCTGGCCTGAGTGGCCATGATACCCAGCCCCACAGTCCACATGCCCACGTTCTTCTGACCAACCAAAAGTTCCTCTGATGAACTGCGTCGAACGGTCACCCAAATGCCATATCCAATGATTGCAGCAAGCGTAAAGGCTAATACAGCCCAATCTATTGGGTGCATAACGTTTCTAAACGAATTGGCGAGTAATCAAATAAAAGGTGATAATCTGCGCGGCCAAAAGTGCGATGACTCCAGTGTAGTATTTCTTCCAGTTGATTTCAGAACTGTTCTTAAAGGTCATAATGAAGTAAGTTTTGGAGTAAACGGAGGGCACCTGGAACGCCCGCCGGTAATTCTCTAAATATAGACAAACCGGTGTAAATAACCGAACCTTTTCCGTATTCCGCAATCACGGTCGAATTTTCATAAACGGTCCCGGTACTTTCGGTGATACTGATGACCGGGTTATACCCTTCATATTCACTGGGAAAGTATAGCCCACGCTCCTGCACCCATCCTTCAAAATCCGCAGCTTCCAAGGTATTTGGCTCTTGCAAAACACGAACATTCTTTTGCGTTACAGCGGCATCTTCCTCCGTAACGCGATCACGCCCCACGGTCAATGAAACAGGTAATGGCAATGGCATTCCAGCTCTCGAAGCGGTGGTATAGGTCACCACTAGATTCCCTCCATTGCGCACAAATTGTGCTAAGCGATCACCACTATCCATGAGCCATGCCTCGGTGTTGAATGCACGGATGCCCACAAGCACTGCATCCACTTCCCCCCATAATTCCGGCGTATCTTCCGTGATTCGCACCAGCTCATAGCCTACAGCCTCCAACGTCTCGTCCATCACATCACCTGCCCCTTCAATGTAGCCGATCTTGATGCGCTTTTTGTCCAATTCCAATACGCTCACTTTCGTTTGCGCCAACGCCGAACGGTAATGGGTACCAATATGTGGATAAGAAATTTTTATTACCTCCTGCAACCAATGTTCACCATCTAGGAGTATCGATGCAGAAAGGTTTCGCCTCGGAAGGTCCTTTGGCAAAGCCAATTCAAAATGATTCCAGCCCTTCTGCAATACGCCGGAAACAGGAACTTTCTCAACCTGATTAATTCCTTCGGTAAACACCACAGCCCATTGCTTCTTGCCCACTACAGGACTGTAAATTGAATAGCCCAGCGTGGTATTCTTACGGTAATACCAGGTAACCGTTTTATCAAACTTCGCTCGGTACCCAGGTACAAATGCGATTTTTTCACGGTATTCACCCACCGCGCGATCCACCAACTTTGCAGCGGCCGGTAAATGCACAACGAAAGGAATGGAATCATATTCTAATCGAACATGAGCACTGTGAGGCGCGGTGGTTTGAGCTTTCAACACTATTCCCTCGCCGTTCAAAGGCGCTGCGGGATTCATGCCCATATTTTTCGTTTCGGTCACTACCGCAGCAATACTCAAATGAACGCTGGTATCCAACGGCTGAAGAGCTACCGTGGCTTCCACCGTATCGCCCCAGACTATAGGGTTTTCTTGGGTATAATATTCAGCATAAATGCCGACCAAATGCAACATGACCTGCTGCCAACGCGTATACCTGTCGGAGCTTGGCTCAATCTCATCCAACAGATTTCGTCCCAAACTTGCCCATTTTCTAATGGCCTGATCTCGATCGCCAATAGACAAGGCAAAAACCGCATCCTGAGCCAGCAAGCTGTTCGCATCGGACCCTTTTTCATGCTTTAAGTAGCCGGCTAAATCGCCTCCACCCCAAAGTTTCTTAAAATACTCCTCACGTGGCCCACGATCGATCGCCACGCCAAAACCTTGACATTTGTGCATCGAACGCGCCGCATCCCCTATAGCTCCATAGGTATCGCCAAGCAAAGGATCGAAACCGCTCAAATCCAAATACACGGCCTCCGGGTCGTCCTTCAAAGAAGCATCCCACCAGATGGACGTATTCCACCACACGCCCTGAACTTCCCACGGTGCGGTCTGTGCATCATAGTTGGGATCCGCGGCCAATTCCGCGCACTCCATCGCCAATTCCGCCGATGCCGTATGGTGCCCATGCCCCGCTCGCTCATCCGGTGGGAATCGTGTGATAATAAAATCCGGCTTCAGCTCCCGTATTGTTCGTACAGCCTGCAACTGCAAGTCTTCATGATTCCATTTAGTCCATACCTCCGCAACACTCTTCGAATAACCAAAATCGTGGGCATCCGTAAAACGCTGATTTCCGCCGTCAACACCGCGGGCCGCAAGCAACTCGTGCTCACGAATAATGCCCAGATCCGGACCCAATTCATCGCCGATAAGATTCTGACCTCCCGACCCTCGCGTCAAACTCAAATACGTCGTCTCTGCATCCAAGGCATTTGAAAGCCACGCAATAAGGCGTGTGTTTTCATCATCCGGATGGGCCGCCATGTATAAAACGCGCTTGCCGGAACCAAATCTCTGCATCTCCGCAAGGGCCTCACTCTGGTTCAATGGGCGGTACTGCGCTTGGGCCATTTGGCTCATTGATAAAAGCAGCACAATAATTGCGGTAAACTTTTGTAGCGGCATGCGCATTACTTTTAAGGCACCAAAATTGACCTCGATGAAAAATTGGATCATTCTCTTCATATTCTTTTCTACCGTTACCAACGCGCAGCACAAACTTTTGTTGAAGTCGGGTACTTACGAAATCGAAGAAGGGACTTTCTCCAACCTCAGAAGTGGTGCATCGACCCGAGGAATAGCTTTCTGGGATCACCGCGTGGTGGTCGAAGATAAAAAAGCTTTGGCCCAATTAGGCATCGAGCTCGGTCGTTATTTACCTCACAACGCCTTCGAAGCCACTGTGCCTGCAGGTACGACCCCTGAGCAGCTGAAGGCAGCCGGGTTGAGCAGTTTTGTGGGATGGTTGCCCGAGATGAAGTTGGACGGGCCCGTGCATAGCGGCGTGATGCCGGAATGGGCCGTCGTTGCAGATGGCCAATGGGCCGTGCAGTTTATGGTGGGAACGGGGTTTGATGCTGGGCGGTATGTGCGAATGGTGCGGGATTTGACCCCGCTCGGTGGTCTATGGTATTCGGGGATTGTGAAGCCTGAGAAGGTGGTGGAATTGGCCAGTGATCCAGAGGTTCATTTCATTCAAGCCATCGAAGAACCCGGACGTCCAGAAAATGAGAATTCGCGTGCTTCGGCGCGTACCCAGTATGTCCAGCTCCACAGTGAATACGACGGTACCGGTGTGGTTGTGGGCGTCGGTGATGATGGGGATATAGGTCCGCATGCGGATTACAAAGGACGCCTCACTTCCATTGCTGGGGCAAGCATTGGGGATCATGGAGACCATGTGGCTGGAACCGTTTTCGGCGCCGGAAATATCGACCCAAAGGCGAAAGGAAATGCACCGGGTGCGACCATGTACTACAGCAGCTATCCCGATAATCTCGACTACATCGACACGCATTATAACACACAGGGCGTACGTGTAACTAACAGCTCGTATTCCAACGGGTGTAATGCCGGCTACACCTTCTATGCACAACAAGTGGATGAAGATATCGAGGATAATGTGCAGTTAATGCACGTCTTCTCGGCAGGGAATAGCAACGGAACGAATTGCAACTACGGGGCAGGGTCGAATTGGGGCAATATTACCGGAGGCCACAAGCAAGGAAAAAATGTCATCGCTACGGCCAATGTGACGGCCACCGACGCCATTGCTCCGTCTTCTTCACGCGGGCCTGCGGCAGATGGACGCATTAAACCTGATGTGGCTGCGGTTGGGACAAGCGTTTACTCCACCACCGACCCCAACACGTACACCGTTAAAACGGGAACCTCAATGGCTTCCCCTGGTGCCGCAGGTTTTATCGCGGTCTTACATAATGCCTACGACAGTATTCACAATGCAAATGCGACGGGTGCCTTCCTGAAAGCGGTGGCCATGAACACCGCGGAAGACCTCGGAAATAGCGGTCCAGATTTTATTTACGGATACGGACGATTGAATGGTCGTCGCGCATTAAAAAGCATCGAGAATTCTTGGTGGTTTACAGGAAGTGTAAGCACGGGTGATACCGTAAGTTTTAACCTGAATATTCCCGCGGGCACAAAGAATGTTCGTGCCATGCTGTATTGGAACGATCCTGCAGCCAATCTTAGTGCAGCACAAGCCTTGGTGAACAATTTGGATTTCGAGGTGGAACACCAGAGCTCGGGAACAGCATATTTACCTTGGGTTTTGGACCCTACCCCCACGAGTACGGCGTTGAGCACTCCAGCTGTGCGTGCTGTGGACAGTCTGAATAATGCGGAACAGGTCACCATTGACAATCCGACATCGGGCGATTACTCTTTGCGTGTCTTTGGCTCGAATATTCCGAGCGGGCCACAGTCATTCTACGTGGTGTACTATATCGAGAGCAGCTCGATTGTGCTGACGCAGCCAACGGCGGGGCAGAAATTGATCCCGGGGAACATTTTTGTGCACTGGGACGAAGTTGGTTTGACCGGGACGCCGAGTTTTAGTTGGAGTTCTGACGGCGGCGGGAATTGGACCAATCTATCTCTTACGCCTTTTAGTGGTCGCAACGTCGCGCAATGGAATGTGCCGAATACCTTGACCTCGGAAGGTTACATGCGCGTGATCCAAGGGGGTGATACCGCGGTATCGGGGCCTTTTGTCGTGAGTCCTACCCCTTCGAATATTCAGTTGGACTGGGCGTGCCCAGATAGCATTCGCCTCAGCTTCACCCCAGTGAGCGGTGCGGGCAGCCACACTGCTTATATCCTGGGAATGAAGTATATGGATTCGCTGGCCGTAACCTCAGGAAGTACTGTGGTCATCCCATGGCAGCCAGTGCAGTCGACCTGGGCTAGTGTGGCGGCCAATGTGAACGGCAAGGTGGGTGAGCGCGCATATGCCATTGAGATTCCTGCAGGTGTGAGCGGGTGCCCGTTGGCAGTAGATGCGGGATTATTAGAGATTGTTTCGCCGACATTGATGACCTCGTGTTATTCAAGCTTGAGCGCGCCGCGATTGACTTTCGTGAACCCGTCAACCACTGTGTTGGACAGTATTCCGGTAGCCTATGTGTTGGGGTCGGGCGCGGTGGTGCGCGATACCGTGGCGGTGAATTTGATGCCCTATGGTGACACGACATTGACCTTGAGCACAGGATTGAATTGGACGGGAACTTCGAGCCAATTGCTTCGTGCGTGGACGGAATTGGATGGTGATTTGAACGGCCTTAACGACACGTTGGAGTTAGTTATTCCGTATTTAACTTCGACAGCGGCGAGTTTGACTTTCACAGAAGATTTCGAAGGATTTAGCAACTGTGGTACGGTGACAAATTGTGGGCTGACTACTTGTGCGCTGAGCGGCGGCTGGACCAATGTCAGCAACGGCAGTGGTGATGATATTGACTGGCGAACGAATTTCGGCACGACAGCGAGCAGCTTTACAGGTCCGAATGCTGGCTTTGGAGGCTCGGGAAAATACCTCTATCTCGAAGCTTCTCAGTGCGATGGCAAGGAAGCTGTATTGTACTCACCTTGTGTGGATTTGAGCTCCGCCATTCAACCGGAATTGAGCTTTGCTTACCACATGTATGGTACACAAATGGGTGATTTAGATATTTCCATTTTTGACGGCAGCAGCTGGACGATACTTTGGAGTAAATCAGGCGACCAAGGAAATAGCTGGAAGACCGAAAATATTGATCTAACGAGCTTTGCCGGAAAAACTGTTATACTGCGCTTCCGCGGAATCACCGGTGGCGGCTATTTAAGCGACATGGCGCTAGATGCGGTACGAATAGAGGACCAGATTGGTGCTCCAGAAGTTGACTTTAGTGTTTCCAACACCAGCCCTTGTTTGGGGACTGCCGTGGATTTGACGGACATTAGTGCGAAGACGCCGACGGCGTGGAATTGGTCCATCAGCCCAGCCACCTATTCGTTCGTTGGCGGCACGGATTCTACTTCGCAAAATCCGCAGATCAGCTTCAGCGCATACGGTAGCTACACCATCACCCTGGTGGCGAGCAACAGCTATGGCGCTGATAGCCTGGTAAAATCGAACATTGTTTCGGTGGTTCCCACCCCGACCTTGCCGTTTGTAGAGACCTGGTTCGGCGGCTCGGTTACAGATCAATTCGCTCTCGAGAACCCCGATGGACAAACCACCTGGACCCTAGGGCAAGTCGTAAATGCTACCGGTGCAAAATCCGACGTGGCCTACATGAACTTCTTCAACTACAACAACCCAGGTGCGGAAGATGCGCTGCAGAGTCCAGCATTGAACATCGCAGGCTACATCCGTCCTACGCTCTTCTTCGACATTTCCTACGCTCAATACCCGGGCTATGATGACGAGTTGCGCGTGGAAATCAGCGACGATTGTGGAAACACCTACGCGACACTATACAACCTCAGCGGTGCAGCTTTGGCTACAGCACCGTCCTCCACATCCATCTTCATTCCTTCTCAGGCCAGCGAGTGGCGTACGGACAGCGTCGACCTCAGCAACCTCAACGGTAACCAAATCAGCGTACGCTTCGTGAGTACGAGCGGCTACGGGAACAACCTCTACATCGATAATGTGCGCATTATCGACGCGGGAGCAACAGAGACCGCAGCAACCGCCTATTTCCCGAATTTCATTTGTGAGGACCACCCCTTTGAATTTGGCTTGAATACGACCGATACCACCCTCGAAGCGCTATTCGTGCTCAATCGAGTAGGCTCGAGCATCTTCAATAAATACGACGGGTACGGTGCGCACTCCGCGACATTGAATCTCCCGGTTCCCTACACCATGGAGTATGTGTATTTCGACGGGAATACCTTCGTTACAGATACGGTTAACCTCGTGCCCAGTGACCAATTCGATCCCGACTTCACCTTGAGCTATAACGGCAATTTGACCTATACCTTCTTTGACAATTCCACCCCAATGCCGACTTCTTGGTCGTGGGACTTTGGCGACGGCACCACTTCCACCCTACAGAATCCGAGCCACACTTACGCTGCGGCCGGAAGCTACACGGTCAGTTTAACAGTGGTTACCGCCTGTGGGGAGAAAAGCACCAGTACGGCATTCAACAACATCGATATTGATGAAGCGGCGGAAGGGAATTGGGCCCTATACCCGAACCCGACGACCGATAAAATCACAGTGGTAAGCCCTGTAAACCAAGTTGTTCAATTTGCTCTGTACAACACTCAGGGTCAGCTCGTTGAACAAATGGAGTTCGCACCTTCGGCGCACGGACATAGCATCGACATGCGCCATCTCCCCAAGGGCGTCTACAGCATGAAAATGACCTGGACAGGCGGCAGCCATGTGCGACAGGTGGTAGTTCAATAGTGCTAGGATTTGCGTAAAAGGGCTGCCAAATGGAGTGCGGCGTAAGTGAACAAGCCGTTGTAGATAAGCAGCTCGAATCCGATCGAATAGCCGACGGACGGGGCCCACAGTTTAAGGGCATGTGTTAATAACGGAGAACCAATTCCGATAAACAACACCTCCCAGCCCATAACTCGCGAACGGTGCAGCAAAGCATAGGCAAACAAACCGAGCAACGGCCCGTACGTATAGCCCGCAGCCGTAAACAAGGTGCCAATAATGCTATCTGCTTTGAGCAAATAAATGAGTAGCATGACCACAAAGATCACTGCCATAAACGCGCCATAGGTGCGCTTGCGCGCGGGACTATCGCCGTTCAAATCCAACCGGAGGAAATCGACACAAAAAGCCGTCGTCAATGAGGCTAATGCACTGTCCGCAGAGGAGAAGGCCGCCGCAAGGAGGCCGAGGAAGAACACTGAGGCGAGAATGGACGGCATCCCGGGGGAATTGGCCACAGCAGCGAAGAGTTGATCGCCTTTTTCCAACAACCCATTGGCCGCAGCATAGTCGCTCAGCATCAAGCCCAACGCCAAGAACAACAGATTCACCCACAGCAAGTTAAGCCCCAACAAAACCATGTTTTTCTGGGCATTCACCAAGCGACTCACCGTTAGGTTTTTCTGCATCATATCCTGATCAAGACCGGTCATCGCTACGGCAATGCTCATACCGCCGAGGACCTGCTTCCAACCCGTCTTTGGACCTTCACTAAGCCACATATAGCCGTAGTCATGGGTGCGGACATAGTTCCACACGCCCTGCCCCTCTGGCAACACCGCGACCCCTACATAATAAAGGGCCATGGCCGCCGCCACAAGCATTAATGCGGTCTGTAACGTGTCAGTATATACAATGGTAGCGATCCCACCCGAGGCGCTGTACAATGCGATTAATCCGAGGATTAGAATAGCGGTCACTGGAAATGGAATACCCAATGGATCACAAATCATCAATTGAACGACGACCGTGACGATATACAGTCGAGCCGAGGCCCCCACCACCCGGCTGAGCAAAAAGAACAACGAGCCCGTTTTATACGCCGCGGGGCCCAGTTTCTCACCTAAGAAACTATAAATACTAACCACATTGTAGCGGTAATACACGGGCAAAAGCACAAAAGCGATGAGCGCATAGCCGACGAGGTACCCCAACACCATAGGCATGTAGGTCATCCCCGACCCTTGCACCCATCCCGGCACACTGATGAAAGTGACACCACTCAAAGAGGCACCGATCATTCCAAAGCTCACCAGGAGCCAATTCGATTGTTTGTTTGCGTTAAAGAAAGTAGAATTGGTCGCGCCACGTGAAGTTATGCGTCCTACCAGGACCAAAACGGCAACATAGGCGATCAAAAGCGTTAAAAAGAGACGGTAGTTCATGTTCACAAATATGCGCAATCCCGTACATTTGAAGACACATGAATTTCGCTTCAAGAAAAATAGAGAACGCTGTCGAGGAAATTTCGAAGCTCCCTGGCATCGGAAAAAAGACTGCCTTGCGCTTGGCATTACACCTACTCAGACGGCCAGTGGATCAAACCCATGCGCTCAGTGCGGCCCTTGTGGATCTTCGTGAAAACACAACGTTCTGTAAAAACTGTCACAGCATATCCGATACCGAAATATGTGGCATTTGCAGTTCCCCTCGCCGAGAGGATCATACGGTCTGCGTGGTGGAAGATATCCGAGATGTTATGGCTATTGAAAATACGGGCGGCTACCAAGGTAAATACCATGTACTGGGCGGTTTAATCAGCCCTATGGACGGTATCGGCCCGTCTGACCTGAACATAGGCACCTTGGTGCAGAAACTGGAAAGTGGCAGCGTAAAGGAATTGATTTTTGCCCTCAACACCACCATGGAAGGCGATACTACGAACTTCTACATATACCGTAAAGTCAAAGATTTCGACGTTCATCTCAGCACTATTGCACGGGGCATTGCCGTCGGCGACGAGCTCGAATTTGCGGATGAAGTGACGCTCGGTCGAAGCATTCAGCACCGCATTCCCTACGAACAAAGCCTACCGAAATAAGATGGACCTCAGTATTGTCATTGTCAACTACAACGTCAAGGCCTTTCTGAGCCAATGTCTAGACAGCATTTACGCGAGCAAGACCGACTTCAGCTACGAAGTCATCGTGGTAGACAACGCGAGTAGTGACGGTAGTGAAGATTTCATCTCCTCACATTTCCCCAAGGTTCGTTGGTTGGCCAATTCTACCAACGTCGGCTTCGGCCGCGCCAACAACCAAGGATTCGATGCCGCCCGTGGAACTTACACCCTGATCCTCAACCCCGACACCGTCCTTAGAGAGGACACCATCGAAAAAACCCTAACCTACATGCACGCCCACCCGGAAGTCGGAGGACTGGGCATCAAAGGCATCGACGGCAGCGGTAACTTCCTACCCGAATCCAAGCGCGGCCTACCCACTCCGCTAGTCGCACTTTGGAAAATTACCGGGCTCTCCCGCATATTCCCGAAATCTAAGATTTTCGCCCGCTACCACCTCGGCCACCTCGATCCCGACAAAAACCATCGTGTCGAGATTCTCGTCGGTTGCTTCATGCTTATCCCAACCAACCTGTTAAGGGCTGTTGGAGGTTTCGATCCACGCTATTTCATGTACGGCGAGGACATTGACCTGAGCTACGAGCTCCTGAAAACAGGCAAAGAAAATCACTACTTCGCCGAAAGCGAGATCATCCATTACAAAGGCGAGAGCACCAAACGCGGAAGTATGAACTACGTCCGTATGTTCTACCAGGCCATGATCCTTTTCGCCCAGAAACAATTCAGCGGCACCTCGGCCCTTGCCTACAAATTATTAATCTACCTCGGGATCTACCTCAGAGCTTCTCTTGCCGTACTCGCCCGCATCGCCAAGAGCACCATGGCCCCCATACTCGATGCAGGTGCCCTACTTCTTGCCTTAGAACTCTTTAAAAACTATTGGGAACAAAACCACCGTTACGTCGACGGCGGCGCCTATCCCACAACCTATACCTATTACATCCAGGGCAGCTATATCCTTCTCTGGATTTTTGGACTCTGGCTTAGCGGCATCTATCACCGAAATGCGCGTACCCCTGTCATCCTTCGCAGCATGGCCATCACCACCCTGGGGATTGGATTCTTGTACGGGCTCCTTCCCGAAGACCTTCGTTTTTCCCGGGCACTCCTCTTGCTTGGCGCCGCTGGAGGTACAACAGCCCTCTTTATTTGGCGTTTGGTCCTCGGAATCCTTTCTGGCCGTACGTTTTTCGAGAAAAAGTCTATTCGACCACGCGTATTGAGCATCGCAGATATCAAGGAGAGTGAATCCATTATGAACGTGGTAAAATCCGCTGGCTGGCAACCGGCATTTGAGTATACTGTTCAACCTCCAACCGACAATCAAGAGAATAGTATCCTTGAACTTCAAAAACTGGTGCGGCTTTACGGCATCACAGATGTGATTGTGTCCGAAAAAGCATTCAGTAACTACGCCTACATGGCGCTCTTGAAAGCCCTACCCAACCATGTTTTTACACAACGTTACCTCAGCGAATTGGGCCTCATAGTCGGCTCAAGCAGCAGCACGCAGACCGGTAACGTTTTGGGCGTAAACCACTATAAAACAGCCGATCCATCCTACTTGCGCCAACGTCGTATCGCCGACATTACGGCCGCAATTTTGAGCTGGCTCCTCCTCCCTCTATTCCCAATCTTCTACCTGATGGGAAAAGGCCATATTTACGCTGCGATGCTGTCAAAAAGTGGCCAATTGCTCTTGAAGAATTTCACCCTCGTGGGCTACAATGCAAAAATTTCAAAAGAATTTAGGTTACCTATACTACCCCATCCGATTTTCGATATTAGTAGCCAAATCCCCAGTGAATTACGTAATTCTCAAATAGAAGAAGCTTTGGTTACTAATTACGCAACCCAAGCAAGTCTTAGCACCGACCTATTGAAGGTATGGCAATGGCAGCAGAAATAACAGCCTGCTGAAACGGACGTTTTTTGACGTAAATTCGAGGACCAAAAAATCAAAAATTCAATGGCTCAGTTTGAATTGAACCTTCCCAAAATGGGAGAATCGGTGGCCGAAGCTACCGTGACCAATTGGCTTAAAAACGTAGGCGACTACATCGATGCAGAAGAGAGCATTGTTGAAGTAGCAACGGACAAAGTTGATAGCGAAGTCCCTTCTCCTGTGAGTGGAACTTTGGTTAAAATACTCGTAGAAACCGGCGAGGTCGCTGCAGTTGGTAGTCCTATTTGTATTATAGAAACCGAAGGCACCGGTGATGCACCAGCTCCTGTTGCACAGACAACTGCAACAACCCCGGAAGCAGCACCTGCCACCGCAGCCGCCGCTATCGAAGAAGAAATCAGCCAGGCCGCTGCCACAGTAGAAGCCGGCCCTATCTCAAAGAACTCTAACGGACGTTTTTATTCACCGCTCGTGCGTGCTATGGCCGCCGAAGAAGGCATCAGCCAATCTGAACTTGATGCCATCACAGGCACGGGCAAAGATGGCCGCGTGACAAAAAACGATGTACTGGAATACCTTTCAGGCGGGCGTAAAGCGGCGTCACAAAGCGTAAGTGCTTATGTGGCAGCACCCGCAACACCCGCAGCTCCAAAAGCTCCAGCAGCACATTCAGCTCCGACCATCGTTCCTAAGGCCGGCGATGAAATCATCGAGATGGACCGCATGCGCAAGCTCATCGCAGACCATATGGTCAACTCGGTGCACACCTCACCACACGTAACAAGTTTCGTTGAAGCCGACCTTACGAAGGTGGTTAAATGGCGTGAGCGCGTTAAAAACGACTTCCAGAAGAAGCACGGTGAAAAAATCACCTTCACGCCGATCATTATAGAAGCTATAGTAAAGGCCATTCAGGATTTCCCGATGATCAACGTGAGCGTAGACGGGACCAATATCATCAAGCACGGAAATATCAACGTGGGTATGGCTGCAGCACTACCATCAGGCAACCTCATCGTTCCTGTGATTAAAAATGCTGACCAATTAAGCTTACTCGGTATAACCAAAGCCGTAAATGACCTTGCCAACCGCGCTCGTAACAACCAACTAAAGCCGGACGAAATTCAGGGCGGCACCTATACGGTTACCAACGTAGGTACTTTTGGTAACGTCATGGGCACCCCTATTATCAACCAGCCACAAGTAGCCATTATGGCAGCTGGGGCGATTGTTAAAAAGCCTGCCGTGGTGGAAACACCAGAAGGTGACGTGATAGCGGTACGTCATAAAATGTTCCTGAGCCATAGCTACGACCACCGTGTAGTGGATGGCGCTTTAGGGGGAATGTTTGTGCGTCGTGTGGCGGATTACCTCGAATCATGGGATTCAAATCGCGAGATCTAATCCTCGAAATTTTATGTACTTTTATAAGCCGCCTTCGGGCGGCTTTTTTTTGATTAAAAACCAATTCAATTCATGCAACTCAACCTCAAACGTCCACTCTGTTTTTTCGACCTCGAAACCACCGGCGTCAACGTCACCAGTGACCGAATCGTTGAAATCTGCCTCCACAAGGTACATCCGGACGGGCATGAAGAAACGCACACTTGGCGTGTGAACCCAACAATCCCAATTCCTGCAAGTGCCAGCGCGGTGCATGGTGTATACGATAAGGATGTTGTCAATGCGCCGACATTCAAGGAATTGGCCCCGAAAGTGCAGAGCTTGATTCAAGACAGTGATCTTGCCGGTTACAACAGTAACAAGTTTGATATACCTCTTCTTGCTGAAGAATTCTTACGTGCCGGAATCGATTTCGATATGAAGGCACGCCTGGCCGTAGATGTACAGAATATTTTCCACCGTATGGAGCAACGGACCCTAAGTGCAGCCTACAAATTCTACTGCGGAAAGAGCTTAGAGAATGCCCATAGTGCGGAAGCTGACGTGCTTGCAACCTACGAAGTACTGAAGGCCCAAGTCGAGCGATACGAAGAGCTTGAAAACGACATGAAGTTTCTTTCGGCTTTTTCGAACCGCCAGCGCGTTGCCGACTTCGCCGGGTTCATAGCCTTTAACGATCAGGACGAAGAAATATTTACCTTCGGAAAATACCGCGGCCAGACGGTTAAAGCGGTACTAGAAGAAAACCCAGGCTACTTCAGCTGGATTCAAAACGCAGATTTTCCACTGTACACTAAAAAGGTACTTACAGCCATCCGTTTGAGAGAATTTAATCAAGGATAATCATGAAGATCATTTGTATTGGTCGCAACTATGCAAAGCATGCAGAAGAACTGAACAACCCTATCCCTGAGGAACCGGTTGTGTTTCTAAAACCAGAAACGGCACTGCTGTTAAAGAAACATCCATTCTTCATCCCAGAGCACAGTAATGATGTTCACTATGAAATGGAATTGGTGGTTAAAATCAATCGGTTAGGAAAGCATATTGAACACCGTTTTGCGCACAAATACTACGATCAAATCGGCGTAGGAATAGATTTCACCGCTCGCGACGTACAATCCCGTTGTAAAGAAAAAGGCTTACCCTGGGAAAAAGCGAAAGCCTTTGATGGCAGTGCGGCCGTTAGTCGCTTTTTTCCGTTGAGCAGCTTCGATAAAGACGTACAAGACTTGAACTTTCACCTCGACATCAACGGAAAAACAGTTCAAAAAGGGTTCACAAAAAACATGTTGTTCACTGTAGATCAAATCATTAGCTACGTTAGCCAATACTTCACTTTGAAGACGGGAGATCTGATTTTTACAGGAACTCCCGAAGGGGTTGGCCCCGTGCAACGTGAAGATTTATTAGAGCTCTATCTGGAAGGCGAACGGGTGTTTTACTTCAACGTCAAGTAATACGCTTCGCCCCAACTTTTCACTTGCTCAATCATTGTGCACTTTTATCCTCCGCAACGTCGGGCGCATCCCCATTTTGCTATATTTGTAACTACCCATAAAATAGGTTAACACAAAAGCGTTACAATGAAGAAAAGCTTACTCGCGGCACTATTTTCGGTCTTTGCGTCCAGCGCAGTTTTTGGCCAATATGCTCCCCCAATTGACACGATTCTAACGGAGAATTTTGACGGGACTTTCGGAGCAGATTCTATCTCCGCCAACTACAACACCGACAGTGCCAACGTGATCCGTTCATGGAATGATACCAGTGCACTTGCTTCAACAGGCACCATGAGTTTCCACACTAAACTCTATTCATCGGATTCCATCATTTTTGAAACGGATGCCTTCTCAACGGAAACATTCAGCAACGTTCGATTCAGCTTTGATCAAATCTGTAAGATTCGTTACAACCAAAAGGGATTCATTCAAATGAGCCGTGATAACGGTTCAACCTGGGTAACGGTCAATAGCGGATACAAAGGAATCTCACCCCAGTTTAACTCCACTGGATGGTTCAATGAATTGTCATATCCGTCAAACCTTATTTCACCTTATTGGGATGGAGCGACGATATCGAACACTTCAGCGGGTACCACACCAACCAACAGCTGGTGGGCGCATGAAATTTTCGATCTAAGCTCCTATTTGGGTGCTTACGACAGCACCGCCATGGATTACGGTTTTGCCAACTGTAAAGTTCGTTTCGTAGCCATGCCGAAATCTGGATCAAACCCAGCGCCTACTAGCTTGGCGGGATGGTTCATTGATAACATCATGGTAGAAGTCGCTCCTTGTGAATTGGAGCCACCAGCCTTGGATTGGACGAACGTGAGCGTCTATGCAAAGCCTGATGGTGCACGCTACATGCCGTCTCAAGATGTACGTGTAAAGGCCACTGACAACCTCGGGGTCGACAGCATGCGTATTTTCTTCCAGCGCTATGATTATGCAGGTGGCACTTGGAGTGCGTGGATGGATTCGCTCATGACACCTACTTTGGGTAGCACGTGTCCAACAAGTGAGGTCTTCACTTACCAATTCAAGAACATCAACCTATATGATACCATCAATTGGTATGTAGAAGTATATGATTGTGCCTGTCCGAATATCGTTCGCGACCCGGATTTTGGCGCAGCCTCTGAATACTACTCTTTCTACAGAGATGATGCACCGCCACCAATTTGTGGTACGACGACATCAAACTCATTCCCTTATGTAATTGAAACCTACCCATACCTGCAGGATTTCGAAAACCCAGCCTATTGGGTAGCCGGGACAGGTACGGGAGCTACTGGGACGAGCCATCGTGGTTCTTTCCCATTCAACAACCCTCAATCAGGAATCAACTGGAAGGCTGTGCCAAACCAAACACAAACGGGGTACGCATGGTCGATTCGCAAAGGAGCTACTGCTACGGCACAAACAGGTCCTGATGTCGATGCATCAAAAGGAACAACGGCTGGGGTTTATCTCTACACCGAAGCAGACCAAGGTTCGGCGAACGACAGTACTTTCTTGTTCACCTCTTGTATGGATTTGACCAGCTTGAACTGTGCCATCATGAAGTTCAAATACCACATGTTTGGAAATACTATGGGTCGTATCCGAATCGACGTAGATACAGGATTCAATAGCTCGGTATGGGTTAGAGGTATTGACCAAATCGTTGGAGAGCAACAAACGTCAAACACAGATGCTTGGAAAGAATATTCCGTTAGCTTGAATGACTTCGTAGGAAAAATCGTACGAGTTCGCTTCACTGCGAAACGCGGTACTGGTCTACGTAGCGATGCTGCAATCGATGATATCGAGGTATATGAACCTACACCAACAGACATCGCCTTGCGTGAAGTGTACAACCCAGAAAACGGATATTGTTCCTACTCAAACAATGAGACCATTGATTTGTGGGTTCAAAGCGCTGGCTGTATGGCTGCCTCAAGTATTCCAGTAACTTGGAAGCGCGAGTACACCAATCTTAGTGGTACCACCACAACGGTAACACACACAGAGAATATCACAAGCAAAACATTGTACACTGGTGATTCTGTAGCCTTTACTTTTGCTACCGGTCCGGATATGTCAGGATACGGCACATACAAAGTTTGGGTCTATGTGGGTATGTCAGGGGATACTATTAATGACAATGACACTATTGGACCAATCGCTGTTGTTCACGAACAGCCTTATTCCAACTTCCCATTGGTCATGAACTTCGACGGTCCAGGTACTACACCTGGTAATAACACACCGGTAAACCCCGGTACTCATCCTTACACGTCGTGGACGGAACTTCCGGCAGCAAATTCAGGTTCTTTCGCTTTTATGGTTGGAACAGGTTTTACGCCAACGATCAGCACTGGACCGATCCGTGATTTTAGTGAAAAAGGAAACTATTTAGTTACCGAAGGGAACTACGGTTCTGCACCGAAATCCGCGGCTTTTGTCAGCCCTTGTATTGACCTTAGCGGTATGACTAGCCCTGTGCTACAATACCGTCTGCACATGTTTGGTGCCGATGTGGGTGCTGTTGTAGTGCAATGGATTAAATCCGGTGAAAACACATGGAGTAACACCACACCTCCAAAGACCACAAAACTTTCGGATGAAAAAACACCTTGGGAGTTTATGGAGGTTGATTTGAGTGCTGAGGCAGGGAATATTGTGAAACTGCGTTTCATCGTTCAGAAAACGGGCGGTGGTATTGCTGCAGACGTCGCCATAGACGAGATCGCTATCTTCGACAAGCCTGCTAAAGATGTGGGTATTGATTATGTAAAGAACCCTACTCAACAAGTTAACCTAACCGGTGCCGCGGCAGGTTTGTTGGCCAAGTTTGAAGTTCGCAACCACGGTTCTGCGACGCAATCAAACATTCCAATCAAATACACCGTAACACCAACGTGTGGTTCAAATGCAGGGGTATCGACAACTTACAACTTCACCTACACGAGCTCTATTAGCCCTGGTGATGTCAAGACGGTTACAGACAACACGAATACCGTGAACTGGCCTACAGGAACCTTTGTGGTTGAGGCTTGGACTGAGCTAACGGGTGATAATAATGCATGGAACGATAGCACTTACCACGTTTCTTCAGGTTGGCCTGAAACCCCTATTGATACCGGATTCATCGCAGACTTTGAAAATTGTAACGAAGGTTCAGAGCACGGATTCTGGTTCGCTGGGGACCTTGAACAATTCGGAGTGTCTTCATTGAGCGCGCTCGGAAACAACAATGGTATCGGATCAAACCCGAACAAGAACATTATCGGTAATACCACTGAGAACTTCTACTTCCCTCGTTTCGTTGGTTTCGATACTATCGCAGGTGCTGAACTCCGTTTGACTCACGACATCGATCTAGGTGTTGGAGATCAAGCCTACATCCAGAACCTAAGTGGTGGTTCTTGGAGTACGATTGGATATTGGGACCCTCAGAATATTGTGAGTACGAACTGGTACAATACCGGTAGTACGACAAGCGGAGGTTCATGGCAAGGAAACATTGGTTCGACCGTCAGCATTTGGCCGTTGAGCTCCTGGAACTTCTCCTCTGCTCCATTGATTCTTCGCGGACGTCTCGAATCCGTATCGGGTAACAAAGACGGATGGAACATCGATAAGGTGGAGATCTACATTCCACCACAAAACAGTGCTGCTATTCGTCGTGTCGAAACAGTGGAATACATTCCAGTACCGGACCAAAACAACCACCTTCGTGTGATCATTCAAAATACCGGTGCAAAAGTATTGGATAGCTGTTTGGTAGAATTCTCTACCGATGGTGGTACTACCTGGAGTACACCTGAAAAGGTGGTTTTCAACCCTCCAATGTACCCTGGTAAATCTTCATGGTATGAGTTTACGAACGAATGGATTTCACCGGCGAGCGGTGTTTACAACGTTTGTGCGCGCACCTCACGCCCTGACAACAAACCGGATAACTTAGCCTCTGACGACGAAAAGTGTGAGAGCATTGTGATTCCGGACAAGATCATCATGAGCCAAGACAGTGCCTACTGTAATGATTTTGACGATCCGAACAAGACACCATGGTTGACGTTCAACACTTTTGATAAAGGTGGCTTGAACAGCTGGGAAATGGGAACGCCAAACAATGCCCCTATCATCAGTGCAAATTCTGGAAGCACTGCATGGATGACTAATCTCGATGGCAACTACAAGAGCCGTGATTCTTCATCATTGTACTCACCAGTATTTGTTTTGGATAGCGGTCAGGTATACGGAATCGACTTCATGCATGCCTTCTCAACTGAGCAGTACCATGATGGTGGTAACGTAGATATTACATTCGATGGTGGTTTGAGCTGGCATACGATCGGTACAAACCTTTACGGAGCAACATGGTATAACACGAACTTCGTAACCTCCCTAGATATCTACAAACCAGGATGGACGGGATTGAGTAACGGTTGGGAAAACGCCTCCATTTGTATGGCCGTGGATACCGCACGTAACGCTATTCTACGCTTCCGTTTTGCTTCTGACCATACTGTTCAGGCAGCAGGATGGGCCATCGATGACTTCTGTTTCTTCGAAACCGATGCAGCATGTAACACTTATACTGTAGGACAAGAAGAGATCGATTTGAACATTGGTGTGGGTAACCTCTACCCTAACCCATCGACTGGCGCTACAAGATTGCCGGTTGCTTTCCAACAAAGCGGTGAGCTCGTGATTAGTGTTCGCAATACGCAAGGTCAGCTTATTTACGAGCGTACCGAGTACGGCCAAGAAGGTATCAATGTATTTGAATTTGATGCTTCAGGTTGGGCTGCTGGTATGTACCTCGTAGAGGCTCGCACAGTGCAAGGCGTACACACCCAACGCTTGATTGTGGAGTAAGCATTGGCTTAGATAATCTATAGGTCCCCTCGCGCCGATGGCGCGAGGGGATTTTTTTTGCGTACGGGTTGTGTATTGTGTGACTGAAGTTTTGTCATTAGCGGGATGGGAATTCGGTCAAAAATTCAGTTAAACAACTCATTTTCAGACAGAACGTCGTTATTGTTTAGGGTTTTGGGATGCGGCATGTGAATTGAAGGAATTGGTCCGAACCCAAACCCTATGAAGGATGAATATTGAAAAGTTTACAACCAAGAATCAGGGTATCATTGCAGGTGCCCAATTCCTTGCGACCGATAAAAGTCACAGCAGCGTGGAGAGCATTCACCTCCTGCTCAGCTTGATTAAAGAAGATAAAAGCGTGCTACCCTACGTGGCTCAGCAAAGTGAAACCAACATTGTTGCGTTGGAAAAAGCAGCAGAGGCATTGTATGAGAGCCTACCTACGGTAAGCAGTACAGGCGATGTGCACATGGGTCGTGACGCGGCCTTCGTGTTGCAGAAATCCGTGCAGATTGCCGGAAAAATGAAGGACGAATATGTGGCAACTGAGCACCTCCTCTTAGCCTTGTTGGAGGACAAAGGTGCTGCGGGTAAAATGCTGAATGACGCCGGCTTAAATACCAAAGTAGTCCATACCGCTGTTGAGGGACTCAGAGGTGGACGGTCAGCGAGCAGTGCAGGCAGTGAGGATACCTACAACAGCTTGGACAAATACGCGAAGAATTTGAACAAGATGGCAGAAGAGGGAAAATTGGACCCGGTTATTGGCCGGGGCGATGAGATCCGTCGGGTGCTACAGATTCTGAGCCGTAGGACAAAGAACAACCCGATTTTGGTGGGTGAGCCCGGTGTGGGTAAAACGGCTATTGCGGAAGGATTAGCGCAGCGTATCCTTAGTGGTGATGCACCGGAGAATTTGAAAAACAAGGTGGTGTACAGCTTGGATATGGGGGCTCTCATTGCCGGGGCGAAGTACAAAGGTGAGTTCGAAGAGCGATTGAAATCTGTAGTCAAGGAAGTTATCGGTAGTGATGGTCAAATCCTTTTGTTCATCGACGAGATTCACACCTTGGTGGGTGCCGGCAAGGGCGAAGGTGCCATGGATGCCGCGAATATTTTGAAACCGGCATTAGCCCGTGGTGAATTGCGCGCCATTGGGGCGACCACGTTGGATGAGTTCCAGAAATATTTTGAAAAGGATAAGGCGTTGGAGCGTCGGTTCCAGAAGGTCATGGTTGAGGAGCCCGATGGTGAGAGCAGTATCAGCATCTTGCGCGGGATTAAGGAGAAATACGAGACGCATCACAAGGTGCGGATTAAGGACGAGGCGGTTATTGCCGCAGTGGAATTGAGCACGCGTTATATCGCCGATCGATTCCTACCGGATAAGGCCATTGATTTGATGGATGAGGCGGCGTCAAAGATCCGAATGGAGATCAATTCCAAGCCGGAAGAACTCGACATCCTCGATCGTAAGATTTTGCAGCTTGAGATTGAGCAGGAAGGCATTAAGCGCGAAGACGACCAGAAGAAGTTGGCCGTGATTAAGGCGGAGCTGAGCGAGTTGTATGAACAGCGCGATGGACTAAATGCCATTTGGGAACGTGAGAAAGGTGCTGCGGAACGCATTCAAGAATTTAAAGAGCGTTTGGAAGGGTTGCGTTTGGAGGCTGAACGTGAGGAGCGTGCGGGCAATTACGGGCGCGTTGCGGAGATCCGTTATGGGTTGATGAAGGACGTGGAGACTGAATTGGAGCAAGCAGAACGCGATATTGAGCAACAAGAGCGTTCCATGATTAAGGAAGAGGTCACCGCGGAGGATATTGCCGAGGTCGTGAGCCGATGGACGGGTATTCCGGTGCAGAAAATGTTGGAGAGCGAGCGCATGAAACTACTGCGAATGGAGGAAGAGCTACACAAGCGTGTCATAGGCCAACATGGCGCCATTGCCGCGGTAAGTGATGCTATTCGCCGCAGTCGTGCAGGATTGGGTGATCCGAACCGACCAATTGGAAGTTTCCTGTTTTTGGGGACTACCGGGGTGGGTAAAACGGAATTGGCCAAGGCCCTTGCACAGTATCTGTTCAACGACGAGACGGCCATTACGCGCATCGACATGAGCGAGTACCAGGAGAAACACAGTGTGAGCCGCCTAGTGGGTGCGCCTCCGGGATATGTGGGCTACGATGAGGGTGGCCAATTAACCGAAGCTGTCCGCCGTATGCCTTACAGCGTGGTACTGCTCGATGAAATCGAAAAAGCCCATCCCGACACATTCAACATCTTGTTGCAGGTGCTAGACGACGGCCGATTGACCGACAACAAAGGCCGAACCGTCAACTTTAAGAACACCTTGGTAATCATGACCAGCAACATCGGTTCGCACGTGATCAACGAGGCAATGGAGACTTGGGAAGGTCCGAGTTTCGAAAGATTGATGGAGCGTTTGAAGCCGGAATTGCTGGGGATGTTACAAAAGATTGTACGACCCGAATTTCTGAACCGGATTGATGAAGTCAGCGTATTTGCACCGCTAGACCGCTCAGAAATGTCCCGCATCGTAGGGCTGCAGCTCGACCTAGTGAAGAAGCGTTTAGCCGAACAAGGTATCACCTTGGAAGCCTCTCCGGAAGCCATTGCACACCTGAGCAAGGTTGGCTATGACCCGCAGTTCGGGGCGAGACCAGTGAAGCGCGCCATTCAAAACGAGGTGCTCAACGCCTTGAGCAAAGACATCATCGCAGGTAAGGTCGGCACGGACGATGTCATTCTGCTCGATGTGTTTGATGACGAGGTGGTCTTTAGAAACGTAGAGTTGCCGCTCGCCGATTAGGCGAGCGCGCGCCAGAGCGAAAGCTTAAAATTTGGGTCCCAGCCCGCCGATGGCGGGCTGGGATTTTTTTAACCTAAGTTCATGGGAAGGTCATTACGACACCATTGGCTCCATGACCCATTGTAGAGGGTCGGCACGGGATAGCCCGCATGAACCATGGCAAGTATACTATGGCAAGCGGTCACGCCTGAACCACAATGCATGATAACTTCCTGGTCTTTCAACGACTCGAAATGCTGAGTTAATAGGGCGATGCTTTTGAACCTCCCCTGCTCTAACACCTCGGTAAGGGGCAAATTAACTGCTCCAGGGATATGTCCTGCCACAGGATCTATAGGCTCTTCCTTCCCTGCATATCGGGCAGCACCCCGCACATCGACTACGACCTTGCCCTGTTCTATTGCCGGCAATACCTCATTCATCTCCAAAAGCGGCCACTGCCAATGGCTCCGCTCGCAGCGGTATTCGACCGACTCGACAGGAATATCCCCGCTTTGGATTGCTAAACCGGCGGCTTCTAAGGCTTCGAGCCCTCCATCGACCACGACCGTATTGTGATGCCCTATTGACCGAAGCATCCACCACATCCGCGCCGCTGCCATTACGCCTGAAGAACGATCGTACAACACCACCGTGTCACTAGCGCTGATGCCCAAAGCTCCAAGAGACTTGACGAACTGTTTAACGCTTGGCAATGGGTGACGCCCTAAATCTTTTGCATCGGAATAACGTGCGCTCAAAACCGTTTCTAGATCCACCCAACGCGCTCCTTTAACATGAGCTTCTTTGTAAACAGCTTCTGCTCCCAGCCCTGCGACTACATCACAAAAGATTGCCGATCCGTACAAGGCCGAGGCCTCGTGTGCGGAGATGATGGTACCCATTAACGAAAGATTTTTTGTTGGTTCAACCACGCTACATAACGGGCTTGATTGAAAAGATGTCCTGCATAGTTCGTAGCAAAGGCATGATAACCAGGATTATCTGGATCTGCGCACATAAAAAGATAATCGTGTTTTGGCGCCTCTAAAACGGCTAGAAGTGCCTGGCGCTCGGGAACACAGATGGGCCCCGGTGGCAATCCTTCATGCATGTAGGTATTGTAAGGGTCATCGATTTCTAGATCCTTTTTAAGTACACGTCGAATTTCCAATTCCGGATTCTCTCGTTTTTTCGCAAAAATCACCGTCGGATCCGCCTGCAATTTCATCCCCTTTTTCAGTCGATTCAAATACAATCGTGCCACCTTGGGACGGTCTGACGCCTTGCTACTCTCCTTCATCACAATGCTTGCCAGGGTACAAACTTCTCCTGGATCTAAACCGAGATTTTGAGCTTGACGCACGCGATCGGGCGACCAAAACCTTATGGTGTTCTGATATAACTTTTCCGCAACTGACTTTGGTGAAGCATTCCAATACATCTCATAGGTATCTGGCATATAAGCCCCAAGAGCTAGCGGGCCTTCCCAGCCTTCCATTGGCTGATTCAAAGCACGGACAAGATCGGCACTATCAGCGAGAAGTTGACTGGCCAATTCCCCCGCGAGCTCGTTCAAATCAGCCGCCCCGTTAATCACCACCTTCACCGGCTCTTGCAAACCCGCCTTTAGCGCATTTACAAGCGTATTGTTACTCATTCCTTCCGTAATGACGTAATGCCCCGAACGTACTTTTGTTAGCCCTTTCTTCTTACCCAGAAAATAAAAGGCTTGAGGCTTTAACAATACATGATCCTCGAGCAGCTCTTCGTAAAGATCATCGATAGTGGTCTGTTCATCGATGTAGAGATCATATGGCGCTACACCAGGATTAATATTCGGCTCAAATATGGCCGAGTAACCGATGTACACCCCAAAAACCAGCGCAATAGGAATGACGACGCCAACGATAATTAAGAACCTTTTCTTCATACTTTGATTTTTTGAAAGAGACAGGCATCCACATATTGCCCATCATGCCAAACCCAATCGGTCAGGACACCGACCTCACGATACCCCGCCGATACAAAAAGTGCCCTTGACGCCTCATTGTCTTGCGGTACATGGGCATATAGATTCCGAATACCCAGTATACTAAAAGCATATTCTTCCAAAGCTTGGAGCGTCTGCAATGCAACGCCTTCCCTGCGGCATGAAGCATCTACATAGACACCCAACCCAGCCTTTTTCGCCACATGATCGTAATCAAATAAATCAAAGGCCCCTTTCAAACGACCCCGATCATCTAGTATGAAGCGTAGCTGTCCATCACGCAAAAGCGACCCAGGTTGCGCTGCCAAATACTGCATCACAACCCCTTTATTCAGTGGCTCTTTACTTGCGCTCAAGTGCCACAGCCCCGGATCGTTCTCAATCTCAAAAACCCATTCTAAATCACTGGGCTCAGGTGCGCGCAGAATTCCTATTTCACCAACTCTAATCATAATGCCACAGTGCCTTCAAACACTTTTTCTGCCGGGCCCGATAACACCACATTTGTAAATGGGCCGTCACCGGAAAAATCAACTTCTAACACACCGCCGGGCGCATATAAACGAACGGGCTTTATTGTAGTCCAGCCCTTGGTGTAAGCGACGATAGCAGCGGCAACCGCTCCCGTCCCGCAAGCCAAAGTTTCATTTTCCACGCCGCGTTCATAAGTACGTATACTCAGCTCACCCTCGCAAGACTCAATGAAATTTACATTGGCCCCCTCTGTTCCGTAGGCGTCACGAATTACCCGAGCCGTATGCACGAAATCGCCATCAGCATGACGGTTTTCCACATGGTGAGGGCTGCCTGTATTCACAAAATAACCGCCATTCTTCTCAACAAGAGCGACAGCATCAATCATGCCCAATTCAACTTTATCCGCACTCAATCGCGCCCAATGCGCACCATCAATAGCTGAAAATTTGGCATCCGTAGCCACAATACCCAAATGCTGAGCAAAGCGGGCAATACATCGACCACCATTCCCACACATCGTGCTCTCACGACCGTCGGAATTAAAATATACCATATGAAAATCATCACCGGCTTGACGGGGTTGCTCCAAATACATCAGACCATCGGCTCCAATGCCAAAATGGCGGTTACACAAACCCGCTATGGTTTGGGTATCGAGATCAATCACCCCGGAGCGGTTGTCCAAAAGGATAAAATCGTTGCCTGCGCCCTGATACTTATAGAAATGTAGATTCATGCCACTTTTTGGTCCGATACTGTGTTAAAAGGCGTTAAAGTTAGGCCATTGTGCCCGACTCCTGCGTTTGTTTGGTGTACAATTTGAAGAGGAATTGGTACCCTAAAAAGATACGATTATGAAAATGAATCTCAAACCATTTGCCCTTACTGGTGCTATTTTTATGGGCGGTATTCTCGCCTTTGGCACCGCGCATCTCTTGGGTTGGACCGGCAAGACCGTGGTCATTCAAGAAAGTGCTCCCATGCAAAATAGCCCAGTAGCTCAAGCCGTCTCGCTCAGCGCGAACGCGATGCCAACCGACTTTGTCGATGCGGCGGAGCAAACCGTTGCAGCCGTGGTGCACGTAAAAACCACTGCAGAACGCGTTCAGAACTATTACAATCCATTGAACGATTTGTTTTTCGGTAGACCCTCTACCCCGCAAAGCTACGAGGTTCAAGGATCGGGTTCCGGTGTCATCCTCAGCCAGGACGGCTATATCGTCACCAACAATCACGTGATTAAGGATGCCAAAAGCATCACCGTTACCACATTTGACAACAATGAGTACGAGGCCACTCTTATTGGCACCGATCCCACCACAGACATTGCGCTACTCAAAGTCGACGCTCAGGATTTTAGCCCTATCGAGGTGGCCAATTCCGATGACGTTCGCCTTGGCCAATGGGTCTTGGCTGTAGGAAACCCCTTCAACCTAACCAGTACAGTGACGGCCGGAATCATCAGCGCTAAAGGACGTGATATCAACATCATCGACGAACAAAGCGCCATTGAGAGCTTTATTCAAACGGATGCCGCAGTGAATCCTGGTAACTCCGGTGGAGCATTAGTCAATACCGCTGGCCAATTGGTTGGTATCAATACCGCCATCTCCTCAAGAAGCGGTTCTTTCGAAGGCTATAGCTTTGCCGTACCCGCAAACCTCATGCTAAAGGTTGTTGGCGACCTCCGTGAATACGGTCGTGTTCAACGTGCGTTCCTTGGAATCAACTATAACGAACTCACGCCAGCGTTGAGAGAGGAATTGGGCATCAAAGTAAATACTGGCGTTTATGTAGCCCAGGTAATCAACGGTGGCGCAGCAGCCGAAGCAGGTATTGAAAAAGGCGATGTGATCATCAACCTAGGAGGCAAGGCCATCCAATCGGGGGCGGATCTTACGGAAAGTATCGGCCAATTCCGCCCAGGTCAGAACCTCGCAGTTATTGTCAACCGCAACGGGACCAACAAAAAGTTCGACGTAATGCTCAAAAATAAACTGGGCACGACAGAACTCCTGTCACGCGAAGAAGAACTCCTAAAAAGTTTCGGTGCGGAACTCGAAGACCTCAGCGCTGCCGATAAGCGAAGCATGGGATTGCGTTACGGTGTCCGAGTAAAGAAAGTCCTCGGTGGACGCTTCGAGAAGGCCGGAATCTCAGAAGACTTTATCATCATCAAGCTCAACAACATCTACATCGACAATGTTGACAAGTTCGAATCTTTGGTTCGCCAATTCAATCCTGGAGATGGTGTTTTAATTCAAGGATTTGAGCCCAACGGCAAGGCTAACTATTACGCCTTTGAGTGGTAAGTCAGCCCTCCTTAAACAAAAAGCCCCGCCACGTTGTGGCGGGGCTTTTTTATGCCTGAATTTTCCGGCTTAGTGTCATTTAAACACACCTTAGAAAACACTCAACCAACTGTTTGTCAGCGATATAAATAATACATACATCCCTTTGTCGGATAAACACACTTCGTAACTTTGCGGGTAAGAACCACCAAATAATTTTACATGATTGCTCAACAAGAGTACACCCAAAAAGTAGAATTGCGCATTCAGCGCGAACGCATGGCCGTAGATGTATTAGCCTGCGTACATGAACTATTTTACGACCGCGGCATTGAGGTCGTATTATTCAGAAACCCCATTCGTGAGAAGAGTGCCGGTCAAATCCTAGAACTTCATCAATATGCTAAGGACATGGTCGGCAAAGCCATATCCATCGAGGACACCCTTGACATGTTGAAGGCTTTGAAAAAAACCGCAATCGAGACTGCGAAATTAGACATTGGCAAACTCACTTTTGAGTGGAACCAGACTGACCTCAATGCAGAAGAATTTATCATCGAGTATCTCAGTGATTTTTTCAAACCGTCGAATATTGAACCGCGCGATGTGGTTTTATTTGGCTTCGGTCGAATCGGTCGACTTCTTGCACGCGAGCTCGTTATTCAAGAGGGCCGCGGAAACCAACTGCGCCTTCGCGGGATTGCTGTTCGTAGCATTGACGTTGCCGGCCTATACAAACGTGCTTCACTTCTAAAAATCGACTCTGTTCATGGGGATTTCCCTGGTTCAGTAGAGGTAGATGAGGAACAAATGGCGCTAATCGTGAACGGTCGTCCTGTTTACTTTATTCCTACCCCAGATCCTACAAAAGCTGATTACACCGCCTACGGTATCAAAAAGGCGCTATTGATTGACAACTCGGGAGCCTTCCGAGACAAAGAAGCGCTCAGTAAACATCTAGAAGGAAAGGGAATCAGCCAGGTCCTATTGACCGCCCCTGGAAAAGGAATTCCCAACATCGTGCATGGCGTCAACCAACACGATGTCAAAAAGTCTGATAAAATTATCAGCGCAGCAAGTTGTACGACGAATGCCATCTCTCCTATACTCAAGGTCATCAACGACCAATTCGGCATTGAGCGCGGTCATCTTGAAACGATTCACGCCTATACCAATGACCAGAATCTGGTGGACAACATGCACAGCAAATATCGCCGTGGACGTGCTGCAGCCATGAATATGGTTATCACTGAAACCGGTGCTGGTAAGGCGGTAGACAAATGTATTCCTGGACTCGGAGCCAAATTGACCTCCAACGCAATACGCGTACCCGTTCCAAATGGTTCTTTGGCCATCTTAAATCTTCAACTTAAGCAACCCACTAACATGGATGAATTGCTCAATACGGTAAAGAACGCCGCGCTGAATGGACCGCTGGTAGAGCAAATTCATTTCAACACGTCAAATGAATTGGTCAGCAGTGACATCGTTGGAAATTCATGTCCATCCATTTTTGATACCAATGCCACCCAAGTGACCGAGGACGGTAAGAGCGTGGTACTCTATGTTTGGTACGATAATGAATACGGCTACAGCCGCCAAGTACTTCGACTAGCCAAACACTATACCGGTGTTCGTCGACCTGCTTACTATTAGACGCAATTTGCTATTCGAATGCTACTATAACGAAAAGGGCCGCACGATGTGCGGCCCTTTTTATTTATCGTTGTTTTCCCTTAATTTTCATCGATGATGAGTCGCAGCAGTCCAGTATTGGAATTTATACTTTCTTCCAAGCTGATCATACTCTCAGTGTTCTCAACCCCTTCGACATCATTGATTTTAAAAATCACATCTTTTGCATGAGCTGCATCACGACAACGAATCTTACAGAATATGCCATACTTGCCCGTAGCTAGGTGAGCTACAGTAACTTCAGGGATTTCTTTCAAGGATTCGATTATTTGCGGAGACGTGCTGCTGCGCGACGTGTACAATCCAACGTACGCGATAAATCCAAAACCAAGTTTTTCGTAATCAACACTAATTGAAGTAGAACGAATAACGCCCATTTGCTCCATCTTCTTCACGCGAACATGGATCGTTCCCGGGCTTACCAACAAATCCTTGGCAATCTCTGTAAAAGGCTTACGTGCATCCTTTACTAAGTATTCAAGGATTTGCTTATCGAGTTTATCAATTTTCATGCTCATTGAAGACGTGTTATATGATAGACAAAAGTAATCGTTCTCGATTCAAGAAAACTTGGGTGCTATGACTTATTCTTAAACTTTTCGATTAACATTGTTTAGGAATCAAAAAAATCGTCCTATTTTTGTTTTCAGCTTAAAAATAAGCCTAATAATTTATTTCAAACACAAAATTACTCGTCAATGACTGAAAACAGCGCAACGCATAACATTGAAACCCCACTTTATACCATTAACAATCCAGAATCCGTTATCGAAGTGTTCCTGGATGCTGCAAAAGATGAGGTTCGTGAAGTGAAGTGCTTGAATTACAATCGTTGCAAAGAATACCGCTACAGCGTTGAGGAATACCTCGAGCGCTACAGCCACCATCCAGCAGGACAAGCCATAGAAGCAGCATTGTCACTGGAAAACGCATAAACTTCTTTCCGTTCACTCTGTTTGTATTTGGGTTAAAGCGGCGCTGGGGAAAGCAGCGTCGCTTTTTTTATGTCCAAAAAGTACCGGCATAAAAAAAGCCACCCCTTATTTGGATGGCTTTTTATATTGAAATATGCAATCTTATTTTTTGTAGAACGGAAGTGCCACCGTTTTTGCCAGAATTGGTTTGTTGCGAATCACCACGAAGAACTCACTACCTTCTTTTGCTAATTCCACTGGAACATATCCCATACCTACATTTTTACCTGTCGAAGGACTCGCAGTTCCAGAAGTTACGCGACCGATAATATTCCCTTCAGCATCAGCGATTTCGTAGCCATGGCGTGGAATACCGCGATCAATCATCTCAAAACCGACTAGTTTCTGTTTTACTCCAAGCTCCTTCTGGGCTTGGAACAATTCACTGCTGATGAAAGGCTTGGTGAATTTGGTAATCCAACCCAATCCTGCTTCGATAGGACTTGTGGTATCGTCGATATCATTTCCGTAAAGACACATCCCCATTTCTAAACGGAGCGTATCACGCGCTCCAAGGCCGCAAGGAAGTAGTTCTACATTTTGCCCCGCTTCCAAAACAGCATTCCATAGCTTCTCTGCATCATTGTTGTTCACGTACAACTCAAAACCACCGGCACCAGTGTAGCCTGTAGCAGAAAGGATGACATCCTCAATACCTGCAATAGACCCCACGGCAAAGTTGTAGTAACGAATTTCAGACAAATTTACCTGTGTCAACTGCTGCAAAACTGCAATAGCTTCTGGACCTTGGACCGCCAAAAGGCTGTACTCGTCACTTGCGTTACGCATGGTGCAATCGAATTCTCCTACATACTGCATGAGGTGATTCCAATCCTTTTCGATGTTTGACGCATTCACGACCAACAAGAAATGCTCTGCTCCGAAACAGTAGACCAACAAATCATCAACAATACCGCCTTTTTCATTCGGCATGCAGCTGTACTGAATCTTACCAGGAATTAGCTTGCTCACATCGTTAGTTGTAACTTTTTGGAGAAAATCCAATGTACCAGGACCCTCTACAAAAAATTCACCCATGTGACTCACATCGAACATCCCAGCCCGTTCACGCACGGCAGCATGTTCTAATTTTAGTCCCGAATATTGCACGGGCATGTTGTAACCCGCAAATGGGACCATTTTAGCACCCATGGCAATGTGTACTGCTTCTAAAGCGGTGCTTTTCAATTCTTCATTCATATCAAGCTTGTATAATAGGTTCTCTTATCCGTGAATTCGTTCCGAGTTGCCGAGTTTCGACATTACTTCTGCCTCGAATTCTAAAAGGCCTTCCCACATCCGATCAACCTCCGAACGATCGTGATACTGACGCGCGAATTTGATAAACATGGTGTAATGATTGGCCTCCGAAATCATAAGTGTATGATAAAAATCGGCCAATTCCTTATCTTCTAAATTTTCACTCAACACTCGAAAACGCTCACAAGATCGTGCTTCAATCAAAGCACAAACAAGCAATTTGTGAATGAGTCGTAATTCGCGATCACTCGTCTTCGGGAAGTAAGTATTGAGCTCATTGACGTACTCATCTTTGCGCTCGCGCCCTAAAACGAGGCCGCGTTGCATCAAACGATTGTGTACCATTTGAAAGTGTCCCATCTCTTCACGAGCGAGCGCAGTCATCTTATCAACTAGCTCCGTTTTCTCCGGATACTTCACAATAAGACTGATGGCCGTTGAGGCCGCCTTCTGCTCGCAATACGCGTGATCGGTTAAAATCTCCTCTATGTTCTTTTCCGCAATGTTCGCCCAACGAGGATCCGTTGGAAGCTTTAACCCTAACATACTCATAAAAAGGCCTTTAACTATTCACCATGGACACTAGTCGCATTCAAAAAGCGTTGCGACCATTCGCGGGCAAAATTAACCATCAATTTGAACTCTGCCACGCTTGCGACACGCTCTTTATGGAAAATAAGTAAGGCCCGACCGTTTGACTCAATATGAAACGCTGGGTTTTTCAAGAGAAATTCAATGCATGCGGCAGAAAAGAACCGATGAATAGCTTCGGTGTCCGGTCCTTTTAAGAAGAATCGCTGATCAAATTTGGCGTGACCCAATTTGATCTCGCGAACACCAGCAAATTGACTGAGACGCTCAAAAATTCGCTCACGATCTAATACGAATATTGGCATCACAACATCCTTGGGTTCAAGTACCACACAAGCCAATTGTTGACTGTCCTTCATAATAAACTCACCACTGTGCGAGCTTACCTCCATCGCGTACAATCGCTTTAGATCGTCTATTAACACGTTGTTGATGAGGTCAATACGACGGAAATTAAAATATTGGAACTGTTCCAATTTTACGTCCCAGTGCATTGAAGGCCAAGGCTGAAATTCCAACGCATTCAACACTGAAAATTCGCTCAACTTAGCCTGCTTCGTGCTTAAACCAGGGCTCTCTCCCGCCCCTAAGAGAGAAAGCGACCGACCTGCTGCTTTGAGCCTCAGCTTCGTGGCGTTTCCCTTACTCTGTACCCCCAAAGGATGCGTCGAAGAAGGAGCAAAAGCCTCTAACCCTACCAATTCCAGAGTGCCCCCTTTCTTTTCAAAGGCCTCTACATATCCACTTAAATGCTCCATCACAGTATGATCCACAAATGCCGTAGCGGAGAAATCAGCGATAAGGATGTTGTTGGCAGGCACACTATCTAATTTGCTTTTTAGTCGGGGATAATTCAAGAAGTTTGCGAAATAATTAACGTTGAGAATGAATTTCCCATCTTCTTCCTCATAAAGCAACGTGTTTGGTCGGTGGAAATAGCGGAAAATCTCCCAGCCAGCACCTGTAATAAGGGTTTGAACGATCAGCGTAGCGATCATTCCAATGACAATCCCCCAAATAAGCCCGTAGACTAGAGTGCTGAATAGCGTGATAAAAAAGAGGAACAATTGCTCGAGGCCGATTGAGGCAATAGCGCGGAATTGGCCAGGATTGAGCAATTTATAGCCTGTGTAGACAAGGATCGCCGCTAAGGCTGGCAATGGAATCTGGGTTAACCAATCCCTTAAAAAAAGTACGAACACCAACATCAGCATACCTTGAACAAAGTTCGAACTCCGTGTTTTCGCTCCATTGTTCACATTCACCGAGCTGCGTGCAATAACCGTCACAACATTGAGACCACCTAACATTCCAGATACCACCGTGGCTATACCCAATGCTCGTAGATCTTTGTTGATGTTACTCCTTCGTTTATACGGATCCAAACGATCGATTCCTTTGATACTCAACAGACTCTCAATGGAAGCAATGAAGGTCAGCGAAATGGCGGCTGACCAAAATGTCCCGGTACCAATAGCCGAAAAATCAGGCATGCGTACCGCCGACATCCAATTTTCAGGAATACTGACTAGAAACTCCTCCGGGAAAAAGCTTTGACCTGTGTAGGCAGTCCCTCCTACCTGAATAGCCACTGAGAAAACAACGACCCACAGAGGCGCCGGTATAGCGTGGAGCCAACGAATGGGTATTTTAGAATACACCGACAACAATACAAGGCTCCCAAGGCCGACTGAGGCGACCTTCAAAGTGCTCATTGGGGCCCACATCAACGACTCGGCACTACGTGCAAACTCTAATAAAAGCGGTATAGTACCAATAGACTCAGGATGGAGAGTCCCAATCATGACATGACTTTGTTTGGCTAAAATGATAATACCGATAGCCGCTAACATTCCTTGAACGGCTGAAGTAGGAAAAAAGTCAGCTAAGATGCCTAATCGTACGGAGCCCAAAAAAAACAACAGTACGCCACTCATGACGATTGCCCCAAGGGCTAGGTAATAGCCAGCCATCATATCACCGGCGCCGAGCGCAGTAATGGCACTCAACGTAATGACCGCTAAGCCATTACCGGGCCCTGTTATTGTCACATATGAACCCCCGAGGTGTGCTACAAGCAACCCTCCAACAAAGGCAGAAATCATCCCGGCCAGCGCCGGAGCGCCAGAGGCCAGCGCCAAAGCGATGGAGATTGGTAGCGCCACAAGGCTAACCACGAATCCTGCCTTAAAGTCGGCAGGAAAATTGGCAATAAAGCCTTTAAATCCACTTTTAGGAAGCTCCATGGGCAAGCGTATCTTTCGTGGAGTGAACGATGAGCACATCGGTTGGAAGGTCGGATAATATGTATTCCAAATCGTGCTTAAAGATGCGGTCGAAGATACCCAGACGGGTATCGGGGGAATTGACCACTAACAAATCTGCCCGCTGTGCTTTCGCGTAATGTGCAATGGTATAGCCGCGCTTTCCAAAGACATGTTGTTCCTTGATCGCCAATTCCGATGGTACTTCGCACGAATTCAACAATCGCTCTATACGATCATGCTCGCTACGCTCAATCTGCCTCCGCTTTCTAGTCCCAGCGAGCTGACTCTTGTCATCATCCGGCTTGACTAAAGATTGCTCCGAAAGTTCATCTACAATGAATAGTTCCTTTGCTTTAATTTTTGAGGACAACCAAAGCGCCGTCTTCACTGAAGTAGGCGTTTTCGGATGGTCCAAACTGTTAACCACGATTCTTTCACAACGTACGTGTTCTATGCGGCTTTGAGTAAGCAAGAGCAAGCTTGTTTTAGCCTTTCGACACACATCACGAGCAATACTCGCCGTAAACACTTTGAACATACTCTCTCGAACTAAGGCTCCTAAGGCCAGTAGATCTATGGAATTTTCGGTGCAAAGATTCAGCAGCTCTTTTTTCGGATCGCCCTCACGAGAAATTCGATGAATCCGATCCGGCGCTATGCCTAGATCCGATAAAAATCCGTCGTAGGTTTTCTGACATTGCTCGTTCCATACCCCAATATGAAGCACGTAAAGTTCCGCTCCTATCGCGTTAGCAATACGGTGAACTTCAGCCAAATTTGCCTTGGCCATGGGTGAGAAACCCATAGCCGTGGCCATTTTCTTAAACTTTATCGGTTGTGCGAGCTCGTAATTCATTGATTAACGCTTTTGAGCTTGTTCCAATTCTTTAATGACACGGTTTAGATCGCTTTGCATCCCTGTAAACACACGTCCAATACGCCCATGTGGGCCGGCAGCAAAGAGATATTTACCGCTGTGTGCAAGACTGTGCATGGCTGTGGTATCTAAGGAGTGTAAGGCGGAATCTGCAAAATAAACCCCTGCTGTTCCGCAGAAGAAAAAGCGACCTTGATCCACATCAACATCGGAACAATATGCCAGACCATAACTCCATTGAGGCAGTTCCCACTCTTCCATTCCCGTGCTGTCCTTCCGCAGGAGAGCAGCGGTCTCTACCCTAGAAGTGTCATTCATATAATCACCCCCAACGACAAAAACGGAATCTCCATGATGCACATGGGCGAAGGCACCTTGACTAGGCAATCCTTGAATAAGTTCAAGGTAATGAGAAGACCATGTTTTACCCGTATCCGCAGACCAATGAATTCGGGAAACCGCCCCTCCGGTATTGATCGTTAAGAGACCGTTGTACCACTGCATGCCGGAGTTGCTGGCTGCAAAACTTGCTTCCCCATCAATGGAGGTTGGACCTTCCACTTCTGACCAGTTGAAACCGCCATCATCCGTTCTCAGTAGCTTTAGAGCACCATCTACTGGATCACCATAGACAAATCCGAGTTGCTCGTTAACGAAGACCATACCATCTAAAAAAGTTGATTGTGCAGTGTCCTCAAATACAAGGTCCCAGTGATGCCCCCTGTTAGTCGTCTTGTAGATGTATGTTGGGGCGCCTGCACTTACGGCAAGGAAATTCTGGTGATCAATGGCCCATACACTGCGGAATTGGCTCTCAGAAGCCCCGGGGATCTGCATAAAAACCCAATGAATTCCGGCGTCGAGACTAAAACCAAATGTTCCATTGTTACCCCCGACCACAACGACGGTATCATCGGTAGCATGTAGACCGCGAAAACTCAACGTTTTTTGCCCTTCAACTAATGGAAGCATAACGGGGCCCACAGGGACATCAGGCTTGGGTGCAAGACCATAATAGAGCACTATGGCAAGGAGAATAGACGAGAAAAATCCTGCTAGTTTAATGCGGTTCGACATGAGCTTTCTTTTGCAGTAAGATACAGAGCTCGACGCTAGAATGCAAAGTAGATGAAAGGTTGAACCTCAGCACTTAGGATTTGGTAAATCACCACCGTAGTCACTAGTGCTAGCACATACAATCCCCAAACTGGTAATGCACTTACCCAAGAACGCAAGCCGGCCTTGTGGCGCGCAGGGACCCAATGAATCAAATAGCCAAAGATCAACACGGTAAAATACTTCCAGTTAGCCAACACCACAGCATTAATATTTTCGAATTGAAAATCCGAGACCACTTTGGTGAGCATCCCAATCGCTCCATCCCATGTAGGACTGCGGAACCATGCTCTGGTAAATGTGATGAAGATTAACGTAAGCGCAAGACCTAGAGCGCGATTATACCAACGTGTTTTGTCCTTCCAAGGCGATATTTTCTTCCAATTTTTGTAGACCACAAGTCCAACCCCATTCAGGGTGCCCCAAGTCACAAAATTCCATGAGGAGCCGTGCCATAGGCCACCTAATACCATGGTGAGCATCAGGTTAATATTAGTGTTTACCCATCGAGCCGCCGAAGGACTCTTGCGTATAGCCAGCCAACCGCCAGCGAATACGACCGCCAAGGCCAAGGTCAATACAGATGAACCTACAATGAGTGCGATGAACAAGAAGAATAAAAAGACTATGACATAAGAACCTATACTTCCCGCACGGTTACCGCCCAGTGGAATGTAGAGGTAATCGCGCAGCCAGGTGCTCAAACTCAAATGCCAACGGCGCCAAAACTCCGCCACAGAACTAGCCTTATAGGGGCTTTTAAAGTTTTTCGGTAATTCAAATCCCATGAGCAGAGCGATCCCTATTGCCACGTCGGTATATCCAGAGAAATCGGCATAAACCTGCAAACTATAGCCGAAAAGGGCACTCATTGTCTCAAAACCACTATGAAGGTTCGGGTTATCAAATACACGATCGATGAACTGAACTGCGAGGTAATCAGCAAGAACCAATTTCTTCAATAAACCGTTCAAAATCCAAAAAACACCGAGACCAGCAACTTCTTTGGTCAGTTTATACGGACGGTACAACTGAGGTATGAACTCTGATGCGCGGACGATTGGGCCAGCAACCAATTGTGGAAAGAAACTCACGTAAAAACCAAAGTCACCTATATTCTTCACCGGCTTAATGTGGCCACGGTATATATCAACGCTGTAGGAAATAGTTTGAAACGTGAAGAATGAGATCCCGACAGGCAAGAGAATGCGTTCCCAGATGAAGTTGGTGCCGACGATTTGGTTCGTCCATAGGGCGAATTGGTTCACTACTACCACTTCATAGCCCGTCAAATCGCGAATAAAATCAGCCACGAAATAGGCGTATTTGAAATAGCCTAATACAAAGAGATTCACTACTACGCTCGTCACGAGCAGCACCTTTCGCTTCCACGGCGTGCCGGAACGGTAAATGGCGCCTCCTATGAAATAATCCACAACAGTGGAAAAAAGTAAAATAATAAAGTAGAAGCCGCTCGTTTTGTAGTAGAAGAACAAGCTAACGGCAAACAAGTAGAGGTTACGGCGCGCATTATTCTGATAAACAAATGAATAGCACCCCATAACCAGGGTGAAGAAAACCCAAAAATACCGTTGAGTAAACAGCAAGGGCTGATCCGCGCTGTAAGTCAGCCAATCCAAAATCGTCGCCATATCTACCATGTCGGCAAGGATTTCAAATGTTTTTCATACGCCTCCCAAAAAGCCCAAAACATCAAATCAGCATTGAGCTCATACCCGGCACGTGTGAAATGAATTTTATCGCTTTTCGCGAGTCCGTTCTCCTCCCATAGCAAAATACTATTGAGCCCGCCCATGGTCGAAAAAAGATCCCACATCGCCGCATTGTGCTCTTTGCTCAATCCCTTCATTACCTCTACGACATCCAACGCATGTTTATTCGCACTACGCCGCTTGTAGTAGCTATCATTATTCGTCATAAAAATGAATTGGCATGCTGGGTTCATCTTGCGGAACATCATGACCAAGGTATCATAGCGCTCCTTGTACGCTTGAGGATCCCATTCACTGTCGGGTTTGTACGCATCATTAATCCCCAACCCAAAAATCACCAGATCAGGGCTGAGATAACGCCCTTGTTCAATAAAGTTCTCACTGCGCAGAAAGCTTTCCGTACTTGCGCCGTTTACCCCTATTGCATGGTAGACTAAAGCGCTTTCCTCACGCACCATCTGCACGCCTTGTAAGGTGTACTGCGGGTCCAGTGTGTCATTATGTTCAAAATGAATGGCCACACTGTCAATGGGTTGATGATAGAACAGGCGACGCACCCCTGCCTCTAAATCAATAGCCACACTGTCTGGCGCGGGGGAAGCAACAGGAACCATAGTATTGGTTTGTACATGCTCAAAAATCCGTAGCTCGGTAAACGAATAGGTAGTTGATCCGTCGGAAAAACTTTGCATAACCCAACCTGCATTTTCATCGTAGGTAATGGCGTCGATGCCACTTATGCCCCAAGGGCAATCATTGCGAAGTATACTATTTCTGCACCCTTCCCAATTGCCTATTTTCTTGACATAAAGGTTGCCGGGCATGTTAGTATTGGCGAGTTTGTGAGGGAAGAAAAATCCGCGCTCCACGCCTAATTCCGGTGCCAAAACTGCCATGTTCTTGCGAAGCGTATGGCTTAACGTCCCGCCTTGCACGTGAGAACCTCCCATATGAACCACATTGACCTTGCCCTCTCCCAAGAAAATAGCACGGTCTAATTTTGTGAAGAAGTCTTCCATCCCCTGAGAAGAGCCATAGAATTGTAAATGGCTGTGCGCAGTATCTATGAAAGGGTACTTAAGCAGAATTTTTCCTAACTCACTCTGCGCAGAAATAACGAACTGCTGAAGCACAAAAGCCAAAATGATTATTAGTTTATTTCTCATCGTGCATTAGAATCCGCCCCCGTGGCTTGGTTCAACCTGGTGATACTATCTTGCTTTCGCGCCTGAGCGGCACGATGCTGAATCAATTCCTTTTCATAGCGGGTGCCCAATTCCTTCAACGCTGTCTCCAACGCCTCTCCAACCCATTTCGCACCGTAAGGGGTAAAATGGATGTAATCCTTCACCGCGAAGGCTGGTTCCATATCCACCCAGCGTACCATGGAACCCTCACCCCCCATTACATCATAGAGATCCCAATACCCGCATCCACGGCGGAGCATTTCCTTACGAAGCGATGTTTTCAAATTTACGATCAACGGATAACTTTCCATGACCAAACCATTCTTGCGAGCCATATCGGAAGGTCCGATGTAAAGGATGGCCGCTTCTGGATAAAGGCGTTGAATGGCATCAACTTGTCGCCCGGCAGACCGAGCGAACTGTCGAGCATGTGCAGCATCTCGAAGATACGGCACTGCATTTCCGCCAAACTGGAGAATGATCAAGCTATACTGTTCGCGACGTAGCGTGCGCTGGAATTGGTTTTCATCCAACTTCGTAAACATCATCCCGCTAGCACCACGCATTGCCACATTATCGACCCACAAGCCACTCGTAGACTCAAAACTGAGCCCAAATACGCGTACCGAATCCTTTGATTCAATGCGCAAAGTAAACTCATTCTCCGCTGGAAAATTAAGTGAGTGCACGGAGGACCCGCCTGGGACGTTCAATAGACTGTAGACCGTATCGCCAGAAATCACTAGGACCGATTTTTCCGCTCGCCCCTCCATATCGATCCTTAGCTTAGTGAAATTCTTCGCCCGAGTATACCCCCAATTACGTCGTTGAAAACTGATTTGCCCCACATAGAGTCCCTGTTCATGCTCCAATGCTGTGAAGCTGGCCAAATGACCATATCGCGAATCCTTGATGGCTGTATCCCGGCGTCCAAAGGCCGTTTTTCGTTGGAGCCCCAGGGCGTTCTTAAACTCTAAAGAAGCCGGGGCCACCAAAGGATCGAGTGCTACCCAACCAAAGCCTTTACCGCCATATTCCCGCTGTAATGCATCCCTAAGTTGCGAAGAAATTCTATCGCCTTCAAGCTGACTATCGCCATAGTGGATAATCCTGACATTCGATCTTTGCCCCTGCTTCAGCGCCTTCAGCGCCTCAAAATAATTCGCAAAATCCGTCGCCTGACGAACTTGAATCAGGGTATCTAAGACAACTTTTTCTTCCTCAACGACCGTCGTAACCTCAGTGGAATCGATAAAATCAACTGCAATGGTATCCAGGATTGGTGCAGCCTCCGCACGCCATAAGGGGCCAACAAGTTCCTTTGGGGTGTAATAGCTCAGTTCAAAAGGACCTATTTCGAAAGCCGTTTTCGGGGTCAATAAACTCAGGCCAAAGACACTGAGACCTAAGAATACTAAGAACCCGAAAAGTTGTTTTGGGTTGTTCATTCCCTACAGTGTACTTGGGTATTTATCAGGGCTGTAATCTGAGATCATTTGTTTGTTGATTTTCAAAGACTGCCCCGCCTTGATCAATTCATCTATCTTATTCCACTCCTTGATGTTGTCTGCACTGACTCCAGGAAACTTCGAAGCGATACCCCATAAGGTATCCCCTTCCTTAACACGATATACGATGCAATCCTCAGGAGCCGCAGTGGCCAATTCTTTTGACTCGGACGACTTTTCAAGGATAACAGGCGTTTCAACGGATTCTGTCGTCTCCTGCTGCGCTGCTATTTGTTCATTAACCTTCGAACTGGTGGATTTAGGCACCCAAACGACAAGTTTCTGACCAGCATAAATGGTATTTCCATTAATCCTGTTCCACTTTCGCAGATCCTCAATAGACGCTCCTGTCTTTGTGCTAATTCGTCCAAGGTAATCACCACTGCGCACCACATAAGTTATACTCTCGTGAGTCTGAGGGTCGGGCAAGAATGACATGATCTGCTTGCGGCGGCGTTCATACTGCGCAACGAGCTCCTCTTGATACCCCTTTTGTTTCGCTGCCCAATTCCTTTCTTGATCAGCGCTTACCTCAACACCCACACCGTACAATATTGCCCCTCTGGGCAAAACATCACGGCGTAAATGAGGATTGGCATTTTCTATGATTCGCAAGGGTACACCGGCAAAATCTGCTAAATCACTGAGCAGCACATCCCCGGCATCGGTGGACCAGGAGCTTCGCTCCACTTTTGGTGTAGGGATTCCGTAATATTTAAGCGTCGCAATTTTTCCTTTCACAGGATCAAAGCGCTCGTCCAACCACTCATTTACCACAAGCCCCAAACGGACCGCCTGGACCCTCGTCAATGCAGGAGCCTCTGTGTGCTCCCAACCCGCTGGCTCAAAAGTCCCCGGATAACGAAGCACCTTCCATGCACCATCACTTAAGGCTACGTCAACAGTGTCCAGCACCATGAATTCGCCGGTGGCTGCTATGCCTTTCACATGAAAAGCTAGAACGAAAATCAGACTAAAAATGAGACGAATTTCTTTGCGCATGAACACAAAGATAACGCATCTAATAGGAGTGTTCGTCTATTTTAACGGTGCCTCTAAAGGATCTATACACAATGAATGTGTACAACAAAACCAGCGGTGCGCCGATGCCCGCCATGAGCAACATAATGCCCAAAGTTTTTTGACTAGCCGCACTATTATAAACGTCCAAACTGTATGCTGGATCTACCGTGCTAATAAGCAATGTGGGGTATAACCCTATTGCGGAGAGCACAAACATCATACTCACGGTAAGTGCGCTAAAGACGAAGGCCATGGTCCAATTCCGCTTTTCCACCAAACGAGGGATATTAGCAATACTCAACAAGGCCACTACAGGCACCAACAAGAACGCCGGAATCTCTTTCATGCGATCAACCATATGGTCGACAAACAACATGGTATACCCAGTCGTGAGGATAAACATGATGATAAACGCAATGATGGAGCGTTTCACCCAGATTCCCACAAACTCATTCATGGCCCCTTCTGTCTTTAGCGCCAAATACAGGGCACCGTGCATCATAAACATGGCCAACGTCGTCAACCCGACGAGGATGGCATAAGGATTCAAGAAATCCCATCCATTCCCAACATAATCCCCGGCCTCGTTAATCGGAATACCTTGCAATACATTTCCCATCACTGCACCCAGAGCAATGGCCAATCCGGTTGAGCTCACCATATAAACCGTATCCCAAGTCTTACGCCACCAAGCCATCGGCTCTTTTGAACGAAATTCGATGGATACCGCGCGAAAAATCAAGAGCGCTACGAAAAGCATGAACGGCACGTAAAGCCCGGAGAAAAGTGAAGCATAGACCTTAGGAAAACCGGCAAAGAGCGTACCCCCACCGATGACCAGCCATACCTCATTACCATCCCATACAGGCCCCACGGCATTAAGAGCCACACGGCGGTTTTCTTCCTTTTTAAAGAACAAGTGCAAGGCTCCTGCACCGAGATCAAAACCATCCAGAATAGCGTACCCTGAAAACACTCCTCCTACTACGAGGAACCATAGCGTGGGGTAATCCAGTCCAAATATTGTCGAAGTATATATTGTTGCGTAGTCCATGGCTTAGGCTTCGTAAAATTTAGAGGTAGAGGCTTGTTTTGGACGGTAATCACGAAGGGTGGTATCGTCCGGTCCGTGTTTGATCTTCTTGTTTAATAAGTACACAAATAAGGAGAATAACAGCGTATATATTACCGCGAAGAGAATCAGTGAGAATACCAATTGACTCTGGCTCACAGCCAATGAGAAGGCCTCTGAAGTGCGGAGTAATCCATAAACTACCCACGGCTGGCGGCCCATTTCAGCAGCAAACCAACCGAACTGGTTCGCGAGCTGAGGCAAGATGGCGCTCAACACAAAAATGCGCAACAACAGTTTGTTGTCCCAGAGTTTCCCTCGCCACACCATAAATGTTCCAAGCAGACCTAGACCTATCAAAGTCATTCCGATGGCGACCATTAGATGGTAGAATTGGAACACGGCGTTTACCTGCTTCGGGCGCTCATCTTCCGGGAAGGCGTTCAAACCAGGCACAGGATGTTCGAAATCATACTCCAAGAGGAAACTCAACCCGCCAGGGACCTTGAATCCACTAACCTTCTGGTTTTCCTGATCGACCCACCCCATGATATACATATCGGCGGCCGCTGTATCCTTGTAATGCCCTTCTAGCGCAGCCAATTTCGCAGGCTGATTCTCAGCCACGCCATCTGCACTGTGATGTCCGGTAACCAATTGCAACAAACTCACCACCATCACAAATGGCATGGCAATCTTTAAGGCGGTTTTACTGATATCAATGTGCTTGCCCTTGAGCAGGTACCATGCATGAACACTCACCACTAAAAACCCTCCGGCAAGGAAGGCACCAATCCAGGTATGCGTTAGGCGATCGACGGATGATGGGTTGAACACCATCGCCCAAAAATCGGTCACCTCGGCGCGTACGTTCATGCCTTCGCCTACGAGGTGGAAACCTGCGGGAGTTTGCTGCCAAGAATTGGCCACAACAATCCAAACTGCGGAGAACATGGATCCCAACCAAACGCCGAGAGTAGCGATAAAGTGCATGCGATTGCTCACGCGGTTCCAGCCGAAAATCAAGATGCCCAAGAAACCACTTTCTAAAGCGAAGGCAAACAACCCTTCTGCGGCCAATGCGGATCCGAAGATATCACCAACGAAGCGCGAGTAAACGGCCCAATTCGTCCCAAACTCGAACTCCATGACAATCCCGGTCGCTACACCAATACCGAAAGTCAAGGCAAAAATCTTGGTCCAAAAACGGGCCAATTTGTGATAAACCTCTTTCCCAGTGCGAAGGAAACTGCCCTCGAAGATGACCATTAATAGGCCCAATCCGATGGAAAGCGGCGGATAGATGTAATGAAAGGCGACCGTAAAGGCGAACTGTATCCGAGCGAGAATTTCGACGTCCATATGGTGGATTGAGTTAGTATTGTGCCACAAAAATGGCACAAACCACCGACGATGGACGTGATATTAGCTACGAAAAGGCGTTATTAATCCACCAATTTTCCAATAAGATCGTAGTCGTGAGCCTCCTCGATGCGCACCTTGCAGAACTCGCCGACCTTGAGGTAAACGTCCGCGGCAGGAATGAGCACTTCGTTATCCACATCCGGACTGTCAAACTCCGTACGACCGATAAAGTAGCCTCCCTCCTTGCGATCAATGAGTACGCGGAATTCCTTGCCCACTTTGGCACTGTTCAATTCCCTTGAAATCCCCATCTGCAAAGCCATCACATCTTCTACACGCTGTTGCTTCACTTCCGCCGGCACATCGTCATCAAGATTATAAGCATGGGTATTTTCTTCATGACTGTAGGCAAAAACCCCCAAGCGATCAAATCGTTGCTCCTTCACCCAATCCAACAACACCTGGTGGTCCTCCTCCGTTTCACCGGGGTAACCTACGATCAGCGTTGTACGAATAGTAATGCCCGGCACTTTTTCACGCATCTTGGCCAATAAGGCATCCGTCTTGGCCTTTGTGGTACCGCGGCGCATACTTTTAAGCACCGGATCGGCAATGTGCTGAAGTGGAATATCGATGTAGTGACAGACTTTCGGTTCCTCACGAATAACGTCCAAAACGTCTTCCGGGAACCCGGTAGGGAACAAATAGTGCAAGCGAATCCATTCAATACCCTCAACCTTCACTAGCTCCTTCAAAAGTGCCGCCAACTTGCGCTCTTTATAGAGATCTAAACCATAGTAGGTCAAATCTTGTGCAATAAGAATCAATTCCGTCGTTCCTTTAGCCGCCAATTTCGTTGCTTCCGCCACCAAATCCTCAATCGGCGTCGAACGGTGACCACCGCGCATCAACGGAATCGCACAGAAACTGCATGGACGATCACATCCCTCGCTAATCTTTAGATAGGCAAAGTGACGCGGAGTAGTCGTCATACGCTCCCCTACCAATTCGTGCTTGTAGTCCGCCCCCAACGTCTTCAACAGCAAAGGCATATCACGTGTCCCGAAATAGGCATCGACATCCGGAATTTCGCGCTCGAGATCTGGCTTGTAGCGCTCGCTCAAACAACCCGTAACATATACATGATCCACCTCACCACGTTCTTTCTTATCCGCGTAATGCAAAATGGTATCAATACTCTCTTGCTTCGCGTTATCGATAAAGCCACATGTATTGATCACGATAATATTGCCTTCTTCATGCTCGGGTGCCTCGTGAGTCACCTCTTTGCCGCTCGCCTTGAGCTGCCCCATGAGCACTTCAGAATCATAAATATTCTTCGAGCAACCTAAGGTCACTACGTTTATGCTGTTCTTCTTTGTCGTCTTTGTGCGCATCCCAATTCTATTTTTGGAACAAACTCGAGGCAAAAGCCTGCGGGTTAAAAAGTTGTAAATCGTCGATTCCTTCACCTACCCCGATGAATTTCACCGGAATATTTAATTGGTCAGAGATTCCAATGACCACACCACCTTTAGCCGTACCGTCCAATTTGGTTACGGCCAACGAAGTGATTTGAGTCGCCTCTGCAAAGGCCTTAGCTTGAAGCAGTGCGTTCTGTCCAGTAGAACCGTCCAACACCAACAATACTTCATGAGGGGCACCGGGTATGACCTTATCCATAACACGACGAACCTTTGAGAGTTCGTTCATAAGGTTGGTCTTGTTGTGCAAACGACCGGCAGTATCAATGATCGCAATATCCGCACCCTTGCTGACCGCGTGCTGTAAGGTATCATACGCTACTGACGCTGGATCAGAGCCCATTTGCTGCTTCACTACGGGGACACCTGTTCGTTCTCCCCAAACGCCCAATTGTTCAATGGCTGCTGCACGGAACGTATCGGCTGCCCCAAGCACCACTTTGTAGCCTTTATTCTTGAATTGGTTCGCGAGCTTACCAATAGTCGTGGTCTTACCAACCCCATTGACACCTACCACCATCAAAACGTACGGTCTTTGGGTTTCGGGAAGTTCAAAATCTTCCCAACCGCCTTCTTGATGATTCATCAATCCAGAGATTATTTCATGAAGCATCTCCATGAGCTCGTCCTGACTCATGAATTTGTCGCGAGAAACACGCTCTTCCAAAGCCTCAATAATTTTCACAGTCGTATCGAGCCCGACGTCAGAGGTTATTAGTGCCTCTTCGATCTCATCGAGAACCTCCTCATCAACGGTACTCTTACCGGCAATAGCGCGTGAAATTTTCTCGAAGACACTCGTTCGTGTTTTCTCCAGACCCTTGTCTAAGGTCTCCTTTTTCTTTGGGGTAAAGAATCGATTGAAAAAGCTCATCTCTCGTATTTAATCTGTCGCCGATTTTACAGGCATAAAAAAACCACTCCGTGGAGTGGTTCAAATATCGCAATTAAAGACGGATCTTATTTCAAGAAGTCTTTAGCAAGGTCTTTTGGCACAACGCGCTCCTCGAAAGAGTATGAGCCTTTAGCGTTTTTCACCATGTTAATAACCTTGGTGTATTGTTTTGAATCACCCGTTTTAAGGGTTGCTACTACCTTCTTTGCCATCTTACTTAATCTCTTTATGAACAGTCATACGCTTGAGGATTGGGTTGAATTTTTTCAACTCCATACGATCTGGCGTGTTTTTCTTGTTCTTCGTTGTAATGTAACGAGATGTTCCTGGCATACCAGACTCCTTATGCTCTGTACACTCTAGGATTACTTGAACGCGGTTACCTTTCTTGGCCATGTCCTAAATTATTTTACGATGTATCCCTTTAGTTCCGCTTCTTTCAAAACGGCAGAGATTCCTTTTTTATTGATAGTCTTCAACGTAGAAGCAGCAATTTTCAAAGTTACCCAACGGTCTTCTTCTGGAATGTAGAACTTCTTCGTGAACAAGTTCGCGTTGAACTTGCGCTTGTTCTTCTTGTTCGAGAAGGAAACGTTGTTTCCTACCATTGCTTTCTTGCCAGTCAAATCACAAACACGTGACATAATCTATATTGTTTTCTTGGTTGTACCAAAATGGTTTGCAAAACTAGAACATTTATCGTTACTGACCAACTATCCTACAGGATAATCTTCAACTTCTTTTACTAACATGTTCAGCGCAGCAAAAATAGTCTTTTGAATATTACGTTCTCGGTTTTTACCAAAGATGAATTTTTTAGCCACAACTCCCTCAGGGCCAGCCACTGCAATCCAGCTGGTACCTACAGGTTTATCGGGTGTACCTCCGTCTGGTCCTGCAATACCGCTCACTGCCACCGCAAAATCAACTTTCAGTTTAACCCGAGCACCGAAGGCCATTTGACGTACAACTTCCTCGCTAACGGCTCCTTTACTCACAATAACGTCGTGATCTACGCCCAATTCTGTTTCTTTAACATCGTAAGAATAGGCCACCACGCTCCCTTCAAAATAACGGCTGGACCCCGGCACACTGACTAATGTCGCCCCAATACCACCTCCGGTACAGCTTTCAGCCGTCCCAACGGTCAAGCCCTTGGACAATAGTAGCTCGCCCACATACTCCTCGATAGGTTTGTTGGAACCGTCTTTCAGGTCATCCCCCAGTACACCTTTCAAAATCGTAATGGCCGCATTAATATCGTTACGCAGGTTGTCCGATTTTTTACCTCTTGCAGTCAGTCGCAATCGCACCAATCCCGGTTTGGGCAGGTAGGCTAATTTTATGGACGGAGCGAATTGATGATCAACTGGCTCAATCAAATCTGCCATGACACTTTCGGGAATACCGACCACGAACATGGTGTGGTGAAGGATTTGAAAATCAACCTCATCACGCAGAATTGGCAATAACTCATCACTAACCAAAGCTTTCATTTCATAAGGTACCCCTGGTAAACTTACTATTTTACGTTTCCCTGCTCGAAACAGCATACCGGGCGCTGTACCATGACGATTGAACAGCACTTCGCAGGAATCAGGAACCATAGCCTGAAGTTTATTGCGCTCTACGGGCTCGCGGCCAAACCCAGCAAATAAAGCTTTGATATGGTCCCAAACCTCTTCTTTATAGACTAATTCGCTATTAAAGTACGCAGCTAAGGTCTGCTTCGTCAAATCATCCTTTGTGGGGCCTAAGCCACCAGTTATGATGACCAGCTCTGTATTATCATACAATTGATCCAATGCACCAACTATAGCCTCCGGCGTATCGGACACACTAGAAATTCGTTGAACCTCTATTCCTTCATCGTTTAAGGTCGTCCCGAGCCAAGCGCTGTTGGTATCGACTATTTGACCGATTAATATTTCATCCCCTATGGTAATAATTTCTGCTTTCACCTTAAGACTGTACTTTTGAGGACCTAAAGATAAGGACCAATGCCAGCATATGCCCCTTCAGAGCTTATTCTAAATCCAGACAGTACCGTATACCATCTAGGACTTAGATATGAAGATATTCCGACAACCATTTTTACAGTTGGGGATCCCGATCGAGTTTCAAGCGTAAGTGATCACTTTGACAGTATCGCTTGGACCAAACATCGTCGTGAGTTTACCATTACTAAGGGGCACTTGCGGGGACAAGAAGTCCTTGTGATGTCCACGGGCATGGGTACGGATAATATTGATATCGTCATTAATGAACTCGATGCGGCGGTCAATATCGACCCCCTTACTCGCGAGGATCGGAAAGATTTCCGAAAACTTCGGATAATCAGAATTGGCACCTCAGGGGCCATCGACCCCGACATACCTCTGGGCACCCACCTTTACAGTGCAGCGGCTTTGAGCTTCGATGGACTTTTACCCTTCTACCAGCACGACTTTGAGCAGATTGCTTTGGAGCAGTCTCCACTGAACCCTTTTTACATTCCCTCGCCGGGCAAAATGAATACAGATGCCTTCACTCAGGGGATTACGGCCACCCTTCCCGGTTTCTATGCACCCCAGGGCCGTTCCATCAGAACGCAAACCACCTTTAAAACTGCCATGGACCGCCTGCATTTGCTGGAAATCGGGGGACTAAATGTGACTAATTTTGAAATGGAAACAGCAGGCATCTACGCTATGGCGAGCCTTTTGGGACACGAAGCCTATAGTTTTTCCGCTTTGCTGGCCAATCGCGCCCAGGGCACTTTTCACGACAAACCTGGCGAAGCTATTGATAGCTTGATTGAGTCAGTCCTGGATTGGGCCATTTAATCCCCGCATTCCGTCCATAAAAAAAGCGCCCCCATCATGGGAGCGCCTTTTCATCTTTACACTTGTTCACTGCTATTTTGCCACATTCACCGCGCGCATTTCGCGGATCACTGTAACTTTAACCTGACCAGGATAGGTCATCTCTGTTTGAATTTTCTGAGAGATATCATAAGAGATTTGAGCAGCCATAGCATCACTCACTTTATCGCTCTCTACCATCACGCGGAGTTCGCGACCCGCTTGAATAGCATATGCCTTGGTCACACCATCAAAGTCATAAGCAAGGTTTTCGAGGTCTTTCAAGCGCTGGATGTAGCTCTCTGCCACTTGACGACGTGCTCCAGGACGAGCTCCCGAAATAGCATCACAAACCTGGATGATTGGGGAGAGTAAACTGGTCATTTCAATTTCATCGTGGTGCGCGCCAATGGCATTACATACCTCCGGCTTTTCACCGTATTTCTCTGCCCATTGCATCCCTAAAATCGCGTGTGGCAAATCGGTCTCCTCGTGAGGCACTTTCCCTATATCATGCAATAGCCCCGCACGCTTCGCTAGTTTTGGGTTAAGGCCCAATTCCGAAGCCATAATAGCACTCAAATTTGCCACCTCACGGCTGTGTTGAAGCAAGTTCTGTCCATATGAACTACGGTACTTCATGCGCCCAACCGTCTTAATCAACTCCGGATGCAATCCATGAATCCCTAAATCTATAACGGTTCGCTTACCAATCTGTACAATCTCTTCTTCGATCTGACGACGAGTCTTAGCCACAACCTCCTCTACACGAGCCGGGTGGATACGTCCATCACTGACCAATTTATGCATACTCAATCGAGCGATCTCCCGACGCACTGGATCGAAACAACTCAAGAGAATAGCTTCTGGAGTATCATCAACGATAATCTCCACTCCCGTAGCCGCCTCGATAGCTCGAATATTACGGCCTTCACGACCGATAATCTTTCCTTTAATATCGTCGTTTTCGATATTAAATACGCTCACTGAGTTTTCAATGGCATTTTCCGTAGCCGTACGCTGAATGGTTTGAATAACCACTTTCTTCGCCTCCTGGGACGCCTGAAGTTTTGCTTCCTCCAAGGTGGTCTGAACGTAGGCCTGTGCATCGAGTTTAGCTTTGTCCTTCAAAGCCTGTACCATTTGTGCACGTGCCTCCTCTTCTGTTAAGCCGCTAATACTCTCGAGTTCAGCAATCTGCTTCGCACGTAGTTTTTCCACTTCGCGTGTCTTCACTTCTAAGGCTTCACGCTTTTTTGCGAGTGTTTCTTTTTCGCGCTCCAAAGCATTCTCCTGCTTTTTGAACTCCTGAATACTCTGCTTTAATCGCTCGTCCTTTTCACGGAATGAATTCTGACGCTCCGCCAATTTTTGATCGCGCTTAGTAACTGCGCGCTCGTGTTCTTCTTTCAAGTTCAAAAACTTCTCCTTGGCTTCAAGGATTCGGTCTTTTTTAATTTGTTCTGCCTCTTTTGTAGCCTCTGAAAGGATGAGCGCACTGCGTTTTTTCAACGCATTTTGCCAAAGGACAAATCCTCCGCCCAATCCAACCGCGAGGCCTACAATCGCTGCAATGATGATCATTGTCATACCACTGTAGGGTTAAAACGGTTAAAAAAACCCACACCTGCTAGGCATGTTGTCTAAACTCCTAAATATCAGGATTTGAATCTACCACCTAGTCTTGACCTTCCGCTGGACAAAAAAGTCCCTCCGAAGAGGTGCGGCCTGCTCGTGACAAGGCGAGCTAGATTCACTACAACGTGCTCGTTGAGTTTAGCACAAAAAATAGCAGATGCGGGCGTATCTTAAATCACTCCGGTAGAGCTGCATCCAAAGCAGCCTCTACTTTAGCCAGCACGTCGCTGACTTGGGATTGAACGTCACTCGATTGTTTCAGGGCCAATTCCGCCTTCGAGGCGAGCTGCAACGCCACCATACTCAATACATCCTGCTTATCTTGAACAGCATAACGGCTTTCAAAACGTGCAACAGCATCATTGATGGTTTTTGCAGCAGCGCGAATCTGTTCCTCCTCTGACTTATTTATAGTCAGTGGATAGCTGCGATTCGCTATAGTTACTTTTATTTTTAACGTATCCTCACTCACGGATATCAGGCACTTAACAATTTCATGCAGCGGTCAATCTCCCGCACCAACTCGGCAATCTTTTCTTCGCTGTAAGTGTCCTTTGCGGGCGAACCACTTTGAACGTTTATGGCGAGATTGCGTTGTTGCAACTGTACCTCCAGATCAGCGTGCTCCGCCTGCATTGCCTCTAGGGACAACTGCAAATGGTCCACCTGCTCTTCCAACTCAGCAATTTTCTTTACCAAAGCAGCGTTCTGTTGAAGTACCTTTGAGGCCTTCGTCAGGATGCGATCCAATGATTCAGAAAATTCAGGAGTCATAGGTTTCAGTTTCCACCAAATATACAATTGTTTAGTTTCGCACTATGCACAAATACGTAGTAGTTCTAGGTTTTTTTCTAACCAATTTTGTTTCGCCAGCACAATCATTTGAACCAGAGGCTCCTTTGGACATCCCCTTGGTGCTGAGCGGGACTTTTGCCGAACTTCGATCAAACCACTTTCATGGTGGAATTGACATCAAGACACAAGGGCGAAGTGGTCTGAAAGTCAAATCAATAAGCGATGGGTACATCAGTAGAATTTCGATAAGCCCTTACGGTTATGGAAATGCACTTTATGTCCGTCACCCGGAGGGATACACCTCCGTATATGGCCACTTGATGACGTTTGCACCAGCGATTGAACAGTGGGTAGAACAAACATTGCGCGACCGCGGTAAAAACGACGGTAACCTCTACCCGGATGCAAACCTTTTCCCTGTCGAAAAAGGCGAATTCATCGCATTCTCTGGTAACACAGGCGGCTCAATGGGACCACACCTTCATTTCGAAATACGCGACACTCGAACAGAGGAACCGCTCAATCCGTTGTCCTTCGGTTTCAAGGTAGAGGACACACGACGACCAGATGTACGGGGTTTGATGTGGACCGATGCGGATTTCCAAGACCATGGAACTTTTTCGTCAGGAGATACCATTGAAATGTCGGGCACGCGTGGATTCGATGTCTTTACCACGGACAAACAGAACGGAGCAAATAATAACAATGGCGTTTATAAGTTGAAAGCTCAAATAAATGGAATAGAGTTCTTTAGCGCACTCTATGACCGAATCAACTTCAATACCACTCGCTACATCAACGCACACATGAATTTCGAGCGATACTACCACCAAGGCGTTCGATATACACGTCTGTATACGTTAGAGAACAATGAACTGCAGCTCTGTCAAACACCGGAAGTATTAGAAAGTGGTTACAGAGCCTCTAATGGCTGGATTACGATGAACAAGGACAGCATTGCTAAAGTCGACATCAGCATAGAAGACTTTGCTGGCAATGAAAGTACGGTTCACTTTTACCTCAAAGGAACAGCGGTGGAAGACAAGCCGTCGAATGACTTGAATATACTTCAATGGGACGTTGATAATGTACTCAGTGTCGGACCGATACAAGTTTCTATTCCAGCTGGAGCCTTGTACAGAGATACCGAATTCAAAACCTTTGAACTACGCGATGCAGAATATGTAATCGGCCAGGGGGTTGTTCCGCTCCAAAAGCATATGGAACTAAGCTGGCAACTGGATAGCGCTAGGGCGGCACACGAGGGCTGGTTTGCGTGGGAATTGGGCCGAAATGGAAATAAAGACGCCATTACGGGTAAACGTGAGGGCAATGTGCTTGTATTGAGCACTCGCAGTACAGGAACCTACTACCTCGATCAGGACCTGAAAAAACCAGTGCTGCGATTGGTCCAAAGCACCCCAATGTTGCGTTCTGGCAGTACGTACCGCGAATACCGCATTCATGTCGAAGACGACAAAACGGGAATTGAACGCTACAGCGCTCGAATCGATGAGGCCTTTGCTCGTATTGATTTCGACTACAAACGAAATCTGTTAAAAGTTGTTATTCCCGAGGATATTGAGCCCGGAAGCCATAATTTGCGCATTGTAGCCATAGACGGAGTGGGCAATACCGCTACCGAAACATTTACTGTTACGCTTTGATGAAACTTCTACGCCTTTTTATACTGACATGCGCTCTTGCGTGGAGCTCCCAATCCGCCGCACAGGCTGTAAAACCAGTGCAACTTCACGGCGTAGTGGTGAGTAACGACAGCTTAATCCAACTGCTGCCGAATGTTCAAATTCTCGTGCGCAGCCGTGGGCAAATGACGGTGAGTAACAATGATGGGTTCTTTTCCCTCGTGGCCATGCCTGGGGACACTGTTCTTTTCCAACATATTGGGTTTAAACTTCAGAAGTTCTGGGTACCGGACACCCTGAATGGAGAAGCCTTCCTCGCGAGAATCATTTTAGAGTGGGACACGGAGTTATTGGATCCAGTGATTGTGTATCCTTGGCCTTCTAGAGAAAACTTTAAGGAAGAATTCCTGGCCATGCGCATTGAAACCACGGAATTGGACATCGCTCAGCGCAACCTTGCAATGGAAGAGCTAAAGGAACGTGCGCGAGCCATGGGCTATGACGCAGCTGAGATGCAAGATCATCTCATCAACATGCAGAATCAGCAGCTGTACAACCAGGGTAGATACTATGGAGGCAGCGGTGCTTCTGCCATCCTCGGTGCATTATCCAATCCCTTTGCTTGGACCGAATTGTTCCAAAGTCTGAAGCGATAATCGCTTGAAACGACTCCTGTTCATAGCACTTTTTGCGGCGGGCCTCGGCGCCAACGCACAAATCATCGACACCACCCTGTTGAATGAGGTGGAAGTGCGCTCGGAACGTCCAGAAGAACAGGGCACCAAAGTTCTTGGGAAAGACATTCGCTTCACCGCCGGAGCCGAAGGCAGCGTTGAAGGCGTGGTGAAAACCTTTGCAGGAGTCAGCTCACGCAACGAATTGAGCTCCCAGTACAATGTTCGCGGAGGAAATTTCGACGAAAATCTAGTCTACATAAACGGTTTCGAAGTCTTCAGGCCATTCCTTGCTCGCGCGGGTCAACAGGAAGGGATGAGCATCATACACCCACATCTTGTAGGCCGTATAAACTTCAGTGCGGGTGGCTTTGACGCTACTTACGGCGACAAATTGAGCTCTGTACTCGATGTACGATACGATTTCCCTAGAAATTCAGATTTCCGAGACTACATCGTAGAAACCTCACTCACTGGATTGAGCTGGGCGAATGTGACCAATTCCAAGGGCTGGACCATAGCCTCCGGCCTACGCTACCGCAACAACGCGCTTCTCCTCAACGCCACCGATACTGAAAGTGACTATTTCCCCGTAAATGCCGATGGTCAGTTACTGCTTAGTAAAAACCTGTTTAGCGCTCCCAACGAAGTTGGTCGGGCACGAATCGAAATTCTCGCACATGTGGCCCACAACCGCATGAACCAAATCCCACAAAACAGACAAACCAACTTCGGATCCCTTCAAGAAGCTCTGCGCCTTAACGTCTTTTTCGACGGCCAGGAAAAGTTCGGTTACGACACCCAATTCCTCGCCGCTAAGTACAGCCAAATCACCGACCGGTTCGGCGGAGGAATTCGGACCTTAAGTGCCACTGGCTTCCACACCACAGAGGTTGAAATAACCGACATAATAGGATACTACCGTCTCAACGAGCTCAATAACGACCTGGGCTCAGATGATTTCGGTGAGATCTCACTGGTCCGAGGCGTAGGCGCATTCCAGGACTACCGCAGAAACTTTCTTGACGCCTACATTGGCAACCTCAAATACGAAGAGCTCCTGGATCGCACCAACGTTCAAATCACCTTCGGAGCCTTGTACCAATTCGAAAACATCTATGACCGCTATAAAGAATGGGAACGCATCGACAGCGCTGGATATAGCATCCCCTACACAGGAAGTACCATAGACAGCGTAATAGACGGAAGACTTTATACCACCGCCGCTGAGGGTCTCGAACTCTATAGCCACACAAGTGCGACCCAACTACTCCTTAATAGCCGCGCAAAAGCTTGGATCAATGCCAAAGGCCAAATTCCGACGGACAAGGGCATGTGGCGCTACAACATTGGTGCCCGAATGCAATGGGCAGAATTGACCGGAGAAATCCGGATTAGCCCTCGTGCCCAATTCCATTTTACACCGGAAGGCGGTACCCTCGAAGCCTACAAATGGTCAATGGCAGTGGGCCTCTATGATCAATACCCCTTCTACCGGGAAATGCGCAGGCCTGATGGCACATTGGCCACCAACACCAAGAGCCAACAGGCCCTTCACCTCGTAGCCCGCCAGGACAAAGACTTCCAGCTTTGGAACCGCCCGTTTGTATGGTCTTTGGAGACGTATTACAAGGGGCTACAACGCGTCAATCTCTACGATGTTGAAAACGTGCGTATCCGCTACCAAGCAAATAACGCCGCCGTTGCTCGAATCTATGGTATCGACTCCCGCATCAATGGCGAATTTGTAAAAGGCACGGACAGCTGGTTCACCTTCAGCCTATTCCGCGCTCAGGAACGCCAAATTTCAAGCGTGAATTGGTATGCGCGTCCCACAGATACCCGATTCAACTTTTCCGTCTACTTTCAAGACTACCTCCCAGGAGACCCCTCAACGCGCATGTCACTCACCCTGATGCTGGGAGGCGGCTTTCCCTTCGGTCCAGACGGTATCGGCAACGTAATTTCCAGTCCCGAAGAGCGCATCTTCCGAGCCCCTCCCTACCGCCGTGCCGATATTGGCTTCATCAAGGTGCTAAAGGGCAAATGGACAGAAAGGTTTGACGATGTATGGATCAGTGCAGAGGTCTTCAACCTATTGCAAGCGCGCAATACCATTAGTTATCTTTGGATCAAGGACATCAGTAGTGCGGGTCAATATGCAGTACCCAACTACATGACGAATCGATTAATCAATCTCAAAGCCCACGTGGACTTCTAACATGAGAGTAGTAGAAACTTGGCACACCAAACAGTACAAGACCACCATTTACGCCATGGAACGCTGGCACTACGTTGAGTTTGAAGCGGGCCCAATGAAACAAGGCTACAAATTCATGAAAGACACCCACCCTTCTGTAGCGGACATCAAGGATGCCTTGACACCAGCATTCCAGGAGGCTATTTATAAGCATTTCGAAGCCATGTACCTCAGCTTCAAAGAACACACCAAATGATTATTTGGTAAGCAAGGCTTTAAAATCTTCCTCGAGACTTTGCCCCTTGTCGCTGTTATACCATTCCTGTGCGAAAAGAACCCATTCCTTGTAATCAAACTCAGGTTTCGATTTCCACACTGCGTAATGCTTCATCAATGGTGTTGGACGAGGCCCCCAGGAACCAAGCACATTATATTGAGCATCCATCCGGACCAATTTTGGTATCGAACGACCTCCGCCAGTCAAGAACTCATCCATCAAAGGCAAATTCTCATCCCGCATAATAATGCGCATCTGAGCACCAACACGCTCAGCCCAATGCGTGATAAAAGGCAAATTGTGAGCAGCATCGCCACACCAAGTTTCTGAAAAAACGAGCCACTTATCTCCTACCAAAGACAGACCATCTAGAAAATCACAGAAATCGGGATGCGGCTTGTACACCTTCTCCCAGCGGCGCATGCGCGCCGCACTGAGCTTTGTATACTCTATATAGGCCTCTTTCTGAGGACCTGTGGTTCTACCCTCTTTGGCATACTGCTTATTCAAAGCACTATACTCAGCGTAACTAAGCCCATTTTCAAAGGCACTTTCGAGGTGTTCATGAATGTTCTTCAACCCCATCCTTAGTCCTTAAACTCCAACAATGTTTTGCGAATGATGGCTACACACTGGTCCATTTCCTCTTTGGTCATAACCAGTGGTGGCGCAAAGCGAATAATGTTACCGTGCGTTGGTTTTGCCAAAAGGCCGTTCTCTTTTAATGCCACACAGATATCCCAAGCCGTCGAGCTCTCTGGAGTATCGTTGATGATAATCGCGTTCAATAATCCCTTACCGCGAACTTTAACCACGAGATCAGTCTCCTGAATAATGGCATTCATTTTCTCACGGAAATATGCACCCAATTCACGTGCATGCGGAGCCAATTCCTCTTCTTTAATCACGTCCAAAGCCGCCATCGCCACTTTAGCCGCAATTGGGTTCCCTCCAAAGGTCGAACCGTGCTGCCCAGGCTTGATAACATTCATCACCTCATCATCTGCCAACACAGCACTTACCGGATATACCCCGCCACTGAGGGCCTTACCTAAGATCAAAATATCGGGTTTGGTATAAGTCGCCTGACGCTCACAAGATGCACCACAATTACAGTTTCCACATACCGCTAACCAGCTACCCGTACGGGCTATACCCGTCTGAACTTCATCAGCCATCAAAAGCACATTACGCTCTTTACACAAAGCAGCAGCTTGCGCAATAAAAGTATCATCAGGAGTATTGACCCCTGCTTCACCCTGAATGGGCTCTACTAAGAATCCGATGACATTTGGATTCATCAAAGCAAAATTCAGGGCTTGTATATCGTTGTATGGCACGCTCACAAACCCGTCCGTATAAGGACCAAAGTTGTTTCGTGCGTCGGCATCGTCTGAGAACGAAATAATTGTCGTTGTACGCCCGTGGAAGTTACCTTCACAAACCACAATGATTCCTTCATTTTGTGCAACGCCTTTTTTCTCATAACCCCACTTGCGAGCAACTTTAATAGCAGTTTCTACCGCTTCCGCACCGGAGTTCATCGGCAAGACCTTATCAAAACCAAAGGTCTTATGCATGTATTCTTCGTACTCCCCAAGCGCGCTGTTATAGAAAGCGCGCGAGGTCAATGTAAGTTTTTGAGCCTGCTCTATCATCGCACCGACAATCTTCGGATGACAGTGCCCCTGGTTTACCGCACTGTAGGCGGAGAGGAAATCAAAGTACTTTTTACCTTCAACATCCCAAACGTAAACGCCTTCTCCGCGGTCGAGTACGACCGGTAGCGGGTGGTAGTTATGGGCGCCGAAACGCTCCTCTAATTCCATCAATTCTTGCGATGAACGACTCATATATTCTTTTTTAAGTGGCTATCGGGTACTATAAACAGGCCCCCCACAAATATAAGGAACACGGAAAGGAGTGACGAATGAATATCGCGCCGTATTAAAAGCTATTTTTGCCTCAATGGGAAGAAAAAGCAGACGCATACCGAATCTCGAGCAGGTTGTGCTCACTGATATCGGTAATAAAGGAAAAGCAGTGGGACGTCACAATGACCGAGTAGTCTTTGTAACAGGAGGCGTACCCGGTGATGTGGTAGACGTTCAAGTCACGAAGAAACGTCGTTCTTATCTTGAAGGCAAGGCCATTCGTTTTCACGAAATGAGTAGCGACCGTGTGGAAGCGAAGTGTGTGCATTTCGGTGTTTGTGGTGGCTGTAAATGGCAGGCCTTGGACTATAAAAAGCAGGTGGAATACAAGCAAAAAGAGGTGGAACAAAATCTTCGGAAAATTGGCCACATTAGTCCTGAAACGACGCACCCCATTCTTCCTTCCGAAGAGCAATACTACTACCGCAACAAGCTGGAATTCAGTTTTACGGATAACAAGTGGCTTACCCAAGACCAGCTCGACTCTGGTGTTGATTTCCCTGAACGTCGTGGCGTCGGCTTCCACATTCCTGGATTTTGGGATAAGGTTTTGGACATCAGCGAGTGTCATCTGCAGGCGGAGCCTACCAACGCGATTCGAAATTTCATAAAGGATTGGGCCATAGAGCGCGATCTGCCGTTTTTCAATCCACGTTCACAAGATGGATGGTTGCGTACGATGATGATTCGAGTGACTTCTATCGGTGAGGTTTTATTGCTGATCCAATTCCGAACTGAATTGGCCACAGAACGCCAAGATTTGCTCAATGCCCTGCTCGAAAAATTCCCGCAAATTACTTCGCTGTACTATGTCATCAACGAGAAAGGGAATGACACCATCTATGATCTGGATCTGGAGCTCTTCCACGGCACGCCTCAAATTCAAGAGCACATGCCTCGATTCTCTGGCGAGGGAGCTCCGTTGAAGTTTTTGATCGGGCCGAAAAGTTTCTATCAAACAAACTCGAAACAAGCCGGCGCGCTTTACAGCGTGGCAGCCGAAATGGCCCAGATTAAGAAAACAGATTTAGTCTTTGATTTATACACAGGTACCGGAACCATTGCATTGTTCATGGCTGACCTAGCCAAGGAAGTCGTGGGCATAGAATTAATTCCAGAGGCCATAGCCGATGCTAAGAAAAATGCAGAAGCTAATGGGATCACCAACGCCACATTCTACGCTGGTGATATGAAAATGGTACTCAATGACGCCTTTGTCGCCAAACACGGCAAACCAGACGTTCTAGTTACCGACCCTCCTCGCGAAGGAATGCATGGAGAAGTGGTTGATTTCCTACTACAGCTCGAAGTCCCGAAAGTGGTGTACATAAGTTGTAACAGTGCAACTCAAGCCCGTGACCTTGCCTTGCTTAGCGAAAAATATGAAGTAAAGCAAAGCCGAGCGGTGGATATGTTCCCTCAAACACACCACATTGAAAACGTTGTTGAATTGGTTCTCAAAGTGTAATTTCGAAGTCCTATGAGTACTACAGAAATCCTCAATGCTCAGCAGATTGAGCAAAAAATCCAGCGTCTCGCTTGGGAATTGTACGATCGTCACAGCCGTGCTCAAACCCTCCATGTGGTTGGTATTCAAGAAAATGGCTATTGGTTAGCACAACGCTTGGTTGAACGCCTCAAAGAAATCTCAACCATTGACGTTCACCTGCATGAGTTGGTATTGGATAAGGACACTCCAAAGCCTGAAAACATGGTCATTGATTTGCCTGAAGGCGGCGAATTCGCCTTGGTTGATGATGTTCTCAATTCCGGACGCACCCTACTTTGGGCTGTAATTCGACTTATGCAATTCCGCCCAAGAGTATTATCTACAACCGTGCTTGTTGACCGTTCTCATAAGCGATATCCAGTGAAAGCAGATCTGAAAGGCATCAGCTTAAGCACCACGCTACAAGAGCGCGTTAAGCTTGATGTTGTTGACGGTGAAGCGCTCAATGTTCACCTAGAGTGATTTTAGTTAAGCTTCATTAAACCAGTCCTAATAGCTGCTCCAGCTGAGCTGCGGTTAATGCATCACCCTGCAAACGCAACTTTGCTTTGAAATAGAATTCTCGACGCTCAAATAAGTGTTTCGCAACGAATTCAACCATGTCCTCATGCCCCTGAAGAAGTGGACGTGTATCACTTTGTGTGCTAAGACGCTTGGCCAATTCATTCACGCTCACATCAAGGTAGACCGTTGTTCCTGCATCGTTCAGCAAGCTCATATGGTCATAGAACACTGGGGTTCCGCCGCCCAAGGCCAACACTGCATCCTGGTCGGAATCTTGCAATATTCGCAGTAATACTTCGTGCTCTACCTTACGAAAACGCAACTCACCTCTATTGAGAATAAAATCAGCGATTGACGTACCGATAGCTAACTCTACCTGCTGGTCAAGATCAATAAAGCGTTTTTTATGACGTTCTGCCAATTCTTTCCCTAGGGTCGATTTCCCACTCCCCATATACCCCAATAGAATGATCATCAGCGATTTAATTATATGTTGAGCCAAAGGTAATAAAGGCAGTCGTTAGTGGGCTTGACACAAAATCATGATTTTTTTTCTAACCCTCTTGCAACTTTTAAAATCAAGCGTATATTTGCACCCCGCAAACGCGGATAAGGGTTGATCTCTTAGCTCAGTTGGTAGAGCAATACACTTTTAATGTATGGGTCCAGGGTTCGAGCCCCTGAGGGATCACAACTCAAAAAGGCCATCCTTTCGGATGGCCTTTTTTTTTTGCACTAAAATCCGAACATGATCTTTTATGAGTATAAAAACAATTGTTGAATTGTAATAAATACTCACAAATTTTAAAAACTGTTCAAATGATTAAAACATTGCATTTATCTTAATATATGTAAATACCTGCGCAAATGTTATTCAACCCAGCCGAAATCAAAATCATAGACAAAGGCTAACACTTTGTTGGTGTCTATGGGGATGGCCCGAATAAGATCCAAGTAGAACTTCGCTTCTCCTCTTCTGGACGTGTTCGGTTACTCGTAAGCAAGGCAGATGATTTGCTTGAAGTCATTGAGCTACGCCTTCCCAAAACTCACACTCTAAGCACCAAAACGCATGCTACCGCATTGATTATGAGCGCTGCAGAACGACACGCTGAAAAAAATTAGCACCAACGACTTTCAATTACTTTTTACGATTAAATTTGCACCTCCTTGCCCAGGTGGTGAAATTGGTAGACACGCCATCTTGAGGGGGTGGTGCGAGTATTCGCGTGCAAGTTCGAGTCTTGTTCTGGGCACTGGATAACCCTGGCTTCGGCCGGGGTTTTTTATTTCTGGCCCCTATATTTAAGACCATGGCTAAAGACAAGCAACCTTTAAAAGGGCAACCCAGCTACACCAGGGTTCCTAAATCAATGCGAATTGCCGCATCTACCGTACAGAAGATCAGTATTAAGAAAGCCTCGCGTTTAGCATGGAATTTGTTCTTGACTCCTTATGCTTTCAAAATACCATCACGAGAGATTCCCTTTGAAGCGCGCTTTGGTGAAGCCCAATTCCTAAAACACAGTACCGGACATCTTTTCCCCGTATACTCCATAGGTCAAGGCCCGAAGAACATGGTTTTAGTTCATGGCTGGTCGGGTCGCTTCACTCAATTTGCCACCATCATTTCAACGCTGGAAAAACTTCACCCTAATCTGCTCGACGAGTTTACCATTATAGGGTTCAATGCGGTCGCTCACCGCGGGGCTCAGGGAAAGAAAGCCATGATGCCCTACTTTGCCGAATGTATTGCACTTATTGCGGATAACTTCGGACCAATTCATACTATAATCGCCCATAGCCTGGGCGCAAATGCTTCGCTATACGCCAACCAACGCCTTCAAATTCCTCTTGAGCGCCAGATACTCATTGCCCCTCCAGGACTAATATCTGATATGGTCCGATTGTTCTGCCAGATGATTGGCTTTAATGCCGATGTTCAAGAAGCGTTAATCAATCACATAAAACAGACACACGGTGATGACTTTGACCTGCAAAGCGCCCCGGAATTGGCCAAATCAAACACCGTCCCTACCCTCGTATTCCATGATACAGAAGATCAGGATACGCCTATAGCCTTAGGCCGAAAAGTCGGTCAACATATGGCAAATGGCACCTACGTCGAAACTACCGGCCTCGGTCATCGCAGAATTCTACATGATCCCTCTACCGCTAAACAGATCGCGGAATTTATTTTCAATTCGAACCAGTAAGGCACATTTCTTGTTTTCACATTAAACATGAAAACACTACTTCCCATATTACTACTCGTGGTAAGCTTTCAAAGCTGCCAAGGTCAAAACGATAACACCATGATCAATAGAGAACCGAAATCGTATCCAATAGAAAAATCTGAAGAACAATGGAAGGAGCAGCTTTCCCCTGAAGAATACTTTGTCATTCGTCAAAAAGGAACGGAACGTCCCTTCACCGGTGAATACAACATGCACTTCGAAAAAGGCACATATACCTGTCGCGCTTGTGACGCCCCCCTTTTTGAATCCGACTCTAAATTTGACGGGCACTGCGGCTGGCCTTCTTTTGACAAAGGCATATCAAATGGTGCGATCGTAGAAAAACTCGATAAGAGCCACGGAATGATTCGAACTGAAATATTGTGTGCGAATTGCGGCGGTCACCTCGGTCACGTTTTCAATGACGGCCCGACGGAAACAGGCCTTCGCTATTGCGTCAACAGCCTTTCCATCAGTTTCGAAAAAAAATAATGACTTTTTTCAAAAACCAATTCGCTGGATTCCAACAGCATAAGATTCCACACCAAAAAAATCTCCCAAAATCTACACCAAGGGTATTGCAATAATGAAAAGCCCGCGTATATTTGCACCCGCTTAGGGCGCTTAGCTCAGTTGGTTCAGAGCATCTGCCTTACAAGCAGAGGGTCGGGGGTTCGAATCCCTCAGCGCCCACTAGGTTCAAAAGCCGTTCATCTTTCGATGAACGGCTTTTTTGTTTTGCCCACGATCAAAGCTTGCGTTGGTGAGTGGGGAAGGCAAAAAATCCCGTCGAACCTACCCTATATTTTTCAATTATCGTGAATTGAAAAGACTTTACATGGCTCAACACATCACTCTGGACACGAACCCTAGGAATTACGACTGGGGAACTTTTCATGCCTTCGGGCTTTCGGTGCAAATTGCTCAAATTCGCTTTCGAATCGAATATGGCCTGATGTGGGATGTCGAGCCCGGATGGAGCGGCCCGTTATATTATGGAGGCAACATGAAGCTTGGGCTCCGTTTAGCGCAGTAACTAGCACGATTTGAAGCCTGATGGCTGATGAGTTACCAATAATGATAAAAGATACATTTAGCTTACCTTTGCGGTCCTTAAAACTGTTCCGTTCATGCTCAATGCAAATAATGTTACGCTCCAATTTGGTAAGCGCGTACTCTTCGAAGATGTTAACATCAAATTCCACGGCGAACGCTGCTATGGATTGATCGGTGCCAATGGTGCGGGTAAATCCACCTTCCTGAAAATTTTGAGTGGTGAGATAAGCCCTAATTCCGGCTCTGTTTCCCTTGAACCGGGAAAGCGCATGTCTGTATTAAAACAAAACCACTTTGAATTTGATGAAGAGACCGTACTGAATACAGTAATTCAGGGTAACCAACCGCTTTGGAAACTCATGCAAGAGAAGGATGCCATTTACATGAAACCCGATTTTAATGAGGAAGACGGACTGAAAGCGGCAGAACTCGAAGTACAGTTCGAAGAAATGGACGGTTGGAACGCAGAGAGCGACGCGGGAAACCTTTTGAGCGGTTTGGGCATCGAGTCAGCCGAACATTACACCTTGATGAAAGATCTAGAAGGCTCGAAAAAAGTACGTGTCCTTTTAGCACAAGCGCTCTTTGGAAACCCAGATATCCTCATCCTTGATGAGCCTACAAACGATTTGGATCTAAAAACTATCGCTTGGCTTGAAGATTTCTTGATCGATTTTAGAAACACCGTGATCGTAGTAAGTCACGACCGTCACTTCCTAGATACCGTTTGTACGCATATTGCCGACATTGATTTTAAACGAATCAAACAATACACAGGGAACTACACTTTCTGGTACGAAAGCTCGCAACTCGCTTTGCGTCAACGTCAAGCAGCGAATAAAAAAGCTGAGGATAAGCGTAAAGAATTGCAGGAGTTTATTTCTCGATTTGCAGCTAATGCCTCGAAAAGCAAGCAAGCAACTTCCCGTAAAAAGATGCTTGATAAGATCAATATTGATGAAATCCAGGCCTCTTCACGTATGTACCCTGCTATCATCTTCGATCAAATGCGAGAAGCGGGTGACCAAATTCTCGAAGTAGAAAATCTGAGCGCTCACGATGAGAATGGAGAATTGTTGTTTCAAAACCTAAACTTCAAACTGAACCGTGGTGACAAGGTTGCTTTACTTGCCGATGACCATCGAGCGCTCACTGCATTCTACGAAATCATGGCAGGCAATCAACAACCCACTACAGGTTCTTTTAGTTTCGGCCAGACTATTACAACAGCCTATCTCCCGAATGAAAATGCAGAGTTCTTCGACACTAATGATAACCTCATAGACTGGTTAAGAGAATACTCTAACGAAAATAAGGATGAGGTTTTTGTGCGCGGATTCCTAGGCAAAATGCTATTCTCAGGAGAAGAAGTGTTTAAAAGCGCTAAAGTATTATCTGGTGGTGAGAAAGTTCGTTGTATGCTGAGTCGTATGATGCTTCAACAAGCCAATCTTCTTTTCATGGACGAGCCAACAAACCACCTCGACCTGGAGAGTATTCAAGCCTTGAACAACGCAATGAAAGCCTTCAAAGGCACCATTGTGTTCAGCTCGCATGACCACACTATCAATCAAACTGCGGCAAATAGGATAATCGAAATTTTCCCGCACGGCAATTTGGACAAACTAGTGGAATACGACGACTACATCTCTGACGTAAAAATCTCAGAACAGAGAGCTCAAATGAGTCGCTAAACATTGCATCCTAATTAAGATTAAGCCGGTTTCACTCACTGAGACCGGCTTTTTCATAATTGACAATCTCATTTGAAACCTTTACAAGGTACTTTGTTCGAAATTTTAGACAATCCCATGAATAAAACACTCGTATTCACCGCAATGCTCGCGGGCTCTGCTCTTTTGGCGCAGAACATGAAAAAAGAAAAATTCACATTTGAATATACTCAACCACCACTAATCCATTTAGACGAAGGTATCGGCTACGACTTCAAAGTGGTCTTAGATTACAAAAAGGAAATCGAGGCAGAATTGGCGGAGGCAGAACGCGTTTATCAAGAGGAATTGGCCGCGTATCCAGCGAAAGAAGCTGCTGCAAAGGCGGCTCATGATGAATTGGTGGCCAATTATGAAAAAGCCCTAGAAGAATGGAACAGCAAAAGTGCAGTAGGGAAAATCATCGAAAAGCAGGTTCTGGAAAATCAAAAGCCACAGCCGCCATCGCCTTACTACCCACCTAGCAGACCATATAAACGTACGGTAATCCACGAGAAAATATTTGATGAAGCTGTGTTGGAATCTACATATGGTAAGATTGAAGGATTAAGCCAAGATCCAAATGGCATCAGCATTGAAGTACATTTATTCGGTTTCGAAAACGAAGATCCTATTGCGGAGAAAAAAGAGTACAAAGAGTACAATAGCAAAACCAAACAAAGCTCAACGTATTTCAAAAGTTGGTGGAGCATACGTTACCGTCATAACATGAGTTTAAATGTAACCATGCCCGATGGTAGTATTTTATTCAGTGAGGTTCCCCAGAGTATTTCTGACTTTGCCACGTTCACCTCTCCAGAGGAAAAACGTTCATCCCCAAGCACTAGTGCCGCAACACACCTAGAAAATCTTCAAAACACAGCCGTTACTGAAAATATGGATCGTATTCGCTGGGTGCTTAACGATAAGCTAGGAACGACTACTCAGGCGTGGAATGCGGAAATCAACTATGTAAAAGACAACAAAGGCAACTACGAGGACCTAGAAAACGCCATGTTCGACGCAAAAGAAGGATTCTCTATGCTAATGTCCCGCAATGATGCCGCTAAGGAAAAACTTGTTAGTGCTATTAACACATGGGATGCCGCAATCTCTGAGATAGACGTGGACGACAAGAAAGCTCGAATCAACAAAAAAGTTGCGCCCGATCTTTTCAAGAACATCATTCTCGCATGTGCTATGATCCAGAATTTTGATAAAGCTGATGATTACTACAGCCAATCACTTCGTTTAGGATTCGGTAATCGAGACGAGTCAGACCTGAAAGAATTGAAACTTCTGACGGACAATCTAAGAGAACGTTACCAACAGTAATTCGTTAACGCGCGGTTCATTCCAAATACGGGCAGTCCAATGGGCTGCCCGTTCTCGTTTATTCCTATTACTTTTGGCACCTGAATAAGACTGACCTCAATGACTAAATTTTTCAATCAATTCGTTGGAAACGCGAAAAACGACATTCTTTCTGGCCTAACTGTGGCACTTGCTCTTGTTCCTGAAGCGGTGGCATTTGCGTTCGTGGCAGGAATTGATCCATTAGTAGGCCTCTATGGTGCCTTTATGATGGGGCTAATCACGTCGCTTTTCGGAGGCCGCCCAGGCATGATTTCGGGCGCTACAGGAGCTATGGCTGTGGTCATGGTACATCTCATTCAAGAAGGTAATAATGTCGGCACGAGTCTTGGACTAGACAACCTTGGATTATCTTGGCTATTCATTACCCTATTATTCGTCGGTGCGATTCAAATAACTGCCGGCTTATTTAAACTAGGTAAATTCGTGCGACTTATCCCTCATCCAGTAATGATGGGATTCGTCAACGGTTTGGCTATCGTTATCTTTATAAGCCAATTAGGCATGTTCACTCGACCTGTCGACGGCGAAAAGGTTTGGATACATGGTACTGAACTCTACACCATGCTCAGCCTCGTAGGTCTCACCATGCTCATTATGTGGCTTCTTCCAAAGTTCACCAAAGTCGTGCCAGCGGCCCTTACGGGTATTATTGTAGTAGCAGCAATCGCAATTGGTGCAGACTTAGATGTGAGCACCGTTGGCTCTTTTATTCGTGAAGGCGGCGGTGAAGGCCTTAAAGGAGGACTCCCCACACTCCAACTTGAAGCATTCACAGTACTTCATACGATTCAAGGCCATTGGGGTTCTTTGATATCTACCGCCTTTTTACTAGCTGCCGTAGGACTAATAGAAAGCCTAATGACACTAAACCTAGTTGATGACCTAACAGAAACACGAGGATCAGGAAATCGGGAATGTATCGCTCAAGGCTCTGCTAATATGATCAATGGACTTTTCGGAGGCATGGGAGGCTGTGCTATGATTGGGCAAAGCATCATCAACGTGAACTCAGGAGGACGAGGACGATTAAGCGGTGTGGTAGCGGCCCTAGGGCTTTTAAGTTTTATTCTTTTCGGAGCACCACTTATTGAACGCATCCCTATTGCAGCCTTGGTTGGCGTAATGTTTATGGTTGTAATCGGAACATTTGCTTGGTCAAGCTTTCGTATTCTGCGCAAAATCCCGGTAGCCGATGCATTCGTGCTTATCGCAGTAAGCGCCATTACCGTATGGCAAGACCTGGCAATTGCTGTAATTTCTGGGGTTATTATGAGTGCCTTGAAATTTGCGTGGGAAAATGCTGTCCGCATTCGCGCTCGTAAACGTATCAAGGATGACGGAACCAAAGTTTATGAAATCTGGGGACCTCTTTTCTTTGGATCTGTTCAAAGCTTTGCCACCAAGTTCGATATAAAAGATGATCCTCAAAATGTGGAAATTGACTTCATCGAAAGTAGAGTAAGTGATCATAGCGGTATAGAAGCCATAGAGCGAATTATTGACAAATATCTAGAGGCCAACAAGAGTGTCAAGCTCACCCACCTTAGCCCGGAATGTAAAGCTATACTTATTAAGGCAAATCCAGCCTTCGATAAATACATACAGAGCTCGGTTGAAGATCCTAGATACCATGTGGTTACCGACCTAATGGACGCAGAAGTGTAATAGCGACTGATAAAAATCATGCCTCAATTTGCAAGGCTGGTTTACCTTCATGGTACAAAGTTATAAACCATGAAAGCCAATTTCTTCGTCATTACTGCCTTCGTTTTTAGCGTAGCAGCGTTCGGTCAACATCAAGGTGCTAACTTGCATAGCAGCCGCCACTTTTATGCACCCACGGGAAGAACAGTTCCAACAGATAGCATATACATGAATTGGGCTGGGCCTCTTCTTGATGTAAACTTTGGCATCAATAACAAACTTACCGCAGGGATTGGCACCCCTTTATTTACCGGTGTCTACGGGACGCTCAGTTATGGCGGAGAACTTTTCAACAATGAAAAGATTAACGGCCGTATAGGTACGCTCACTGGTTTCCCCGCCGTAGGTGGCGGCCTCTACACCCTGCCCTATGGAGTTGCTACTTTCGGTAGTCCTGAGAATGAGTTTACCCTTGGAGCAGGCTATTTCTATATGAATCCTGCACTGCAAGAAAATTTGTTTGGCCGGAACAATGACAAATTGAACCCAAATAGTGCGGTCGTAAATCTTGGTGGTTATCACCAACTCAACATGCGGCTTGGATTCACTTACGAGTTTTGGTACCTCCCAGAAAGTGACTGGACCATTGTTATGCCCGGCGTGCGATTCTACACCAATCGATACCAACGCTATTGGAACGTTGGTATTATCAGACTAAGTATACCCTACCTAGATGATGATTTAAGCTATTTCGATAGCAATGGCAATTATATAGAAGTATTGACGCGAAGAATTCAGAACATTACCCTACCCATGCTCAGCTTTGCAACATATCTGTAATAATGTAGCAAGCTGAAGAGCGCGGTATCTAATGGATCAAGCGTCATTTCTTTACGAATCTATAATTAGATTAAAATAGGGTGCTGAAATAAAAAGCCCTGTAAACATCTGTTTACAGGGCTTTATTCTTAGTGACCGCGGAAGGATTCGAACCTTCAACCGCTTGATTCGTAGTCAAGTACTCTATCCAGTTGAGCTACGCAGCCATCCTCTTCCCGTATGGGACGGCAAATATAGAGTAAAAATATTGCTCCAGCCATAGCTGAAACAAAAAAAATCAGCTTACAACGGGCGTCGACTCCAGAAACTTAACCAATTCACTCAAAGTGAAAGGCTTAGGCAAAACAGAAAATTATAGCTCTCACCCATTTGCGGGCAGAATACTGCCTAAAATAGTCGTAACTAAAAAACAAGGCTTCTGCTCGAGTTCAAATAACGAGTCTACTTATGACTAAATCATTGCACTTGAACGGTGAGACCTAACTCGGCCAAGATCTTCGCTTTCTCATTTATAAACTTTAAGCTGCCCGTCAATATTTCACACTTTCCTTTGTAGTGTGCAATCCATGTACATTGTTCTGCCTGTTCTTCGGTATGTCCACAAATAGTACACAAAGTCTTAATGACAAAATCAAAGGCGTTATCATGGTCGTTATAAAGCACTAGGATATGCTCATCAACCAATTCGTTTTGAAGCAAAAATTTCTCCCTTAAAGACGTATCCATATTGTTCAAATTTATCTTCTTAATGAAAATCTTCATCCCTCTAAGTGTCGAAATCAGCTGATTTTAAGCTTTTGATACTATTACAGCTTCCCCGCCATTAAGATCACACATTAATGAAATGTACCAAGTAAAAAATGTTATTCCTCGATACCAAAACGGCGTTTCAATAGCATAATTTTACCCTTACCCGCCAAATTGTAGGTGAAGGCGGGTTCATCACCCTTAGCCTTGACGCTACGGTCTGAGGCATCTTTTGCCAGAATAGACTCATTGAATAAATCGTCACTACTGCGCAGACTCATGACTATACCCTTGAAGTTCATGTAGATGTAGTCATTACCATCGTACAGGTAAACGGTAAATTCGCCGCCCCTTCTTCTATTTTTGATTTCAATAAGGGCATCAACCTTTCCGTATACAGGTACACCATAAATACTCTGAATACCTGCTTCTGCGTTGGACTGGAAGGTTTTAAAGCGTCCGTTGTATTCGAGATTAACCTCGTTAAGTACTATCGATTTTCTGAAATCCTTAGGGAATTTACCATCTACTTCATGTGATGCAATATTAGCCAAGTATTTCTGTCCTTCCTTGGAGCCCAATAGCCCGAAGACACCTTGCTCGTAGGCTTTATCATAGGAACGGGTGGCATTCGTTCCCTTGGTAAATATACTAGCGACAGCCTCCCAAGCATCTTTATTCAGTGGGGCATCAATACTCCAGACCGCATCGACAATCACTTCATCTGTATTCAGATCGTGCGTCACCGCTCCCGCCATTCTACTTTCCACCAATCCTGTGTTTTCTAGGACCGCTAAGGTACCCGTGCCATACAGATCACAGTCGTAATTGTGAAATACGAGGTAAGGGTCTGGTAGAGTGTAGTCTAAGAGTTTCTCAAGTGTGGTTATGACATAACCCTTCTCTTCCCTATCGTAGAACAACACGCCTGTAGCACTCAAGACCTCAATATCCGCGCGATCAGCGTATTTAGATAAGAAGTTGCTATGCCCTCCGAGAGAATCTTGACTGATGTAAATTCCGTTGAACGTGTTGTCGCGAAGTTTTAAAGGATCATTAATCGGCAATTCGATAACAATATCCGTGGGTTCGATGTCGGTGTCGATGTCGAACCATGTGGTTTGGAGGTTTTTACAAGCGTGTTGAATCAGAATTGACCCCTTGAAATGAAGCATACTCTGATCCGCCATAAGACGTATGCCACCGCGGTAACCGAAATAAGGGCTGATGAAAAAGTCATCCTTCTCTTCCACCGTTGCATCGGCAATGGTCATATCTGCGGTGTCAGGACGGATACTATGGAAATGGAGAGGCCATTGCATTCCATCTTCGTCGACATAGTCGTACATGCCGTTTGCTGTATAGCTGTTCTTTCCTTTAATCCTCGACGTGGCGTCGTAAAAATTGTGAAGCCTGGAGAAGCGATTGGCGATGATTTTTGAATTTTTTAACGGATCCATCTCCGCATTGCGTCGAATAATCACGTGACCGCTGTCCGGAAGAATAGAGGCATCCGCGACATCGATCTTTGCCACTTCAAAGGCCTCGAGAATGCTCGGACGAAGTTGGAATCGCGCGTATGCCGCTTCGAAATCAAGACTGTCTTGTAAAGGATGTGTACTGACCATGTAAGACGCGCCTTCCTCATTGTGCTTGATATCCACAGTTTGCTTATCCATGGCCCATTCGGCATGATCCATGTAGGCTTGGTATTGGTTAGCGGGGAAGTCAATGGTGCTATAAGAGTCAATTTTATCGAAAAGGCCCTTTTGATCATCAAAGTTGATATCGGCGCTGGCGCTGATCATTTGGAATGCCCACTGCTCGTCGGAAAGTGCCGTTTTTACTCGGAAATCTTGGAGGGTGCTAGTGAAGCCACGACGAAAGAATTGGTAACCCTCATCATCGCTATTGTGTTTTGCAGTGTAATATCGGAGCTCCCCTTTACCAAAGAGACCTCTGTTGCCATAGGTCAAGGATCCCTCGGCAACAACCTCGGGTTCTCCATACATATCAAAAGGGGTGTTGCGCGTTTTCGCTGTTATTTGCCCTTGATAAGGCTGCCAATTGAAAGGATTGTCAACTCCCGTTGCATTGGGGTATCCTTGGCCCTGCGTACTTTCAGCAATGGTGAATTGCTGAGCCCTTCCCTTCGCTTCTTCGGGGAAGAATAGAATATCGGAACATATGGTTGTGCTCTGTATATAATCGATTCGACCAGTAGCGTGGAGCCCCTGATTTGATAAAGCTATATCGCCTTCAAAGGAGCCAATTCCCTTATACGTTTGGGTGGGAAGCATCGATTTTTTAAAACCTAGTGAATAGTCCTCCATCACAATAAGGGGCTGCTCAAAGACGGGGAAAATATCTGCGCTGTGGAAAGTTGCATCAAATACAATACCATCGGTGGTTGTGTTGTCGAGGCTATCGATGGTGAATGGTTCCAAAGCCATGTAAAATCTAGAGCGATCGTAAACGCCGTCGTGTATGCTGGGATGGTCGTAGTAGACGTATGAATTGTTCAGTGCCCTGAAAATTGGGAATTCAGGATAATATTCACGGGAACTCTTATTGTTGGGTTGATCAATAAGCAACTCACCTTGTAGATTCTGAAGAACAGTTTGTACGTTGACCAGTGCGGCGAGCTCCCCTGGTGGTGGATTGAATTCCTTCACTTTGAAACGCATGGAATCCACCTGCGGCATGTGAATCTTGAATTCATCGTAGTCGAAACCATAATCTTGGCCCCAATAACTAAAGAGACCGGCGTTGATACGGCCGTCAAAGATAAAATCCATTCCTTCGCGCATGGTTAGCTTACCGCCGAGAGGATAGAGATCGACGCGCTGAGAGTCACTAACAGCAATGCGACCTACCCCTGCGATATCCATCTCATAGTTCAAGAGGCTAAGCTGGGCGTTGTCACCCGTAGGAACGCGGCTTACGAATTGGATCACATCATAATCTCGTTTGCCGGTCCAATTATCCAAATACTCGAAAAGTCTTTCGTTCAGGCTGTAAAGCCCCTGCTCAACATCGAAAGTAGCAAACCCCATGATTGCCATTCGGAAGAGAAAGGCCTCCCCCTGTTCCTTAGGCATCCTAAGTGCGCGAATAAGTGATTCAACGGGCATGTTTTCATACCCAAAACTGTAACTAGCATCTCGGAGTTCCATCAACGGATGGTTCTGCTGGAAGCCCGCTAATTGCTCCATTCGGGTAATTCTGAAGTATTGACGACTTTCGAAAACAGCCGCTTGCTCGGAACCCAGATTGAGATTGCGGAAACTAATCTTTGGGGTTCCCTGATTCCAGATAAGTTGATCAACACTCATATCCATACTATGGTAGGTATTGATGAAAGGCGATAGCCCAAGACCTGTTTCAAAACGGGTAAGTCGAATTTGGCCAATACGGGGATCGAAGCGCATCTGACAATAGGGATGATAGATGCTGTCTTTGCCAAGGTGGGCGACCACCTCAGCACGACCAGAACTGAGCAAGCTATCGTTAAAGTTGAAGCGTCTGCTGAACAATGAAAGGACAGTATCGGTATTGTAGCTGAATTTCAAGGCCGCATTTTCGTTTTCAGGAGCGGTACCGTAGAATTGGGCGCCCGCTATACCTATGCCTCCAACGAAATGAACCTCTGGAAAGATATTTGGCAGATGATAGTCGAATGAATAACTCGTAAACTGTGGAAAACGTGCGTTGTCCGCACTCCGTGAACTCATCCGCTCCTCAAGGCGTCCAAGCATAGGCTCCATCACATACTGAGAACTATGCACTACAACACTATCCGCGTTATAGAATGGCTTCGTGATATCGATGGTCCAACGATCGAGCTCAGCATATAGTTCGTCATCCGCTAATCCAGCTCGCGACCAAAAAACAATGCCGCCTTCACCGTGGAGCTGGGCGTCAACGGGGTAATAGACCATTGAAGTGGTCATAATAGTTGTACTATCCTCACCGTAAGTACCAATCAAATCAGCATCCTGAATTTTAAAAATTGGTACCCCATCAACAAAACTTAAGGTCCAGTAGGCGTAGGGCGCTTTCCAAACGATGCCGTTGGCATCCGAAAATAGATGGCTGACTTCGTTCAGGTATAGTCGGTAGAGGTATTCCTTAATGCGAGTTGATGGATTTTGTTTGCTGTAGAGGGCGAGGTGTTCCACCAATTTTTCGAAGGTTCCCACCTCCTCGTTTTGGCCCACATAGCGAACCAATCGCAACAAGTGCTCCCAGTTTTGAGCCTCCATTCGCTTTCGAAGGAGGTTGTTGCTTAGCTCAATCCATGACTTCTCATTCGATGCGTCGAGAAGGTAGGCTACCTCTGGAAGGAGCGAGTCCTGAAACAGGCCTCGCTCCTCTTTGTTGAGGTCGATAAGTTGCAGGAATTCTTCACTGAATTGGTCACCGGAGGAAAAACGGACTACCTTTTGAGCCATTGCCACATTTCCAGCTAGGAATACCAATAGTATGAAGAACCTGCGCATTTATTTAATCATTTTGATACTTCGCCAATCCTGTCGTTCCTTTTTCCCAACGAACGTAAGGCCAAAGGATTCGGCCCGTTCGCGAAGAGATGCGATATCATGTTCGTAGAAACCACTAAAAAGAATGGTACCGCCATCGCGAAGATGAGAAGCATAATGCTCCATATCGCCCAGCAAAACGTTAAGGTTGATGTTAGCGAGGATCAAATCGTATTGCTCGCTAAGTGCATCAGCACCGCCTAATACCGCGGTCATCTCCACATTGTTGCGTTCGGCATTTTCCAGGGTGTTATCAATACACCATTGATCGATATCGATTCCGTGCAAAGATTTAGCCCCTCTAATTCCCGCGACTATACCTAAGATTCCTGTTCCACATCCCATATCCAACACATCCAGACCGTCATAGCGATCTTCCAGCAGCCACTGAATCATCATGTGGGTAGTTTGATGATGGCCCGTGCCAAAGGACATTTTAGGCTCAATCAGCAGATTGTGCTCATAACCCTGACGATCTTCATGGAAAGGTGCACGTATAAAGACTCGGCCGTCAACATCTATAGGATCGAAGTTGCGTTCCCATTCGGCATTCCAATTGACTTGCTCGATGGTCTTGAGCGTGTAATCGGCTTTGACACCATCCCAAATTAAAGCTTCATTTAGGTCTTCTTCACGGAATTGGTCAGCTAAAATATAGGCAGCAAAACCTTCATCAGTCTCGGTGAAACTTTCAAAGCCCACTGCACCAAGCTGCGCAATGAAAATATCGCGGAATGGCTCAACAACACTGAGGACCACGTTGGCCTCGATATAAACAGGAGTATTGTCCATGGCTTATGCCTCTGTACGGGCCTTGATGATGGCTGTGAAATCTTCGACGCTCAAACTTGCGCCACCAATCAATCCACCATCAATATCTTCCTTCGCGAACAATTCAGCCGCGTTGCTCGGCTTACATGACCCACCATATAGAATGGTTACGTCGTCTGCAACCTCTGCATTGAAGCGCTCCACCAACCACTTGCGGATACCTTCGTGCACCTCTTGTGCCTGCTCTGGGCTCGCTGTTTCACCAGTACCAATAGCCCACACAGGCTCATAAGCTAGGATGATGTTATCCATATCTTCCGCAGTAAAGCTTTCTAATCCTTCAGCACATTGGCTCAAAATCACTTCCATGAATTTGCCGCTTTTGCGCTCTTCCAAGGTCTCTCCTATACAGTAGATGGCCGCCATTTCATTATTCAAAACTTGACCAATTTTCACCTTGCAGCTCTCGTTGGTCTCCCCGAAAAACTGACGACGTTCACTATGTCCAATAATTACGGCATCCACATCCATTGATGCGATCATCGATGCACTAATCTCACCGGTAAATGCACCGCTTTCTTTTTCATGGCAGTTTTGTGCTGCAACAGCGATTACTTCATTCTCCCAAAGAGCGTTCACGGTGCTTCCGAGGTACAGCGAAGGAGGTGTGATAATTACGCCTGTTTCTCCAACAATCTCAGGAGTTAACGATGATTTCAAACCCTCTACTAAATCCATCGCCTCGTCAAAAGAGGTATTCATTTTCCAGTTTCCAGCTACAATTTTTCTTCTCATGATATTTTATTTGAGGCGTTTTAATATAGTTCTGATTTAACTCTAGGATCGAGCAGTGCGTAGAGCATGTCTACCATTGTGGTCAGTACCACAAAAACAGCTCCAATAACGATTACACAACCCATAGTCACAGGCAAATCTCGTGTATTTAAAGCTTCTACAAGCAATTTACCCATGCCATTCCATCCAAATATGATTTCTACAAAGACTGCACCAGCAAGCAGTGAAGCAAACCAACCACTGACAGTAGTAATAATAGGATTGGAAGCGACAGGCAGAATGTGTCTCCAGAGGACTCGAGACTCGCGAAGTCCTTTTGCTCGAGCAGTACGAACAAAATCTTGTTCCATCACTTCCTTTATACTATTACGAGTCAATTGTAATACTACCCCAACAGGTCGTATACCCAAAGTCAGCGCTGGCAACAAAAGATTTGACCATTGAATAATGCGTTCTCCTGAGTAATCGTCTACCTCAAAGAGAGAACCTGTGAGATGCAAACCCGTCCAAGGACCTAGCTTAAATGCAAAAATCCAGCCCATTAAAACCGCCGTAAAAAAACTTGGCAAGCTCATTCCTAAAGCACCAAGGTTCGCTAAAGTTCGGTCCAAAACCGTATCCGGATGGTAGGCTGCAAAGGCCCCTAGAGCACCCCCGAGGATGACCGCAAAGCCTATGGCTACAAGCGCCAAAAGAGCTGTATTAGGAAACGTTTGACCTATCAAGCTCCCCACACTTCTTCCTTGTCGTTGATAGCTTTCTCCCAAATCAGGTGAACCAAAGGACAAGCCGTCTTCCCATCTTATTGGACTCAATCGGTTTAAATACCTTAGGTATTGAACAGGTAGAGGCTGGTCCATTCCATACTTTGCTCTTATCGCAGCCAAAGCCTCAGGATCCTCGCGCTTGCCCAACATCATTTGAGCACTATCGCCAGGAACAACAGTGAAGAGCACAAAGACCAATGTGGCCACGCCCCATAAAATGAGGAAGCTTTGACCGAGCTTTTTAAGGAGAAACAGAATCAATTTGGACTATCGATATGATGGTATTTCTTTACAACCTTACCACGCTCGAGCTTTACCCACCCGGGGTTTGAACGAACCATCGTCTTCAATGTCGTTTCGTCCGTCGCAGCAAAATTCAGTTCCGGACCCACACCGTATTTGTTGAAATCCGAAGGTTGAGAGGCACTTAGGGCGATAACTTTCTTGCCTTCTGCCATTAATCGTTGTGCTGTAGGCAGCACATGTTCCCATCCTGCTGCACTGGTTTTTGCCTCGTTGTACGCGACGAGTAACCACACTTCGTCCAAATTCAGAATGCTGTCGGTAATATCACCATAATCGTTGCTGATGGAAAAATCATGAACCGGAGGCTCATAACCCTCACTCACTTTGACGGATCGGCTTAAATCGCTTAGCATACTCCACTCCTTCTTTTCCCACCACTTATCACTGATGTACTCAGTACTGGAGATCTCTATGCGATCCCCGCTTTGACCATTTTCCATCGTGTAGTACACTTCGTATTTCGGAGCCTCTAGGCCCAACTCCTCGGCACTCTTCATGCCCTCCAAAATACTCTTCCCTTCGGCGTAGGCACGGAAATCTATGTACGGCAAATGACGCAAAACATATGTGGTAAAGCCCACACAGAAAATAGGGATGGCGACCAGTTTAATATTAACAATCCATCGTGGCCAATTCGAGAATAAGGCATCTCTTCCCCACCATAAAATTGCGATCAATACCGTAAGCACCACGTCTTTGTAAAAACTTTCCCATGGAGTCAATGGAATGGCATCACCAAAACATCCACAGTCCGTTACTTGATTGAAATAAGCACTCCAGAATGTTAAGAAGGTGAAAAACAAGATCATCGCCGTCAAGAGCCACAATACCAGTTTCTTTAGCAATCCAAAGATTAATGCAGCACCTAGCAACACTTCAACAATGACCAAAATGATCGCTAGCGGCAACGCTAGCGGTTCTAAGAATGGAATATTCAGCACCTCCTCGCTGAAGTATTCTTCCAGCTTAAAACTGAAGCCCACAGGGTCATTCATCTTCACCAATCCGGAAAAAACAAACAAAGCCCCTACGGCCATTTGAACGATACCAACGAATAACTTTTTCATCGCATCTAAGGTTTTATGCCTCCTGCTCGGCGGCTTCCATAAATTTTATTAATGCAAAGGCGCTGTAGTTGACCATATCTAAATAATTCGCCTCTAAACCTTCGCTAACCAAGGTCTTTCCTTTGTTGTCTTCAATCTGCTTTACGCGAAGCAGTTTCTGTAGAATCAAATCGGTATAACTCGAAATACGCATATCACGCCAAGCCTCTCCATAATCGTGATTCTTGCGCATCATCAACTCTTTAGCCTCTGTAGCCTTAACCATAAAAGCCTCCGAGGCCTCCTTCCAATCCATATCGGGCTGATCGGCAACACCCCGTTCGAGCTGAATGAGAGCCATGATGCTGTAGTTAAGAATACCGATAAACTCGCCCTCTAGAGGGTCGTCGACCATCTGGGTGCCTTTGTCTTCAATGCTGCGCAAGCGTTGGGCTTTGATGAAAATCTGATCCGTGAGGGACGGTAATCGCAATATGCGCCAGGCCGTTCCATAATCTTTTCCCTTTTTCTCAAACAGGCCATGGCATTTCGCCAAAATGGCATCGAATTGTTCCGCAGTATTCATTTCTTAGCTTTGTAACTCTATACGTCGAAGATACAAAGAACAATGCCTGAGTTTTTACTAGCATGTGATGGCACAATTCACACCTTATCCACACCCTGGATTATGGGGATTTTGAATGCCACGCCCGACTCATTTTATGCAGGAAGTCGCCTGCAGGCCCCTGAAACAGCAGCAGCGCGCGCTAAAACAATGCTCGACGCGGGAGCGCGAATCATTGATATTGGTGCTTACTCTTCACGCCCAGGTGCAAATCCAGTAAGTCCGACAGAGGAGTGGAACCGCCTTAGCGAAGTCATTCCTGCGGTGCGCGAGGTCACGGACCAATTCCCCGGCACCTTTATTTCTGTGGACACCTTCCGAGCGGAAGTCGCTGACCGTGCCCTAGTGGCTGGCGCCAATTGGATCAACGACATAAGTGGCGGTAACCTCGATCCTGAGATTTACAACGTCGCCGCGGCTCATCGAGCCCCCTATATCATGATGCACATGCAGGGCGACCCTTCGACCATGCAGATCAACCCGACCTATAATCATGTAACACAGGATATTGTGAAGTTCTTCTCCGAGAAATTGCCGCAACTGCACGACATGGGGGTTCACGATACGATTGTCGATGTGGGATTCGGGTTTGGAAAGACTTTGGAGCACAACTACCAATTGCTAAGGGAATTGGCCGCCTTTCAACTTTTAGGCAGACCAATTCTGACCGGAGTATCGCGCAAGAGCATGATTTACAAAGCTTTGAATACCGCGCCGGAACAAAGCCTGAATGGCACAACCGCCCTACACATGGCCGCCTTGATCGGAGGCTCGAACATTCTTCGTGTTCATGATGTAGCAGAGGCCGTTGAAGTTGCCCAATTGTTCAATAACTTGTACCCAACGGGCATACAAAGTCCGTTGTTCGAATGGGAGCGATAGACTTTAATATACTCGATGCCTTAGACATAATACTTGTAGCCACATTGGCCTACCAAGTATATCGCCTGCTAAAGGACACTGCAGCGATCCGAATACTCCTAGGTATTGTGGCCATCTATTTGGTTTATACCCTCGTACGCTTTTTAGAAATGAGGCTCCTAACTCAAATCCTCGGGTCGTTTATAAGCGCCGGGCTTTTGTTGTTGATCATCGTTTTTCAGCAGGAAATAAGAAAGTTTCTCCTGGTCGTAGGTTCCGCCACTTTCTCTCGACGCCAAGGCTGGAAAAACCTGATCAACCTCGGGATCAATGATGAAGAAAACATGGAGCACATTGCTTGCATCAGCGGAGCACTGGAACAATTTCAACAATCCAAAACCGGTTCACTGATCGTTATCGAACGAAAAGATCCGCTCGGCTCGTTTGCTGGATCAGGACATCGTATTGATGCCGCTCTTAGTCGAATAGTTCTGGAGAGCATCTTCTTCAAAAACGCCCCTCTGCATGATGGCGCGACGATTATTAGCGGTGCGCGCGTGGTGGCTTCGGGGTGTATTTTGCCCCTGAGCGAAAGCAATGATTTGCCTTCGAAATTCGGTTTACGGCACCGAGCGGCGGCGGGAATCACCGAGCGAACTGATGCATTTGCACTTACGGTAAGCGAAGAAAATGGAGCCGTTCACTTATTCTCCGATGGCAAGTTTGAATTGCTCCTTCCGGAAAACTTCCAAAGTGCCATTATTGCAGCCATTCAGGCTTAAATTGGTCGAGGTATATGCTCAATTCCAAAACGAGTTGATCCCAAAGAACAAAGATTCTACAGAGCCCATTCACCAGGCTAAGGGGCAGTATTGACCCCAGCACTAATGTCCCAAATCCAATCCAAATGAACATGGTGTAAACGGGAACCACGGCAAGGTTGCCTATAAGAAAGAATGGACTAGCCCCTTGAAAATAGAACTGGACAATAGGCAGGGTTGCACTCCACGCGGCCAACGTAATGTTCATAGGCGTCAATATTTTTTCACTCCAACTCGAACGGCTAAGGACCTTAGGATTATAACTGTTAAGGAAGTCCGCACTCCGACTCGATGACATCGCCCATAAAATGGCGAATACAGCACTAAAACTTAACTGAAACCCGAGATCAAGGACCACCATTGGATTCCACAACCACATGCCACATGCGACTACCATCGGCCAATGCAGGGCGCGCACACGGTATTGAAGGCGACCGCTGAAATAAGCAAAAACAAATGTCAGCACGGCGCGAACTACCGAGGCGCTGCTCCCTACCGCGACGGCATAGACCAGTAAAAACGAACTCATCACGGCCCAGGAGGCTATCATTGCCCATCGAGAACGCGCCCAGAAAAATATGGGTTGGAGAATCAATACCCAGAAGCCCACGTGGAAACCACTTACTGCGAGGAGATGGCTAATACCTAGACTACGAAATGCCTCCTTAAGATCCGAGGATAGCATACTCTTTTCCCCCACTAGTACCGCTGACAAGAAAGCGTTTAGATTTCCAGATGGGATATGCTGTTCCAATCGCCTTAACAAAGCTCTGTGAAGCGCGCCGCCAAGGGCACCCAGCGCATCCGGGGGATGCGCTGGGTGCCAATACCTCCATTGTAAAAATTCGGCAGCAAGCCATAGTGACAAGGAAGAAAGCAGTACGATTTGAAGGTCATTTACTACGGATCTTCGCTTAGAAGTTGACCATAACAAAAGCACAATAACTACAGATATATCAACCGCCCAGGCTGTGGCCAAGGTGGTTGCAATAAGAACAACAAAGAGCGGAAAAAGAGGCATATAACATTTTAGCCCCTTTTAGCTTATCCCTACAAAGAATGTTTAAAACACTAACTTTTTGACAATTCGGAGACAGGAACAAATTCCAACTGTTTGAAATAAAAATTAAGTATCTCACGCCAGTCAAAACCACTCTCCGCCATGTACATAGCACCTTCTTGAGCCATACCTACGCCATGTCCGAATCCCCTACCATGTAGTTCTATGTAATCATTTTGAACGTCCATGGTGAAGTACGTGCTGCGAAGTTTAAAGTTTCGGCGAACCGTCTCAAGCTTGAATGTTTTATCTTCTATGGTCCAATATGTTTCGCGATCGACAGGACGCTCTTCTGCGAAAGATCGCCACTGTGCGACTGAGAATTGGACCTCCTGCTTCAACCAATAGTTTTGCCAATCCACAAATGCTATGCGTTTGGTCCAACTAAATTTTGTCCCTTTCTGGGCAAAGGGATCGGTAACCTCGCGGCAATAAGGCAGCTCTTGAGACCATACGTGCTGGGGCAGCACGGTTTTCCCCCCGGAGTTACTATGGTAAAATCCAATAATGGGCTTGCCATCATATACTGCAATGGTATCTCCAACACGCTCTACTGCTCGTGCGATTATATCTTTATTCTTCCCATGAGCAACCCCTCGAAAGGCTTGACTGCTTTGATCATCTTTAATGTGATACCCTTCCTTATTATGCTTATCGAGATTGGTATATAGCCAAGTACGAGCAAGAACTGCCTGCGCCTCATGATAGCTCTGCGCAGCACTTAAACCGCCCTCTGCCTCGCAAACCCCGGTAATGTAATCTCTTACTGGAACTTGCACAATAGCATCCACATAGAGTAAACCATTGCGCAATAGCAGAGTCCCTGTGTAAAACCGTTCTTCAGTCCAACCAGATGCCTCTTTTCGCGCCCTCACCACGATTGTATCCGAAGGAATGATTTTTATGGAATCTGCTTCGGCTTTGTTAATCCGCAAATCACCATCGAAAGTATAGGTAGGGTGTACATCCTCTCTCCCATAGTCCATTTCAAAGATAGAGTCGGGAGTGTACGCAATAAGTTTATAGGAACCTGTAAGTACTTTACATTGAATTTTAGTGTTAAAATCCTCGGCAAAAATCAGAATTCGAGGCCCCGTAAAATTGGAAATCAGGCCTGAAGCATTAAGGGAATATGAAGTAAGCATTACTGCCAGAAACCCGATTGTTTTCAAATAAAATCTAGGCATTTCCAATGATTATTTGTGCCGCGTTCACCGCAGGCTGCTTCATTTCTAATCGCTCTTTTATTTCGGTATAGGCGGCGATTTGATCCATCGGGTTAGCACAAAGACTATCCAACTCTCGAACGATCATATGTGACCGAATTTCATCCTGCAATAACTCCGGTAATACCTTTCTCTCCAAGATGAGATTTGGAAGTGAGAAATAAGGCAGCTTCACGAACATTTTTGCAATGGTAAGCGAAATGGGATTTGCCATATACATAATAATCTGAGGAACGCCTAATAGTGCAACTTCCAAGGTAGCCGTACCACTGCAAACAAGCGCTGCCTGCATCCCGACCAAGCATTCTCCTAGGTCTCCCTTAATTACACGGACATTTTCCGGCAATTGGTGTGTATTCACCTGATAAACGGTAGATTCTGTTTGAATTATTCTAAATTCCCAATTCGGCATTCTTTTAGCTACCGAAAGCATAATAGGAAGTAATCGTTCTATTTCTTGCCCACGACTTCCTGGCAACAACGCGATCCGGTTCGAATCGGGCATAAACCCATTCTGAAAAGCATATTTTTCTCTAAGTGGATTGCCTACATAGGTCAAGTTAAGCCCACGACTATGGTACCAATTCTGTTCAAAAGGTAAAATGCTCAACACCTCGTCACAATATGCATCGATCTTCTTTGCTCTTCCAGACTTCCATGCCCATACCTTGGGCGGAATAAAGTAAACCACTCGAAATCCTTGGGACTTAGCCCACTTTGCAATGCGCATATTGAATCCTGGATAATCCACTAGGACGATGGTATCCGGTTGAAAGGCCTGAATATCCGCTTTAACTGCTCTGAGCATTTTAAATATTCGGCCTGCTTTTCTCAATACTTCCACAAAACCCATGAATTGGGTATTGGCAATGTTCGCTAATAGTTTGACGCCAGCGCCCTCCAAATGGCGTCCACCCCATCCCCATTGCTTTATGGCTGGATCATAAGCATTTATTGCTTGAGCTACCGATGCGGCTTGCAAATCGCCCGATTGTTCCCCTACGACCCAGAAAATGCGCATTTATAGAATGAATTGAAAATAAATTACCGCAACAATACTAGGAATACAACTCAATAGAATGCCCTTTGCAACCCGGTCTCTTCCAAAGTTAATCGCTGTGAAAAACAAAATAGCATTAACAATAACACCAAAGCTAATGGCGCGCATGCTGATAAGTCTCCAAGCAGGATTAGTGATATCACCAACTTCTTGTAGAACAGGATAGGCCTCAAGAGCGATTGCCAAAGCAAAAAAAGGTGCACCTAAGCCAACGAGCAGACCTATCCACCAATCGAATGTGTTAAATCTACTTTTCAAAATCCCATTGATTTAATGCGGCAACGGCATGATGAGCTGTCAAATCAACGGTAATAGGAACAATGCTCACATATCCTGACTCTAATGCGTGTAAATCAGTATCCTCACCGTGGTCATAATTTTCAAATTTCCCTGTCAACCAATAGTACGGTCGACCATGTGGATCTACTCGAGAATCAAACTCTTCTACCCAATTGCCAATGGCCATTCTACATATGCGCATGCCTTTATATGGAGCCAATTCATTCTCTGGTATATTCACGTTTAAACACACCCCTTTCGGCAATCCATTCTCTAAAACCTGTGCAATTATTTTCTTGATAAATGGTATACCAGCCTCAAAGCTGGCGTCCCATGGAAATTCGCAAAGACTAAAACCTATAGAGGGTATTTGTTCTAACGCACCTTCTACCGCTGCGCTCATTGTCCCAGAGTAGATCGTGTTTACCGAGGCATTACTCCCATGGTTAATACCACTTAGGATCAAATCAGGACGTCGTGGCAGCACCACATTTATAGCCATCTTCACACAGTCCGCTGGCGTACCGCTCACTTTGAACTCCTTTTGCGGTCCTGCGCCCTTTACCTCATCACAACGCAAGTTTTGATTTAAAGTAATGGCATGACCTTTTCCACTTTGCGGACCATCGGGGGCGACAACGTACACCTCGCCAAAAGAATTGGCTATTTCGATGAGCGTTCGAATGCCCGGAGCAACAATGCTATCGTCATTAGTGACTAGAATCAGCGGCTTTTCTGACATAGTAGTATTTGGTTTCTGTCAAAGTTACATAGCTTTATCCATGGGCACAGAATTTGCCCAAGTGAATGCAAACAACTTTATAACACCTTTATGCTCCTCATTATTATATTTTTCGCACTAGCAGGCTTCATTGTTCAACGCCGTCTGAAATCGAAGTTCAAGACATATAGTCTTGAAAGGCTGAATAACGGCCTTTCCGGTGCCGAGATTGCAGCACAAATGCTAGCTGACCATGGCATCACTGATGTACAAATACAAAGTGTTCCTGGTAAACTGACCGACCACTATAACCCGATGAATAAAACGGTAAACCTCAGCCCTGAAGTGTACGGTGGCCGCAGTGTTAGCGCGGCGGCTGTGGCGGCTCACGAGGTGGGACACGCCGTACAGCATGCTACAGGATATAAATGGTTAGAAATGCGTTCCCAATTAGTTCCATTGGCCAACCTCAGCTCATCGATTATGAATGTGGTGATTATGGCGATGTTTATTGGAATGGGCGTTTTGCATCTATTGAACTTCGACCAAATCATTTGGGTATTAATTATCACTCAAAGCGTTCTAACGGCAGTCACACTCGTCACCCTTCCTGTGGAGTACGATGCCTCCAACCGAGCCCTTGCATGGATGACAAATCGTGGCATGGTGACCAATTCTGAACACGACAAAGCAAAAGATGCCTTAAGCTGGGCAGCTAGAACCTACCTCGTAGCGGCCCTCGCCGCTATGGCGCAGTTGGCATATTATGTTGCTATGCTGAACTCTAGAGATTAAAGCAATTATTGACAAAAAAAAAGAGCGCCCAATGGGCGCTCTTTTTTTATAAGTACATTTTAATTACCCCTTGTTTACAGAGTAACCCATAGATTGCAAGAAGGCAATCTTCTCATCAATTACTGCTTGGTTACGCTTCTCGATTTCTTTATCAATAGACGTTTTCAAACCATTCAATTCTTCTACATCCAACTTACCTAAAAATTGAGAAGCAAAAAGAGATTTTAAAGTTTTGTTGTTGTTTTGATTCTCTCGCAAGTGAGATACAAGTTCTTTTGGTTTCATGCTAGAAGTGTATTTATTTTCATTGCAAAAATAATCAAATAAATCACTCTATAGAACTAGGTATCAAATGAGAAAAAGGCTTTCAGCTATAAAAAGTATTTACAGCAAATTAGTTAAGTCTTTAACCCCTGCATGACGTACAACGATAAGTGGCTCAGCGTGCTGAACACCAATGATACGTCCCCAGTCCATAGACCGCGCACTAACGCTGTCTAAGAAACTCTTACTGGCAATAACCGTTTGCGGCTCATTACTATTCGGATTATAAAATTGACTCTTGTGTGCCAAAATACTATCCATTTTCTCATTATAAGAATCACTGATATCAACAATAATATCAGGATTTATATTATAAAACTGCAAGTATTTATACATCTGTTTCGGACGCCATGGAAGCAATTCTACTTCACCATCATATATATGCACTTTGTGAAGCCCCGCTTTAAAACAAGCCTCTTCCACCATTTGTGAAGCAATTCCATGATCCGGGTGACGATCGGTTGGAGCATTCATGATGACGATTTCCGGCCTGTACTTTCGAATCAAAGCGGCAACGAGTAGATGATTATCATGGCTGTTCTCCAACAAGCCGTCGGGCATCTCCAAATTCAAACGTACAGAGCAACCCAAAATTTCCGCTGCCTTTTTCGCTTCCTCATCTCGAATTTCTGGAGTTCCTCTGGTCCCCATTTCTCCACGAGTCAAATCAACAATTCCTACGCGTTTACCCATCTTCACATGGGAGGCGAGAATCCCACCTGCACCTAATTCCACATCATCAGGATGTGCTCCAAAAGCCAGTAAATCTAATTTCATTCGTATTATTTCTGTTGAGCAAAGGAAAGGATTTCAGCGCTCATAGGTTTCGTACGAGATGGATAGTATGCGGTCCAATTCCCGTTTTCATCGATTAAGAACTTATTAAAGTTCCAACCAACCACTGCATCTGCAACTCCATTAAGCTCTTTCTGACACAACCATTGATAAACAGGATGTCCTTTTTCTGCATCAGTAACAACCTTTTCCATCATTTGGAAGGTTACGCCATAATTAGCCGAACAAAAGGCCTTTATATCCGTAGCAGTTCCTGGCTCTTGATTACCGAAATCATTTGACGGAAAACCCAAGATGACAAAGGCTTCACCACCAGCAGTTTCGTGCAGCTTCTGAAGGTCTTCATACTGTGGGGTGTACCCACATTTTGATGCCGTATTCACTATTAACACGCGCTTTCCACGCAATGATTCGAAGGAAAACTTCTGACCTTCCAAGGTCTTCGCCTCTAGGGCATAAAAAGAATGTGATGTTGCCATACTAATATGTTGATTAGACTCGACGGTAATCGGACGTTGACATGAGCTTGCCATGAACAAGGTTCCCAAAGCCGCTAAAATGAGGATATGTTTTTTCATAAGTTCTTTTTATTCATAACACACAAAGTAGGCAATAAGTTTGCCTTAATTTCGCCCTGATGAAAAACTTAGTTCGCTTGTTAAAACGAATGTACCACCAGGAAGTACGCAACTCGAATGTACTTATTTCCTTGGGGTTGTATTTGTTGGGGGTGGCCTATCTGATCTATTTGCTGAGCGGCAGTACCCCGGCAGATAGTACATGGAATACTTTATTATGGGTAACGGTCTTCTTTGGCACTGTCCAATTAGCCTCTAGAAGTTTTGAGTTCGAGAGTAAAAACTTCTTTTACTACTTCCAAACTTTGGTTTCGCCTCAAACCACCATCGTAGCAAAACTCCTGTTCAATGCCATTTACATGCTCCTGTTGAGCGGCGCAACTTGGGTTATCTTCAGTTTATTTTTTGGAAATCCCGTTTACAACACTGGATTATTTGCGGTAGGCTTAGGTCTTGGCGCTCTCGGAATGAGTGCAGTATTAACCACCACAAACGGCATTGCCGCTCGTACACAGGGGAACCCTACACTTAGTGCAATTTTGGCCATACCGTTGTTGTTTCCCGTGTTGAAGATGACCAGCACACTCAACTTACAAGCTATTGTTGGCGTGAGTTGGGAAGATTCAGCGGCATTATTAGGGTCTTTAGCGGCATTAAATGTCGGAATTGGTCTACTCGCCTACCTCCTCTTTCCTTATCTTTGGCAGGATTAATTTTCTATGAAAAACGCTGCTTACAAAATACTCGGTCTGCTGCTCGTCCTCTACAGTTTGGTTTATGGCATGCTCACCGAAGTCCCAGTGCTTCCAATCATTGAAGAAAGCATTCGTAACCTATTCTATCATGTAAGTATGTGGTTTGCTATGGTAGCCATGATGGCAGCTTCGTTTTGGAATGCTATTCGCTTCCTCTCCAAAGGCAACTTAAGCATGGACCAACGCTCTGTGAGTCAAGCAGAAATGGGCATGGTGTTCAGTTTTTTAGGCCTGTTTACAGGGATGGTTTGGGCAAATTTCACTTGGGGCACCTGGTGGACCAACGACCCTAAGCTCAACGGAACAGCCATAACCATTCTAATATACCTAGCATATTTTGTGCTTCGCAACTCTGTTGATGACGAGCGCAAAAAAGCAAGGATTTCAGCAGTGTACAACATTTTTGCCTTCATAATGATGATCGTTTTCATCGGTATTTTACCACGGATGACCGACAGCCTCCATCCTGGAAACGGGGGCAATCCCGGTTTTAACTCGTATGATTTAGACAACCGCTTGCGCATGGTTTTTTATCCCGCCGTGATCGGCTGGATTCTCATTGGAACGTGGATTGCGTCATTGCGCTTCCGCATTCGTAAAATTCAAGATTAACTTATGTTTCAAAGACTAATCATTTTCTTGGTCTTCCTTATTCCGACCCTCAGCAAAGCTCAAGAAAAAGAGCTCATGTATGGTGACGGTAAAATCAACGTGGTCATTGCTGTTATTACAGTGATCTTTGTGGGACTCGGGCTTTACCTTTATTCGTTAGATCGGAAAATCTCAAAAATCGAAGATGAAGAATAGTCAAATCGCCATAATAATAGCTATTGCGGTGCTCATAGGCTACTCTATGGTACGCCTAGGCAACAGCTCTACATACAGTGATTTTAACAGCGCTCGCGCCAAAGCGGGTGAGAAAACCACGGTTATCGGGTATTTGAACCTCGAAAAAGAATTGGTTTTTGATCCAGAAAGTATCACCCTTAGTTTCTTCGCAATCGACAAGAACGGAAATGAAAGTAAGGTGTTATACAATCATCCGAAACCTCAAGATTTTGAACGTTCGGAAGAAATTACTTTAACAGGATATGCCTCAGATAGCGCTTTTGTCGCTACCGAGATATTGATGAAATGTCCGTCGAAATACAACGAACAAAACGAAGTTGATTCGGAATTGATCTACAAATAACAACGTATGGAATACGTAGGAGAACACTTGTGGGCCGCAAATCTCGGAAGAGCTTTGGTGGCCTTTTCTTTTATTTTCGCACTACTCTCTACCTTGGGCTATTACAGCAAAGGTGAGGCATGGAAAACGCTGGGTCGATTCGCCTTTCGCGTGCATGCAGTAGCGCTATTCTCTCTGATTGGACTGCTCTTTTTTATTATGGGCAGCCACTATTTCGAGTTCGATTATGTGTGGAAGCACACCTCGCTTGACTTACCGAGCCGCTACCTCTTCAGCGCCTTCTGGGAGGGACAAGAAGGATCATTCTTACTCTGGATGTTCTGGAATGGTGTACTCGGGTGGATTCTTACCTACACCGCAAAATCCTTTGAAGGTCCAGTTGTTGGGGTATTTGCTGCGGTTCAAGCATTCCTGGTATCGATGATCCTTGGGGTTTATATCGGTGACTATAAAATCGGAGCCTCCCCGTTCATCTTAATCAGAGAAATTCCAGAAAACATCGGTCTACCATGGACACAGTTTGCGGACTACCTCCAACGGTTCCCGAATTTTATGGACGGTTCTGGTCTAAATCCTCTACTTCAAAACTACTGGATGACCATCCACCCTCCGACGCTCTTCCTGGGCTTTTCCGCAACACTCGTGCCTTTCAGCTATGCGATTGCAGCCCTTTTGCGAAAAGACTACAAAACATGGATTAACAGTGCGCTTATCTGGTCATTCTTTACAGTCGGAATTTTGGGTGTAGGAATTTTGATGGGCGGTGCATGGGCGTACGAGGCGTTAAGCTTTGGTGGTTTCTGGGCATGGGACCCTGTTGAAAATACTTCATTAGTGCCATGGTTGACGATGGCTGCAGGGGCACACTTGCTTCTGATCCAGAGGAACCGTGGAGGGGTCATGCCCTCTACCCTCTTCCTACTTATCATCACGTTTTTGCTCGTTTTGTACTCCACCTTCCTAACACGAAGTGGCGTTTTAGGCGACAGTTCAGTGCATGCCTTCGTTGATCTAGGTCTTAGTGGCCAGTTGCTTTTGTACCTACTTTTCTTCACCATCGGAGCGATTGTTCTGTACCTAGTCCGTTACAAGAACATACCTAAAAAACAAGGAGACGACGGAATGGACAGCCGTGAATTCTGGATGTTCATCGGCTCTTTGGTATTGCTAATCTCAGGTCTTCAAATCACCCTGAGCACTTCATATCCAGTCTTCAATAAACTTTTCGGCCCCGATGGACTGATCACGTTATACACCGAAAACAAAGTACTCCAAGATCCCATCGAGCACTACAACGCTATACAGGTACCTTTCGCTATCATCATAGCGCTACTCATCGGCGCGGGCCAATTCCTCACCTACAAGAGAACCTCTTCAGCAGCCTTTTTCAAACGTCAAATAGGCACCTTCATTGCCACCATTGCCCTCACACTGTTCAGTGCTTGGGCGTTGGACATGTGGAACCCGATATACTTTACGCTGCTACTTGCAAGCTACTACGCTGTCGTTGCCAATGTGGATTTCTGGGTACGTTGGGCGAAGGGTAACTGGAATATTGCAGGGTCATCCGTAGCTCACGTAGGCTTTGGTCTTATCTTGGCAGGAGCGCTCATTTCGAACGCAAATAAGGACATCATATCACAAAACGACACCTTCATTCACGAGGAGTTCCCTGCTAACGAGAACCTATTAGTGGAATTGGGTGATACCGTTCAAATGGGTGAGTACTGGGTAAGTTGGAAAGATCAAACCGAGGAAGGATACTACGTTAATTACAATCTCGAGTTTTTCGAGGAGCAAGAGGGTGCGTTAGAGCATTCTTTCACTCTGAGTCCAAGGATTCAAATGAATGAACGAATGGGCAATGTAGCCGAGCCGAGCACGAAGCATTACCTCGGAAAAGACGTCTATACGCACGTGACCTACGCTGACTTGCGCACTAACGAAGAGCGTGGTAACGAAGAGTGGAAAAACCAATTCGACCTAGAGATGGGCGTTGGCGAAAGTCATTTCTTATATGGAAAATACCAGGTACGCCTAGACACCCTTGTCGTAGAGGCACCTCAAACCAATGGAACACCAGATTATGTTGTTCTCGGCGCTGGACTATCCATCAAAACAATGACGGACAGCACCTATAAGATTATGCCTTTGTACGCGGTCCAAGGTAATGAGAGTACCCATCGTGATATCGAGATCGATGAATTGGGACTTAAATTCAGCTTCGATCGAATAAATTACGACACGAATAAACCAGTTATCGTGGCAAGTGAGCACACTGACGCAGAGGTTCCTTTCATCATTGTTAAGGCCGAGGTCTTCCCTTGGATTAATATGCTCTGGTTAGGTTCGATTATTATGGCCATTGGAACTGTGATTGCCATGATTCAACGCAGAAAACAAATGCGCGCTTAGGATGAGGATTAAAGTGGACATCGTTGGAAAAGGCAATGTCGGCCACCATCTTTATGAGGGGTTGAGATCACATTGCGATGTTCACGTGTTATCAAGAAACGAGTTACCTCGTGAGAATGTTGATTGTGTTTTGGTCGCCGTGCCAGACAGTATGGTGTTGAAGGTTTGCGCCGGGCTAGGTGATGATGTCTTTGTAGCCCATACGGCCGGAGCAGTAGAAATGCCGGGAGTTGGACGTAGGGGTGTGTTTTATCCGCTGTATAGTTTTACGAAGGGTACGCCCTTAGACTGGTCGAAGGTACCGATGCTGTTGGAGGCGACGGGTGAGGATGAGTTGAAAGTCTTAGAGGAATTGGCCCGAGCACTAGGCTCGGATATTTTCCATCTAAACACTGCGCAACGAGAGAAGCTGCATGTTGCTGCCGTGAAAGTCAATAATTTTACAAATCATCTGTACACACTGGCATTTGATTACGCCCAGGAAAATGGATTACCCGTGGAGGTGCTCTACCCCATCATACGGCAAGGGCCTGAAAAAGCCATTTCATTGGGACCGCATTCAGCACAGACGGGGCCAGCGAAGCGCGGTGATATAACTACGATCAACAAACACATTGAGCATATTAGCCGCGAAGATGTAAAGGCGCTTTACAAAATGCTCAGTGACAGTATATCGAATTGGCACAAATAAAAATATGAACTACAAGGAGCGATTTAAAGATATCACGACCGTGGTATTGGATGTGGACGGCGTTCTCACCAACGGTGAAATAATATTGATGCCGGGGTGTGAACCGGTGCGTAAAATGCACAGTAAAGACGGATACGCACTTCAACTTGCGGTTCGTAATGGCATTCGTGTAGCTATCATTACCGGTGGTGGAAGTCCTGAGGTTAAGGAGCGATTGCAAGGTGTGGGAATCAAGGACATCTATATGCGTGCAAGTCATAAGATGGAGGCCTATGAAGACCTTAAGATGTGCTATGAACTCAAGGATGAAGAAATCATGTACATGGGTGATGATCTCCCCGATTATGACGTGATGAAATGTGTTGGACTCGCCGCAGCACCACAAGATGCCGCTCCTGAGATTAAATCAATTGCAGATTATGTGAGCCCTGTTAAGGGTGGCGAAGGGTGTGTTCGTGACATTTTGGAACAATTGTTAAAAATTCAGAATTTGTGGGGGCGAGAAACCGATCGCACTTGGTGATTTAGACTCGAGTATTAAAGCTTACATTCCCCATGCTCAAAACCAGTGAAAAAAAGGAACTTCAAATACGCCTAGACGAAGTTCTTAATTCCATCTCACTTCTTGAGAGTACACACCCGGACCATCCGGCGCTGTATCACTTGCGAAGTGAGCGTAAATGGATGGAGCAACGATTGAAGAAAACGTTCTGGTACCAGGTTAAATGGAAGATTCAATCTTTCCGCGGAGTTCTACGAATGTCTACTGTTGGGTTCAGATTGTGGTTTCAGAGTAGCGTCATGCAAAACCAATTAAAAAGATTGCCGTTTTTTATTGTACTCATTGCTTTGACTAACTTGGTTATCCTGTACCAGGGTCGCCTTCTGTTCCACTGGGATCTTTTCCCGAACAGTGACAGCCCGATAGATGAGTGGATCATAGGCAACTAGAAAAACGTTATACCAATGGATCTTACTGTAAATCTTGTGCTAGGATCGAAGAGTCCACGCCGTGCTCAATTGCTACGTGATTTAGGCTTTACATTTTCTGTATTAGTTACCGATGCCGACGAAAATGCTCCAGAATCATTAACCGGAGCAGAAACGGCGGTTTGGATATCCGAGCAAAAAGCGAAAGCCCTTCAGCCACTCTTAAATAAGGGAGAATTGGGCATTACCTCAGATACGGAGGTTTGGCTTGATCAGAAACGCTTCGGCAAAGCAGAAAATGCAGTGCACGCTCGCGAGATGTTGGAATCATTAAGTGGGCGAGTACACGAGGTCATTACTGGACTCACACTTGTTAGTACAGAAGGAATGAAAAGCTATACTAGCAGTGTAAGCGTTGAATTTAGTGTCATTCCAAGTTGGGCTATTGATTTTTACATCAATGAATACCAACCCTTCGATAAAGCTGGTGCATACGGGATACAGGAGTGGATTGGACAAGCCTATATAACCAAAATCTCCGGTGAATACAATGCGGTTGTAGGCTTACCGACGGCCACGTTGATGGAAGCCCTTTTACCCTATAAAAAATAAGCCCCGTCAATAATGACAGGGCTTATGAATACTTTCAGCAAACAATTCTTATTCAGCTGTTGCTTCGGTTTTGATGTCGATCATCCAACCGTGCGTATCTTCTGAACGTCCCAAGCGGATATCGTTTAATAGCTTTTTGATTTCCATTGCCTTTCCGTCTTTTGGCGCTGGGATTTCGTAGTTCGTTCCTTGATGACCGATGGTATCGATTTGACTTACTACAGCAGCAGTCCCCATACCGAAGGCTTCTTTCAAATTGCCAGTGCGGGCAGCTTCAACCACTTCATCAACGGATACTGGACGCTCTTCAATGGCCCATCCTTGATCTTGGATGATTTGAATAATCGAACGACGCGTTACTCCTGCGAGGATACGATCAGTCAATGGAGGAGTCACGAAAGTATCGCCAATTAACATCATGAGATTCATTGTACCACTCTCCTCGATGTATTTGTGCTCTTTATGGTCTGTCCAAATGACTTGGTTGTAACCTTCCTTGATGGCTTGAGCCGTAGGATAAAATGCACCACCATAATTTCCAGCTGCCTTCGTGAATCCGATACCACCACCAGTAGCACGAGTATATTCTTGCTCAATTTTCACCTTTACAGTACCGCTGTAGTATGGGCCTACTGGGGAGGTAATGACACAAAAGGTGTAGTCGTCACTTTGACGGGCGGCAATAAACTCACTAGAAGCGAACAGGAACGGTCTGATGTACAGACTGTGATCATCCGCTGAAGGAATCCATTGTTCGTCTATTTGCAACAATTTCTCAAGACCCTCCATGAAGATGTTCTCAGGAATCTGAGGCATCATTAGGCGATCCGCACTGCGATTCAAACGAGCGAAGTTGTCTTGAGGACGGAACATACTCACCGTGCCATCATCTTTGCGATAAGCTTTCATTCCTTCGAAAGCGCTTTGGCCGTAGTGAAGGGCATGCAAGCCGTAAGAAAATTCCAATTGACCAAACGGACGAATTTCAGGTTCCTGCCAAGCACCATTTTTATAGTGACATACCAACATATGGTCGGAGAAGTACTTCCCGAATGGTAGGTTGCTGAAGTCTATTGTAGAGAGTTTGCTCTCTTTGGTTAATTGGATTTTCATTCTCTGTGTTTTTAGGCACTACAAATGTACTAAATTTGCTCATGTCAATGTTCAGGTTCCGTTGCTGGATACCTGATATGAAGTCCTAAAAATATCAATATCCAATATGAAGCGTAGCATCTTTGCATTTCTTGCTGTATCAACACTTTTTTCTTGCCAAAACGGCAATTCGCTAGACCATAATTCCTCAGAAATTGATGAAGTATCTGTTCAATACCTAAATTTTGGCGATAGCACATTTTCTGTGGACGAAGCCGTAAGTGCAGGGGAATTGGTGGCAAATTTTGCTACTGTTGAAAAGGACACCCTTTGGGCCACTGTCGCGGGGCCTATCACTCAAGTTTGTACCACCAAGGGGTGTTGGATGGCTACAGAAATCGATTCATCGAATAACTTATTTGTAGATTACGACTACGAATTCTTGCTCCCAACCAACAGCCAAGGTCAGGATATGGTCATGACTGGGTTTGCTTATTGGGACAGTACCAGTGTTGATCAATTGCGTCATTTCGCAGAAGATCGCGGTGCTAGTGAAGAAGAAATTGCAGCAATTACTGAACCTGTTGGCGAAGTGATGTTCAAGGCAAAAGGTGTTAAGATCATCGTTCCAAATGCAGAATAGAACTATCTATGGTGTTTTAGCCATTTTGGCAATTTCTATTGGCATTGTGGCCTGTAACACTGTGAAGGAAGAACCGAATCAGCCCAAAAAAAAGGCTTGGACGCCAGAGATAGACCAACCCAGTGAATTGGCTCAAATTATGAGAAGTATTCATGATGAGGCGAAATTGCGAAAATCAGTTTTGGAACAAGGGCAGTTGGACACAAACATAACCGACAATCTCTTCAGGATGATCACTGCTAAGCCTACCAAACCGCATATGAAGGGAGAAGGGTTCGAACCTTACGCAAAGGCATTCATTGGCTCCTATAACACCATTGCTTCGGCCACCGAAGTCGGTGTTCAGATTGAAGCGCACAACAATATGGTGACTTCATGTATTGCCTGTCACAAACAGTTCTGTGACGGCCCTATTTCACGTATTGAGAAGCTCTACATTCAATAATCGTGGGCAAGCCGCTGGAAAGACATATTACCACTAGTGCCGACGGCAGTACCACGATTTGGGTTCCTGGACTCGATGAACATTACCACAGCATCCATGGGGCCCTAACCGAAAGTACTCATGTATTCATCAATGCGGGACTCAAAGCAGTAGCGCGCCGACCTGTACGCATCCTCGAGGTTGGACTGGGTACTGCGCTGAATGCCCGACTTACCTTCGACTATACCCAAGAGCATACCATTGAAGTGAAATACACAGCGCTTGAAAAGTTCCCAATTAACGCTGAAGAAATAGAGGCGTTGAGTAATGCTGGTATGGAAAAAGAGGTCCCCTTTCTCAGCGCTCCTATAGGCCAAACCATAGAGGTCGGTCCGAGTTTCGAGTTTACATTATTAGAGGAGGACTTATTGAAATATAAACCTGAACAAGGTGGATTTGACCTCATCTATTTCGATGCTTTTGCGCCATCTGCACAACCGGAACTGTGGAGCACCGAGGTGTTCCAAAAGATGTTTGAGGCACTAGCTCCAGGGGGCATTCTAACGACCTATTGCGCAAAAGGTGTTGTGAAACGTTCTATGAAAGAAGTGGGATTCGAGGTGGAAAGACTACCCGGCCCACCGCGTAAACGCGAGATGACACGCGCCCGTAAACCGCTATCCTAATCATGAAACTCGTTAGATTCAACGCCCGCAACTATGTCTTTATCATTAGCGAAGAAGATCGCGTGATGGTACTAAAGGAACATTGGCATGGGGTGGATTTGAATAAACTTCCTGGTGGCGGAATGGAATTAGGCGAAGGTATGATTGAGTGCTTGAACCGAGAAATATCAGAAGAGTTTGAACTATGGACGCCCCTTGAATATCGCCATGTTTACACCCCGACTCATTGTTTTTCCTCGTGTTTCCGTCCAGAAGAACAGCTGATTTTGAACTACTTCCGTTCCACTGAAAAAGTTCACGAACGCTCTTGGTTGCTGCGAATAGACGATAACCTCTTGGGACTACATTGGCTTCCACTTTCAAGGCAAAGCGCTCTGTGGTTTACGCTCGACACAGACCGCGAAGCCTTCCTGTCACTTTTGGATCAGCTCGAAATCGAAGATTAATACAGACGTCGATTTGCCACCTTCGTAATGGCTTCATAGACCTGCTTTGGTGATTTTGTTCGCCAGGAGAAATCATCAAGTGTACCGCCCATAAGGAAGTAAGCATCGATACCGTAATCGCTCATTTCTCTCAGTACGTGCGGCCTGATATTTAAAAGTGCCATCCAACCGTCCTGAACATCTTCGAGCCATTCGTCATAATAATCCGTGATATCTGCATGAAAGTTTAACAGGTTATCACCGATAAGAATGAATTTGTCCAGCCCCTCCTCTATCATGGGATCAATGAAATCGCGTTTAAACCTCATGACATCATTGTACAAAACATCGTTCCATTCACCGAAGAGTTCAATGATCGCGTAGCCTTCGCTGTAGTCGGCATAGAGAACCTTAATGTAGAGTGTTTCGCAACCAATACTATCCCATTGTGGATGAATGACATGGTCGAAAATGGCATCTGTGAAATATACCTCACTATTAAAATAGCCATAAAACGGACTGCGCGAGTCTTCCGAAGCTTGATAGAGATGGCGCCAATTAAAAAAAGGTTCAATCGTGTGCATATGACGAGAAAAGTACTTTCTAGGTTAACAAAATTGGGCCGTGATTGTTAGATTACCAATTAAATTCAACGCGATGGCTGTTTTTACTCTTACCGGTGCAACCGGCTCTGTAGGCAACGAGATTGTGCGTCAACTCCTGCTCGGTGGACATGAGGTCCGTGTTCTCAGCACGAGAAAAGAATTGCAGTGGAATGGGATTAAAGCCTATTATTGGAATCCGGGCGAAGGTATTATTGATTCCGCCGCCTTGGAGGGTGCAGACCACCTCATACATTTGGCCGGTGCCACGGTGTCAAACCGTTGGACTTCGAAATACAAGCAACAAATCATGGACTCCAGGGTACAAAGCACTCAACTTCTAATAGATGCCTTGAGCCGTTTAACGTACGCACCTCAATCCGCGGTAAGCGCCTCTGCTATTGGCTACTACGGCAGCGATCTAGAGCGTTTGATGAAGGAAGACGATACACCTGCCAATGACTTTTTAGCTGATGTTTGTCGATTTTGGGAAAACTATACCGAGAAATTGGGCAATGAGAATACCCGCAGCATCCAACTCCGCGTGGGAATAGTACTTGATAAGGGCGCAGGTGTATTGGGCCAATTGGAACCGCTTGCGAAATTCGGATTGGCCTCGCCGCTGGGATCAGGAAAACAGTGGATGAGCTGGATTCACGTAGAAGATCTTGCACGCCTGTTCATTCACGCAAGCCTCAATGAGGTAAAACCAGGGGCCTACAATGCCGTTGCAAGCAACCCAGAAACGAATAAGGCATTCACCAGCAAATTCTGCAAAGCAATGAAACGTCCGATGCTCCTCCCTCCTGTTCCAGGATTTGTCTTGAAACTCGTCTTGGGTGAGATGGCAACCTTAGCCCTGATGAGCCAGCGAGTGGACAACACCAAGACTAAAAATACCGGCTTCTCGTTTAAGTATGACCGGCTTGAAGATGCCCTTAATGTGATCTATGGTTAGGCGTAAAGCAGGCTCGTCATAGAAAGTGAGCCGGCCAAGAGATGGTCATTAAATACTGATAAATCATCGTCCGCTTCAGTAGCTGCCAAACTATACAGCAGAGGTAGGTAGTGTTCCGGAGTGGGTATGCTTTGCAGCACATCGGCACCGAGTTTATCATAGTCGACCAAGGCCTGATAATTTCGATCTAAAATGAAGCTGTTGATTCGCTGTTGAGCAGCCACTGCCCAATCATACCCATAATCGACGGCATTGATTTTTAGCCAATCGACGGCACGAAGATTGTGAACGATATTGCCGCTTCCCAGAATAAGGACGCCCTTACTTCGTAATTGGGCCAATTCCCTCCCTAGAGCAAAGTGTGACTTTGCATCCTTTCCGCGGTCCAGACTCAAAGAGACTACCGGAACATTCGCTAATGGGAACAAATGCTTCAGAACAGTCCAAGCACCATGATCCAGTCCCCACTGATGATCGAGCTCAACTTCATCCACGAGATGTTTAATGAGGGCTGCAAACTCCGGTGACCCCGGTGCAGGGTACTGCTGCTGGTACAATTCCGGGGGAAAACCACCAAAATCATGAATGGTTCTAGGCTCTTTCATGGCCGTTACTAGAGTCCCTCGAGTCTCCCAGTGGGCGCTTATTACCAAAATGAGTTTCGGTTGAGGTAAATATCCAGCCATTTGGCGGAATCCCTTGGTAAAAACGTTCTCTTCAATGGCATTCATAGGATTGCCATGTCCGATAAAAAGAACAGGCATTTTTGGAGTAGAATCGAATTCTTTTACCAAATTTCCGAGATCAGCTACGGTCATATGCTTGGAATAAAAAAACCCTGATCCTAAGGACCAGGGTTAAAAGAAAGTTCGTCAGGAGTGCGGCTTATTTAGAAGCCACTACGGAGATTGTCAATTCAATGCTGTGATCAATCAAATCTTCTTTCAATGATTGAGCGATGGAAGCATCTTCTTTATCATGGAACTTAACACCCCATAGTGTACGATCAATACTGAAGGTCGGAGCATCAAATGATACAGAACCATTCTCTACAGCAATATTCGCTGGGAAAGAGATGCTATTGGTGGTTCCACGCATAGTCAAGTTACCAGTTACGGTACTATTTACGCCTTCACCTTCCAATGCCTCCACAGAAACGATTTCGAATGTTCCTGTTGGGTTGTTTTCTACATCAAAGAAATCAGCAGACTTCAAGTGACCTTCGAGGTAACCACGCTTGCCTTCATCTTCAATATCCAAGTTCGCAATGCTATTCATGTCGATTTCGATCTTACCGCCTACGACGCTTGAACCTTCCACTTGGAAAATACCTGAAGCATTCACCACTCCATTGTGGGCTGAGTTAACGTAGGTTTTGAAACCTCTCCAAGCCACCACAGATGCTGAATCCAAAGCATAGCTCTCTGCTACAACCTCATTAACTTCTTGTGCTTCACCAGTAGTAGCCTCAGCAGCCTTCTCACCATTACAGCTTGCCAAAAGGGCCGTAGCTGCAAAGAACATTACGATTTTTTTCATTTTTTGATGGTTTAATTGTTGTACAAATATAGCATAAAATTTATTTCAATGTTATAACATCGAAATATTATCTACCAATATAGTAACCCCAAAAGGCCTAAAGATGTTTACGACGTAATCGGAATGCCAGGAAGGTAACCACGAGGGTTATTGAACCTGCCATGATGTACGGATAGGTGAAGTAAATCCCGTATGCTAATCCTCCTACGGCAGGCCCCACCACACGAGCAAGCGACCCTACACTTTGGTTGGTACCGAGAATTTTCCCTTCCGCCCCATCCGGAGCTACACTGGAAAGCAAAGAGCCAACAGTCGGGGTTAATAATGCATTTCCCAGGGATAATGCGGTCATTGAACCCAATTCAAGCCAGAACATATCTCGCGGAACAAAGGGCATAGAAAACAGACCGATGGCTACCAAAAAAGTCCCTACCACAACCAGGTTACCTTCGCCTGTGATGCGTTGGATGGGCCCGAGAAGTCCCCCTTGAATGATTACCGCTAATAGGCCGATATAAGCAAAGACGTAGCCGATTTGGCTTTCGCTCAAGCCAAAATGCTCAGCCCACAACAGGGTTGACGTAATCTGCATCATACTGAAGCCCAACACATAAACAAAGTTGATGGTGAAGAGGTCGCGCGCTTCTGGAATCTTGATAAATCGAGCGATATCCGCGAACGGATTGGGAAAAAGAATAACCTCAGTACTTTTCTCTTTGATGGTTTCGTCAAGGAAGAAATAGGCCGAGACGAGGTTGACCATACCCAATGCAGCAGCGAAGTACCCTACCCCTTGGATGCCATAATATTCGTGTAGCACACCGCCAATGGATGGTCCGAAAATGAAGCCCAAACCAAAAGCTGCACCGATAATTCCAAAACTTTGTGTTCGCTTTTCTAAAGGCACAACATCGCTAATGTACGCTTGAGCAACACTGAGGTTGGCCGCACCAAATCCTTTAAGCATGCGGGTAGCAAAGAGGAGCCATAATACAGTGGCATTCGCAAAGAGTAAATACCCCGTAACCATAAGAGCAATACTCACCAGCATGATTGGACGTCGTCCATATCGATCGCTTAATCCTCCCCAGAAACTTGCAAAGACAAATTGCATGATGCTGAAGGAAGTGGCGAGCAGCCCCACCATCGCGTCGGTAGCACCGAGCTCTTTGGCATAGATTGGAAGAATGGGCACGATTAATCCAAACCCCATGAGATCTAGAAAAATCGTAAGGAAAAGTACCGCCAATGCTTTATTCTTCATGCTTCACTTTTTTTGGCAAGGCGACTTCAACCCCACCCAAGGAGATTTTATAGAGGTATAGTTCTCTTGCCGTTAATACCGAATCAAAATGCATCTGTGCCTCTGCTTTAAAAGCCTCTACAGATGAGTATCTCGCGCTGTAATGCCCTAGTAAAAGATTGAGCGCTTCGGCGGCTTTGGCTACCATGGCTGCTTCAGCTGCCGTGCTGTGCATTGTCTGAACGGCTCGTGATTTGCGATCTTCTAAGAAGGTGCTTTCGTGGTAAAGGAGGTCGACGCCTCGAACATATTCCGCTGTTTTCTCACTGTAACGCGTGTCTGAAGCGAAAGCGTAGCGTAGCGGGCGCTCTGGATCATGGGTCAATTCAGAATTGGCCACAACCTCACCCGTTTCAGAGGTCCAATCGCGGCCATCCTTAATCCAATGGTAATCGCACACAGGAATGCCATACTGATCCGCAACTTCTTTATTGAGATTGCGTTTCAATGCCTTCTCCTCAAATAAAAATCCGGTCGTTGGTATGCGGTGTTCTAGCGGAAAACTTGAAATCCGATAGGTATCCTCATCAACCAATACTTGGGGCTCGTCGGCCTGGGTTGCGATAAAACGAATCGGATATGAAGTGAAGGTACCTGCGGCACGGAATTGGGTCAATATGATCTCCTTCAACTTTTCCGGACCAAAGACTGTCAATGGCGCCGTGCGCCCGAGCAAATGAAAGCTGCTCAAAAGCCCTACTAATCCAAAATAGTGATCACCATGGAGGTGACTGATGAAGATGTGATTGATACGTGAAAACTTTGCTTTAGCCTTACGTAGCTGCTTTTGCGTGCCTTCACCGCAATCAATCAAGAACAGGTGCTCACGCATTTTAAGGAGCTGAGACGTGGTATACTGGTTGGAGGTTGGCGTGGCGCTTGCGGCGCCTAAAACGGTCAACTCCAAACTCATTATTCGTGTCCTAATTTGCGCTTCTCAGCGAGCAAGTACAATACGGCCATGCGAACTGCAACACCGTTTTCAACTTGGTTTAATATGATACTGTGCTCGGAATCGGCCACTTCGCTGGTAATCTCTACTCCTCGATTGATTGGCCCAGGGTGCATGATGGTGATTTTCTTGTCCAAACCATCCAAATGTTCCATGGTCAAACCAAACTGAGCACGGTATTCCGCAATCGAAGGGAAGTATTTGATATCCTGACGTTCGTGCTGTACACGAAGCATGTTCAATACATCGGCCCATTGCACCGCAGCCTCAAGACTATGCTCCACCTTCACACCTAAGGTGTGCATGTATTTGGGCATTAGCGTTGTAGGACCACATACCATAACCTCAGCGCCCATTTTTTTCAGAAGCAACACATTGGATAAAGCTACACGACTGTGAACAATATCGCCCACAATGGCAACCTTTGTGCCCTCGAGCTTACCAACGGCCTCACGAATTGAGAAGGCATCGAGCAATGCTTGTGTTGGGTGCTCATGGGCGCCATCACCGGCATTTACAATGGAGGCATCAACATGTTGGCTCAAGAACTCGCCGGCTCCTGGGTTAGGATGACGCATAACCACCATGTCCACCTTCATAGACAGGATGTTATTGACGGTATCCACCAACGTTTCTCCTTTTTTCACAGAAGATGAAGCCGCTGAAAAGTTCACCACGTCGGCACTGAGCCGTTTTTCAGCCAATTCAAATGATAGGCGCGTTCGTGTAGAATTCTCAAAGAATAGGTTGGCAACTGTGATATCACGTAATGTTGGAACCTTTTTGATCGGACGGTTGATGACCTCTTTGAATTGGGTCGCTGTATCCAAAATAAGTTGGATATCATCAGCCGTTAAATGCTTGATACCGAGGAGGTGATTTACTGACAATTCACTCATGAGGTGGGCTCAGTGATTAAAATTCCGTCTCTGCCGTCAGTTTCTTGCCAAAGCACCTCCACACGTTGTGAGGCGATGGAATCCACCTGGCGGCCTTTATAATCTGGCTGAATAGGTAAATCGCGAGAGAAACGGCGATCGATGAGTACCAACAATTCCATTTTTGCTGGACGTCCGTAGCTCAAAATGGCATCCATAGCAGCACGAACACTGCGTCCAGTGTAGAGTACATCATCAATAAAAACCACCTTTTGATCCTCCACCAAATGATTAATACGCGTGGTGTTAGGCTTCAGGTGACCGGGACGACGTCTGAAATCGTCTCTAAAGAAGGTGATATCTAAAGTTCCCGTGCGCACCTCCTCTACCCCGTAAGAATTCTTGAGCAATTGAACCAAACGGTTCATCAGCTGAGTTCCTCGCGGTTGCATACCAATAAGAATGGTTTCTGAGAAGTCTCCGTGGTTTTCGATAAGCTTACAACACAATCGGTTCAATGCAATATTGACCTCATGTGCGTCTATGATTTCTCGCTTACTCATGCGGCAAATTTAATCATTAATATGTTCTGAGCGTCGATTCAAGGTCAAGCCCTCCGAAATTACCACTACTCATCAGGGCCATTGCATTGATTTCACCTGCGTTTTCAAGGGCTCTGGCCAATTCCGCCGCGTCATTAAACACCCGCACACCTTCGCCAAAAGCCTTTTGAACATCCTCGGGCTTTAACTCCGCTAACTTCTTATGCGCTACAGCAGCCGGATCGTAGAATACCCATGCCTCATCAGCATCGGCCATCGAGCCGTGGTACTGGGGTAAAAATTCGGGGTTGAGACTGCTAAAGGTGTGCAGCTCTAGAACCGCTCTAACTTTTCCGAATTGGGCCTTTAAAGCCTTCACACTCGCTCCCACCTTTGAAGGAGCATGAGCAAAGTCTCGGAACACCTTCACGCCTCCATCTTTGAACAGTTGCATGCGGTTTTGAGCGCCCGAGAAGCTGCTGATGGCATCATAGAATTCATCTTCCTGTACGCCCATCTCCAAACACAGCCAACGAGCCGCTTCGAGATTGCTCAGATTGTGCTCGCCAAAAATCTGCAACGGCAGCGGTCCTTCCGGGGTATCGAGGTAGGTGATGCCGTCCTCGATGGTATGCGCAGGGATGCCGTAGGCAAAGGTTTTCACTGCCGAGGCGTGCTCTTGAATAAGTGCCTTGAGCACTGGGTCATTTTCATTGTAGATGATGGCGCCACCAGGTTCGACGGTGGCGATGTACTGGCGGAATTGGTCCACATAATCCTCAAAGGTGTGGAAGACGTTGATGTGGTCCCAGGCAATTCCCGTAATAGCAGTAATGTTCGGCTTATAAAGGTGGAATTTGGGCCGGCGATCAATGGGCGAACTCAAATACTCATCACCTTCCATGACCATAAATTCTGAACCGCTTTCCAGTTCAACCATGCAATCAAACCCCTCGAGTTGCGCACCTACCATATAGTTAGCCGCCTGCCCCACGTGGTTCATGACATGCAGCACCATAGCCGTGGTGGTTGTTTTTCCATGAGAGCCCGCAATAACCACACGCGTCATTTCTTTACTGACCTCGTACAAAAATTCAGGGTAGCTAAAGATGTTCAGTCCGAGTTCTTGCGCCCGGAACAATTCCGGATTGTTCTCCCGGGCGTGCATCCCCAGAATGACCGCATCAATGTCCTCGGTGATTTTCTCACTAAACCAGCCTTCCACCTCAGGAAGTAACCCCTTGGCAGCCAAACGACTGCGTGAAGGTTCAAAGATTTGATCATCCGAACCGGTGACCACATGTCCACTACCGTGTAAGGCTAGCGCTAAGTTGTGCATGGCGCTACCGCCAATAGCTATAAAGTGTATTCGCATAATTTAGTCTTGGAAGTACAAGTTTCCGAAGCGGAGTTTCGTTCCTCGCAAAGATAAGAGCACAGCGCCGTCTTTCCCATCGTTGGAAACACTAGATCGACGAGGTGAAACCCGGAATTTTCTGCGGGAATTTTTATTGACAATGCGGTAATGCATCTCAGCATCATGGGTTAACGTGACTAAGGCAAGGTTGGAGTTTTTCACATTCGTCAACGTACGCAACGTCTTTTGTCCCCATCGTTTCTGGTTCTTCTTGTGGTCATTGTAGATGAAGTGCAAGCCGTCTTCATTTTGAAGCAAAGCGTAACCTAAGTAATAGCCTCCGTCGTTCATACTGACCTGCTTTTTAGGAATGTGCGCATACCAGTCGATATCCCCGTCCTTTGAAATGCTTAACACCACAATATCGTTGTAGTAATAGTAATAGTTTGTCACTGTGGTTCCGCGCGAGGTTTGCACTGTGCGTACAACGACTTCATAATCTTCGGCGACAATGTAAGATCCGCCGTCGGGACGAGAAAGGAACTGTCGAAAGACAAAATTCCTGCGTATTCCCTGGCCACGTTTGGCACGGAAACGGTTGAATTGGGCCACAAAATCAGCAGAAAATGGATTGAGATTACTGTGCAAAACCGCTCCTTTTTCCTGATCGAAAAGGATGTAGAATGCACCGTCCATGTCGTAAAAATTCTGCTTACTATAGAAGCCTGAAACGGCCATCTGACCATCCTTCAAATCACATTCCATCCCGATATTTTGAATGCGAATATTGCGAAGACCCAATTCAAATTTGGTGATCTCATTCTCAGCACCTCCCTCGACTTTCAAAACGAAAAACTCTCGGCGCTCACGGGATAGCTGAATGCGGTTGGGATTTTCATCGTAGTTACAGAGTATATAGACATCGCCATCGTTGCTGACCTCAAAACCGTTGATCACCACCTGCTGATCTTCATACTCTAGCTCTACTGCCGCATTCCACAATTCATTGAGCTCCAAATCAAAAATGCGAATGTAAAACTGCTCGCTCCCGTTACGCTTGAACGGAGGGTTAGTAAACACGGCAATTTTTGACCGATCCTTACTAAGCTGAACAGAAAAATCGCCTTGTCTGCGGCGTCTTGAATCCAATTGTTCGACCAATTTGGGCTCGCTCATTGAAGCGTTGGAATCCAAAGTCCTACATAAGAGTGATTTGGTATCGCTCTGACGGTCGTAACTTTCAAAAAATAAATACTGCACATCGTTAGCCATCAGGTTCTCACGCGGTTCCACGCGATTGCCGTTCCATTCCCAGCTGGGAACCTTCACCAACCATTCTTCACTCAAATGCGCGCGGTCATACATTGCATAATAATGATCACGGGACGTACCAAAGAGTCCGAACTGAGGCGAACGTGCTGTATAGAAATGCGCTGTACCAGCATCAAGAATGCGATCGAATTTTGCGTCGCGTTGATTGTACTCTGGGCTCCACTCCAATACGGGGAATGAACCTTGTCCAAAAACAAGCGTTGTAAAGAGAAAGACAATCGTCGTAAGAATACGTTTACTCATGGACCAAGGTTTATTAAGGTAGAAATTGTATTTTTAATGTAATACCAGTCAATTTACTATACCCTACTAAAATCGAGCCATCAATGAAGAGAATTATTTTCACCCTAGCCCTCCTTCTCGCCGGCACCGCCGTTGTCGATGCTCAAACCGTTATTGTACGAAAACGCACCTTGAACAGCGCGCCTGGCGCTCAAACGGGAACTGAAATCTACACGCCATCATCGGGCGGCATGAACTCTAGCCTTTTCTACAGCCGCTACAACCATGCGATCAAACTTAACCCCACTGCTCTTGTAGCCGGCGATATCCCGCTGAGCTATGAACATAAGGTGACTGATTTTTTCACGTTAGAAGCAGGGCTCGGTGTAACCACTTTCAACATTACCGAGGATCTCATAAGAGGCTATTCCATCAGACCGGATGGAGAGACATTGAACAAGCTGTCCTACAGCTATGGAATCAACGCTAAATTCTTCCCTGAAGGAGATGCATTCAAAGACGGTTACTACGTCAGTATAAACTACAACCACCGCGATTATGCGCAAGACTTCTACACCCAAAGTTTAGTTAGTGGTCTTGATACCGTGGTAAATGAAGCCTTCAGCTGGAACGATATCGGATTCACACTTGGATTTCAGAATAGACCCTCAGAACGAATGATTTTCGACTGGTATATTGGCGCTGCAATCCGAAATAAAACGCGTCAAACTAGCGAATACATTACCACTTTTGATCCCATCTCAGGAATGTTTATCGGTGAATACGTCATCAATGAAAGCCGAAATGCCGCACCCGCTCTTCTGGGAGGTGTGAAGATTTCTGTGCTTTTCCGATAATTTGAACCCGACAGTATAAAAAAAGGGCCGCGATGCGGCCCTTTTTTTATTTAGGCAGTTTTTTTCTATTCTACGCGTAATACCAACGCCTCCACCGCATTGTCGCTTAGTTTAATCGCGATATCCACATCGTCAACCGTCGTATGGGTCACCGTTTCTGTTGCTAAGCTTATCCCACGAATCAACTCCTCCACGCGCAATTCAAAAATGAGGTGATCACCTGGATTTACATCGGCATTGAAATTCGCCGTACGGTAAAGCTCATCCAAACCGGTGTGCCATGCCAAGAGGTTGTCGTCTACCCCAAAAGCACCACTCGCATTCGTTCGTCCGTCTATTTTAAAGAATCGATATTTCGTTGCCCACGACCAGTACATAGCATTTGCCGAACTTAGAGGATGAGTCGTAGGGAATGCCGTCGGATCAGCAGAATTCTGCAGTGAATCTAAACCGATACCAATATGAACGCCACCTTGGTGATCCTTCAAATTCAATTCATAGAAATGTGACGCACTATCGTCCGCATTGATGAACATAGCATCGCCGAGGATTATAGAATCCTGTCCTACCGCAAGATTACTGAGGTAGAAATGAAAGAGATCGAACTTTATTGCCGTATCCCCTTTGTAGTAAGTTTCACCGCTTATTATCGGAGACCCGTTATATGTTGTACGGACCTCAACAGTAATGGTTTTAGGGTCAGGGCGGCAGCTACTCATCAGAGTTGCTATAGCCACAATGATGGGTAAGATATTCCGCATGATCGCTTGGCTAAAGTTTGAAAATAAAGTCGCTTGCTAGATTATCACGCAAAATTCCCGCCAAAGTAAAATCAGCTCCATCGGCCGGATCGCTATTAATAACTGGATGCATTGCCGGCTGTAATCCTGCAAATAGTTTATCGACATCAAGGTTGATGACGAAGAACACATCCATACCATTGGTCACATTAAAGTTTCGAGCCTCAGAGCGAGCAATAGCCATATCCTCTGTGGCGATGCGCCAGATGAGTTGATCTTTAGGCGTGGTAAACGTGGTATCCGCACCATCAAAGATACGACCCTCTATTTGTAAGAAGCTGTGACCTATGTCCGGTCCATTCCACACCAGACCTTTTGAAAGTGGATTGGTTTCGGTCAGTTGATCTGGAGCGGTATGCGCTCTCGCGCTGTCTAGCCCTATTTGATAATGAATTCGTCCGTTATACGAGCCTTTAGGCAAGTATCCCAATTTAACTTCACGGGTCTGCAGCAAATCCACCATCGTTAAATCCGCTTCGGAGCGAACGGTATCCTGCTGATCGTAGCTTACATATTCGAAGCCGCTTAGGGTGATGTAGATGTGATCTAGTTTTACCAAAGACCCATTGATCGTCAATACCTCCGCAGAATCTAAGACTTTATTGTTCCAAAACTTGTAGACCTGCGCATAAATATTTCTATTGTCCAAAGCTGTCGGATCGACAACAGGAATAGCACGCTCGCAAGAGGTGGCAAGAATTACTGCCGCAACAAGAAGGGCTAGTTTTTTCATTCGTCTTTAATTTTCAAAAATTCAGGTGCCTGTTCGATGGCCTTCATGATCTGGTCCAACAACTGATCATTGGGTTGATCAAAATCCAATTCCAACGGGTCTTTAAAGGTAATGTTTAGCAAGTTACCCGTACTCTTCACAAACATACCCGTTTTGTCGAAGGCTCGTCGAAACCCATCAATAACCACGGGAACAACCACTGGCTGCAACTCGCGAATAAGATGCACGGTACCACGACGTCCCTTCACAAACGGCCGCGTTGTCCCTTGCGGAAAGGTGATCGTCCACCCAGTTTCCATAGCCGTTTTAATATTAGCGATATCCTTAGGGTCAACGGCTCTATTGACATTCTGACCAGCCTCTCGCCAGGTGCGCTTGATACTAACCGAACCGGCGTATTGCATGAGTTTAGGCAAAATACCCTTCTTCATCGTCTCCGCTGCTGCAACGAAAAACACATTCAACTTAGGACGAAAGAGTGTAAAGAAGGGCACATGGTTGTACCGATTATTCTCAGCTGCATTAAAAATCTGATACATGCAACTCACGTCTGCGAAGTATGTCTGGTGATTTGACACAAAAAGCACCCCCGACTTTGGCAGGTTGGCCAATTTTTCCGCGCCGACAATCTTGGTGGAATTGATCCGAAAAAAACGGTACCAAGTAATCATCCCGAACACGAAAATAACGGTGCGTTTAATCAAAAGGTTATACCCGAAACTGTCTCTTTTAAACGGATTGAGATTCATTCCAATGTGTTTAAGCCGTGCAAAGATAAGCTTATCGAACCAACCTAATGAGTTCTGCCGTAATCATCGCAGTGGCACCCCAAATTATCTCTCCATGGTAGTCAATCGCGGGAACCTTCATGCGCCCATATTTCGTCTGTATAGGCACTTCAGAATGATACTTTTTAGCCACCAATTCCGCCAATGGAATAGAAAATGTATAAGCAACCTCATCCTGGCTCAAAACCAATGATGGCCGTTCCATCCCAATACTAAGAGTCGGCTCCACATAAAAATTTGAAGGCGGGATATACAACCAGCTCAAATCGCGTACAACCTGGATCCCCTCTACTGCCAAACCCACCTCTTCGTGAGCTTCACGAAGGGCTGTAGCGCGCAGATTCTTATCACCCTTTTCGAACATACCGCCCGGAAAGCTTACTTGACCTCCGTGATTCGAACCAGATTCTGGCCTTTTCATGTAAAGCACCTCTAAGCCGTGATCACCAGGGAACAAATGCACAAGAACACCAGCACGCCTAGGATTCAATTCATCCAAATCCTCAAGGTTGACTTCACTGCGGTAGGTAGGACTCATCTCGCGCTGCCCATCCCAGCCGGGCAGTTTTTTTTCCGATAACAACAAAATGCGCTCAATGGTCATGTAACTAAATTACCGATGAAAAGTCGCCAGGAGCACACTTTTGGCTTATCTTTGTTTTCTATCAACCCCCTTAACCTTATAATCAATGACTATCACCCAGCTGAAATACATTGTGGCCGTAGAAAATCACCGCCACTTTGCAAGAGCCGCCGAAGCCTCCTTTGTCACGCAACCGACGTTGAGTATGCAGGTTCAAAAACTCGAAGAGGAATTGGGCATACTCATTTTTGATCGATCAAAGCAACCCGTAGTTCCTACGCCATTAGGTGCGAAGATTGTCGAACAAGCGCGGAAAGTCATTTACGAAAGTGAGGTGCTCGAACAAATGGCCAAACAAATCAAAGGCTCCTTTGAGGGTGAGCTCACTATTGGAGTAATTCCCACCGTGGCCCCGAGCTTATTGAGCAGATTTCTGCCAGAGTTCACCACGAAATATCCTAAGCTTACCGTTCGTATTGAGGAATTGAAAACTCAAGATATGATTGAGGCGCTGCGAATGGATCGAATAGATGTCGGCATCGCCGCCACGCCGCTGGATGAGCGTGGCATTGTAGAAGACGCCTTGTACTACGAACCGTTCATGGCCTTCGTACCCGAGTATCATCGCTTTAGCCAAGATAAATTTCTGCTGTCTTCTGAAATAAATGTCGACGAAGTGCTTTTATTGAATGAAGGTCACTGTTTTCGCAATAGCGTATTGAATCTATGTGGAACCAAAGAGGCCGTAGAAAGCAATCTAAAAATGGAAAGTGGCAACTTCGACACTTTGGTGAAGCTTGCGCACCGGGGAATGGGAATGACACTACTACCCTACCTCACTGCCTTAGACCTTCATGAAAAATACCGTAAGAGTATCATTCCAATCGCGGAACCCACCCCTTCGAGAGAAATAAGCTTGCTCTACAGCCGTACGCAGTTGAAGCTAGAATGGATTAAAGCTTTGAAAGAAACCATCATTGCACACCTTCCAGAACGTGTTCTTCAAGGCCCCGAGAAAGTCGTTAGCCCATGATTTGATACATCATGGCTATAGCCACTACGACAATAACGGATACTAAATTTAATAGGACTCCTCGCCCCATCATATAGGGCATATTTAACCTTCCTGTGCTAAAAACTATAGCGTTAGGAGGCGTAGCCATGGGCAGCATAAAGGCGCAGCTCGCACCCAGCACCAGGGGTAAACTCAGCGCAATCATATCCAATCCTAAGGCAGCGCTTAAGGAATAAACCAAGGGTAAAAACGCACTGACAAGCGCCATATTACTTAGCATTTCGGTAGCAAAAACCCCTAGAAAAGCCATGACTACTAGCCACAAAATCATTGGAAGACCTTCCAAGCTCACCATACTATTACTTAAAAGATCAAACCATTGACTTTGTTGTAGCATTCCCGCTAATGCTAATCCACCACCGAAGAGCAATAATATTCCCCAAGGCAAGTCTTTCGTTTCTTTCCACTCTAGAACATTTCCTTCTTCTCCATCACCAAGGACAAATAAGGAAATCGCAGCGATCAACGCAATGCCTGTATCGCTCCATCCCACCTTGGGAATCCAAACCTGTAGATAAGGTCGAATTATCCACAAAATAGCTGTTAACACAAATACAGAGGCCACCCGTTTTTGTCTGGTGTTCATCACCCCAAGGGCGGTCCATTCCTCTCTCAACCATTGTGAGGTACGGCGTGCATCCTCCGATTCTGAAGTACCTATACGACGTGCTAACAGGGCATATGCTACCAGACCTAAAATCAACGTAGCGCTTAAGCCGTATGGTAGCCACTCCATAAAACCGATATTCTTTCCGAGCTGCTCCGACATGAAGCCGGCGAAAATCATGTTTGGCGGGGTACCAATAATAGTGGCCATCCCACCAATGTTCGCCGACCAGGCCACACTGAGCAAGATGGGGCGGCTGATTTTTTGTCTTTTCTCTTCATCCAAAACGGCCAAAACAGAATTGGCAATAGGCAACATCATAATCGCCGTTGCCGTGTTCGAAATCCACATAGACAGGAACCCCGTCGCGATCATAAAGCCCGCCAATAGACCCGTATTTTTTGTACCGGTATGCCTTAAAATCCAAATGGCAATGCGGTAATGAAGATTTGATTTTTCAAGGGCAAGTGCCAAAATAAAGCCGCCGAAGAATAGGTACACCAATGGATGCGCATAATAAGCAGACATGGCCTTGGCACCTTCAATCCCCACGAAGGGAAAAACTAACAAGGGCAAAAGCGCCGTTATTCCCAGGTCTACAGTTTCAGTAATCCACCAAAGCATCATCCAAAGCGCAGTACCCATCAGCCAATAATCTGCTGAAAACCCGCCCATAAAAGCAGTAATAGTTGCAATAAGGGGACCGCCAATTCGGATGAAGGGAGTAATTTTGATCATAAACCAATTTCTTCTAAGACATGAAGCTAGTGTTCGCAACACAAAACCCCGGTAAGTTACGTGAGGTCCGTGAATTATTGGAGCCTCAATACGAAGTTATTGGGTTACAAGATCTCGAAAATTTCGAAGAAGTAGTAGAAAGTGAACCAACACTAGAGGGCAATGCACGTCTCAAAGCCCACGCTATATGGCATCAATATGGCCTGAGCTGTTTCTCGGACGATACTGGATTAGAAATTGACGCTTTAGCAGGGAAACCCGGAGTGTTGAGTGCCCGTTACGCCGGAATGAGTAAAAATGACGATGCCAACATGAAGAAGGTCTTGACGAAACTCAAAGGAAAAACCGATCGCGGCGCGCAGTTCAGAACAGCTATAGTCTTGCTGATTGAAGGACAAGAGTACACTTTCGAGGGTATCGTGCGAGGCCATATTGCCCAGCACAAACTTGGGAAAGAAGGCTTCGGCTACGATCCTATTTTTGTGCCAGAAGGATTTGACCGAAGCTTTGCACAAATGACCGCTCAAGAGAAAAACGAAATCAGTCATCGTGGCAAAGCCATCATGAAACTTCGTAAGTTTTTATTGGAACGAGCTTGACGGACCCCTATTCTTCTTCTGCTGCTGAGAAGAAGCTAAAGTTGACGTGACCGTACTTGCGATGCTCTAGAAAGCCTTCAATGTGGCTTAAATCTGTTTCAGCGCTATGTTCAATAATCGCCTCCCCACCAGGGCTTAGGATGTTTTTATCCATGATTGCCTGTGCCAATTCCTCATAATGTTCATATTCATAAGGAGGGTCCGCAAAAACGACATCATAAGCGGTCGCCGCCCTGCGAACCACCAATAGCGCATCGGCCTGCTGTACATTAAAATGCACCCCAAGCTCTTCGGCTGTGGCATTAATGAATCGGACACAATCTCGATTCGCATCTACACAGGTGATATCCTCTGTACCTCTAGAGGCAAATTCATAGGAAATGTTCCCCGTACCGGCAAAGAGGTCCAACACGCGGATATCTTCAAAGTAAAAGCGGTTATTCAATAAGTTGAACAAGGCTTCTTTCGCGAAATCTGTCGTTGGACGCGTCGGTAACTTCTTAGGCGCGGTAATACGCTTTCCGCGCCATTTTCCGGAGACTATTCTCATAAACGAACAAGGGTTAAATGTTCAAGGGGATCTATTCCCTTCATGGATGTACTGATTTGAAGAAGTCCCTGTGTCGCTTCAGTCCCCACGTTTCCAAAATATGGTTCGAGAACTTTGACATAGGCCTTCGCCGAATATCCACTAATCTTAACACTAGTTTTCGCGCGATCCCAGCCTATCTGCTCGCTGATATTTCCTAAGTGGTAAATAAGGTCATTCTCATGGGTTCCACGAAAACTGTTCACCAGCTGCCACATATTATCCCGACTAGCCATCACAAAAATTTCAGAAGGATATACGTGAACGTGCAGTACCGGCTCTTTGGATGTACCCACCGCTTCCATTTGCAGTGGCCAATTGTGTAGGGCCTCGGAACCGCTTAAAACCGTTTGAGCAACCTCATCGAGAACGCTCTCAAATTTCATCCCCAAATGGCTGCTAGCCCCATTAAAATTCGGGGCACCACCTAGTAGTTTTTTTTGCCAATTCCCCCCTGTCCCATCGGACATTACCGAAGGAACCATCAAGGTATTTGTAGCTTCCACAGCCAAACAGATTTGCCCTAATGGTTCTGAAAAAGAATCTATCAAAGACTTGATCGTATTGGCACCTAAAGTCGCCGCGGGCTCGACACCAAACATCAACAACTGTCGCGTACGGCTATGGCGTACCAAAAAAGAAAGTCCATCCTGTTGGTACAGGATGGACAAAGTGCAATCGGCCGCCTTCGCACTTTCGAAGGCTGGGTCGATATTAATTGTTTTTACAGTAAGCGTTTTCGTAGTTACCACTTAGTGTTGGTTCAGTCAATGACCCGATGGCCAAAGTTTGGTTTTTCACTTTTTTAAATGCTTGTGGGAACTCACCCTTAACATCTTCGAATACAACCTCGTACGGAGCTACAACTTCGAAAGTTGCCACGTCTACCCCGTTCTTAGTGATTTCACCAGCGTCCATGGTAAATGGCACATCCGTTCCTGAAATGTTACGAAGTGTATTTGCATCAAAACCCGCACCGAACAATTGGGCCGCTACAGGCTCTTGTCCTAAGACGCGGATGATTACAGAATCTTTGTTCATGTCTTTCAAGTAACGCTTGTCATAGTACATGAAACTAGTATCCTTGCGCTCGATGATACTAATAAAACCGGTATCCACAAACCCGATAAGTTCTTCTAGGTCTGCAGAGAATGAACCGTATTCAGCTTTGTAAGCCAATTGCGCCTCACGAATATTCTCCAACTGCTCAGTCACGTCACAAATGCGAACTTTTTCAATGCGATTGAACTTAATCGGTTGCATGATGCTGTTGTAAATGCGGTATGTCAACCAAGCTGATGTTAAAATCAAAACGGCTTTAATAACGAGTTGTACCTTTGTATTCATTGATGTCGTCAAAATTTAGCGTTCCAAAACTACAATATTTTTCCGTTGTTAGGGCCACTAAATGTTAAACCTGAGTAACCTTGATCTCACCACAACATACTTACAGTGATTTGCATGGCTTTTTCCCCTTCGAACCGACGGCGGATCAAGACGCCTTGTTGAGAAAATTGGCCGTATACCTCAGCATAAGGAGAATACACCCCGAAGTGATGATCATTAAAGGCTATGCCGGTACGGGGAAAACAACCGTTCTTCGCTCCTTGGTACAGACACATAAGAAGCATCAGCGCAAAATTATGCTAATGGCACCAACGGGAAGGGCGGCAAAAGTCATGGCTGGGGCAACAGGAGCAGCGGCACACACCATACATCGCAGTCTTTACCGTCCGAATGTAGGAAGCTCAGGTACAGCAAGCTTTGTGCTAGCTAACAATCCTCATAGAAATACCACCTTTGTTATTGATGAAGCAGGTCTTATCGGATCTCAAAACGACAGTAGCCTAGGAGGCAGTAATTTGCTTGAAGACATTCTTGAATTCATCTTTTCAGACAGCTCGAACAGCCTCATTTTAGTTGGTGATCCAGCCCAACTTCCGCCCGTAGGACAGAAACAAAGCGCAGCTTTGGACCCAGATTATTTCAGCATGTCCATGGGCATTAACGCCACTGCCCACACCTTACGACAGGTCGTTCGTCAAGCTTTAGACAGCCACATCCTTAAAAACGCCACTGCCTTGAGGCGATTGATAGAAATCGAAGAGAGTGTCGATCCCATACTAGAACCCGGCCCCGACCTGGTGAAGGTAGAGGACGGCTATGAACTTCAGGAAGTATTCGAACACTTATACAGCGGTAAGAGTGACGGCAGTGCTATGATTGTGCGCAGCAATAAGAAGGCCAATCAATACAACCAGGGCATACGCGGTCGAATTAAATTTCAAGAGGATCAAATTTCCGCTGGTGACCAATTCATGGTCGTCAAAAACAATTACTTCTGGCTCCCACAAGAGAGTAAAATGGGCTTCATTGCAAACGGTGAAATCGGTGAGATCCGCTCCATTCGCAACATTCACGAACGCTACGGGCTGACCTTTTGCGAGGCAACCATCACCTTTTTAGATTACCCAGAACAAGAGGCTATTGATGTCATTTTAAATCTGAGCACGCTTAACAGCGAAAGCCCCGCGCTCACGGCCAAGGAAAGCAACCACTTATACGAGCAAATGATGCTCAAATACAGCTATTTAGGTACAAAGAGAAAAATCTACGAGGCGGTAAAAAACGACCCCTATTTTAGTGCCTTACAGGTGAAGTTTTCCTATGTCATCACGTGCCACAAAAGCCAAGGTGGCCAATGGGAGAATGTGGTGATTGAACACCCCTATCTGCCCGACGGTCCCTCTCCAATCTATTTCAAATGGCTCTATACCGCGCTTACTCGCGCGACTTCGAGAGTATACCTGGTGGGATTTCCTGAAACGTGGTTTGGTACCCTATCTTTGACGTCCGAAAAAGAAGAATGAAACACCTCATCGCCACCGTCGTCTTTAAACTTTCTGGATGGAAGTTGGACGCTCCACAACACCTTATCGACCGTGCGAGAAACACAGTCATGATTGCCGCACCGCATACTTCCAACTGGGATCTTGTGTACTCGTTAGGTGCTTTCTGGCTGATGCGATTACCCATACGCTTCTTCATAAAAGATTTTTATATCCGGTGGTATTTTCTTGGCTTTTTCACTTGGCTGGGGGCTATTGGTGTGGACCGCAGCAAGCGGGGAAACTTAGTTGACTACGCCGCGGAATTGATCACCAACCAAAAAGATTTAGTCATTCTTGTACCCGCGGAAGGCACTCGCAAAAGGGTTGAAAAGTGGAAAACAGGATTTTATCATATTGCCCAAAAATCAGGAAAAAACATATCGTTGGGATATCTCGACTATGAAAGAAAACTTGCGGGCATTCTCGACGTAGTGGAGGTAGGTCCGATGTCGGAAACCTTTGATCACATTGAAAAAGCATATTCAACCATTAAAGGGAAGCACCCCGCTCTCTACAACTCCAAAATCCATTAATCGTGGCTTTTCCAAAGCTTAATTTTCCTCCTGGCATTGATAAAACCCTGCGTATTGAATCACAGGGTGGTCAAACGATGTTTTGGGATGAGGGACGAAAAAAATGGCTAGTCGCAGAACCTGAAGAATGGGTTCGTCAGCATTGTTTAGGCTATTTACGTGCGCTGGGTTATGACCAGAGTCAGCTCAGCAGCGAAGTTGGATTACAGACTGGGTTTCGCAGCAAGCGCTCGGATATTGTGGCACATCATAAGGGCAAACCCATCATTTTGGTAGAGTGTAAAGCCCCCGACGTAAAAATTGGCCAACAAACCTTCAACCAAGCATTTAACTACAATCGCGAAATTCGAGCTCCGTTCATTTGGATTACCAATGGACTGCAACATTTCTACTGGGACTGCACAAAAAATCAAGCCGTCAATAGCCTGCCGCAGCGAGTTTAACGGAGTCGATCGTAGCTCTTCACCACCTTTTCATCCGCGCGAATTCCTTTTGAAGCAAAAAAAGCGAGAACGATGTTTAAGAATGGTGCCACAACTCCCCAACTTGCTTGAGCCCCTTCAATGCCTTGGATGGCCATAATCAAAGCCCCCAACACAAGTAGGTTGTCGAACATACCCAAGCGAACCAAGAACAATTGCACTTTTCTGTTATTAAAAAACAGTATGGCACCACTAAAGGCCGCCATTGCAAAGCCGAATCCCGCAAACGCTAGTCCTGTAGACTGTGAATCGAAACTAGTTTCTCCTACCGAGTACATTGGAAAATTAAAAGCCGCTAAGGCACTCACGAAGGAAGCCGCTAATAAGTAGAGCGTTTGGATACGTTGAATCATTGTTGATAACCTTTGGCACAAAGGTCAAAAAAATTGATAGAAACTCGACCACTCGACGAAAAACTCCCTATTATTGTACAACACACGCACGGAATGTTTCTTTTCCGTGATACTACCGATTATCATTTATACCACACATACATGTTGACCGAAGAGGATTTGAACGGGCGTAAGCTTCCGGAACTTAAAGATTTAGGTGCTTCATTGAGTATTCCCAAGGCGAAGTACATGAAGAAAGGCGAATTGATTGAAGCCATTCTAGGGGTGACTCAAAAAAACGCTCCAGCAAAAGAAAAGCTAGCTCCAAAACCTGCAATATCAGACGCCACTAATGGTGAAGAAGGAGGTTTGGCAAGCGCCCCAAAAGCAGATTCTGCCGAAAGCAAAGAAGGTAAAGATCAACAACGCAATCAGCGCAACCGCGGAGAAAACCGCAACAACGACCGCCAAGGCTCTCAGAATGGCCATCAAAAAAATAACGATCGTAACAATCGAAATAACGATCGTAATCAAGGTGAGCGTCAGCAAGGTGAGCGTCAGCAAAGTGAGCGTCAGAACAATAATGATCAGAACCGCCGTAAGCGCCCGAAAGAGTTTCATTTCGAGGGAATCATTGCCAACGAAGGAGTATTGGAAATCATGTCGGACGGCTATGGCTTCTTGCGCTCATCTGACTTTAACTACCTCAACTCACCGGATGATATCTACGTAAGTCAGCAGCAAATTCGTTCTCTTGGCTTGAAGACTGGTGATACGGTAAGCGGTGAAGTTCGCCCTCCGCGTGAAGGAGAAAAGTACTTCCCTCTCGTGAAAGTCAACAGCATTAATGGTCGCACCCCAGAATTTGTGCGTGACCGCGTTGCTTTTGAACACCTTACTCCGTTATTCCCGAATGAGAAATTCGATATCACCACGCGCCGTAGCACCCCGTCAACGCGTATTATCGATCTTTTCTCCCCTATCGGTAAAGGACAGCGTGGATTGCTCGTTGCGCAGCCTAAAACTGGTAAGACGACCTTGATGAAAGAGGTGGCCAACGCCATTGCAGCCAACCATCCTGAAGCATACATGATCGTCTTACTCATCGACGAACGCCCTGAAGAAGTTACCGATATGAGCCGTAGCGTGAATGCGGAGGTGGTAGCTTCAACATTCGACGAACCAGCAGACCACCATGTAAAAGTGGCAAACATCGTTCTCGAAAAAGCGAAACGAATGGTTGAATGTGGTCACGATGTAATTATCATGCTGGATTCTATTACCCGTCTTGCACGCGCCTACAACACTGTAAGTCCTGCCTCAGGTAAAATTCTTTCGGGTGGTGTGGATGCCAATGCACTACAACGACCAAAACGCTTCTTTGGTGCGGCACGTAACATTGAAAACGGAGGATCGTTAACGATTCTGGCTACCGCTTTGATTGATACCGGTTCAAAGATGGACGAAGTTATCTTCGAGGAGTTCAAGGGTACAGGTAATATGGAAATGCAGCTTGACCGCCGCATTGCTAATCGCAGAATCTGGCCAGCCATTAACCTCATCGAAAGCGGTACACGTAAAGAAGATTTGCTATTATCACCAGATGTGCTTCAACGGATGTGGATCCTGAGAAAATATCTTGCGGATATGACCCCTATAGAGGCCATGGAGTTCTTAAGCGACCGCATTGCCAAGACCAAAGACAATGCAGAGTTCCTAATCAGTATGAATGGTTAACACAGCTCAAAAAAAAGGCCTCCTGATGGGAGGCCTTTTTTTTGATACGTTAAAACGGCACGGTAGTACGGGTGCCAAACTTTTAATCTTCAGATTGGGCGAATTGCTTTTCATACAAATTGAAGTACGCTCCCTCTTTGGCAAGAAGTTCACTATGCGACCCCATCTCCACAACCTCGCCTTTGTCGAGGACAATAATACGATCGGCGTGCTGAATGGTGCTCAGTCTATGTGCTACAATGACCGAAGTACGGTTTTCTGTTAAGGCGATCAACGCGCGCTGAATCATTTCCTCCGTGTGGCTATCAACGTTTGAGGTAGCCTCATCAAGAATCAAAACGGATGGGTTGGTAATATAAGCGCGTAGGAAGGCCAACAGTTGTCGCTGACCTGCGCTGAGTACGCCACCACGTTCTTGAACATTGTAGTCCAAACCGCTTGGGAGTTCAGCGATAAAGTCGGCTATCCCGATAGATTTTGCTGCCTCAAGGATTTGTGCATCGTCAATGGATTCGTCACCCATAGCAATGTTGGAACGCACGGTATCCGAGAACAAAAATACATCTTGTAGAACCAAGGCCATCTGACTGCGGAGGGCATGGATATCGAGGTTGGGCAATTCCTCTCCATCGATAAGGATTCGACCTTTAGAATAAGGATAGAATCCCATAATAGCGGAAATAATCGTTGATTTTCCCGCACCTGTGGCCCCTACTACCGCTACCGTTTCTCCCGGAGCAATATCAAAGCTTACATCCTTTAAAATGGGCTCCTCGGGATTGTATGAAAAATGCACATTTTCAAAGCTGATACGTCCCTGAAGTTCTGGGAGTACAATCGAGCCGTTGGGCTCCAAATCTTCAGTGTTTCCCAATAAATCGAGCACACGCTCGGAGGCCACCATCCCCATTTGGAGTGTATTGAAGCGGTCTGCCAATTGTCGTAGCGGGCGGAAAAGCATCCCAATGAACATGATCATGGCCGTTAGCTCACCAACACCTATACTCCCACCGCTCGCCGCATTGATTCCGCCGTACCATACAGCTAAGCCGATGGAAACCGCACTCAAAATTTCGATGATTGGGAAAAACAATGCATAGTAAAAGATGCTATCAACATTTGCTTGGCGATGACGATTGTTGATGGTTTCAAACTTTTTGTATTCCTGCTCTTCTCTACCGAAAGCCTGAACAATGGCCATTCCTCCAAGGTGTTCTTGTACAAAAGTGTTGAGATTGCTTACCTCACTGCGCACTCGCTGAAAAGCACCTTTGATTCCCCGCTGGAACCAACGCGTAGCAATAAAAAGCACGGGAATGATACTCAAACTGATCAGGACCAATATGGGATCAAAAAAGAAGAACATGGCACTGAGCATGACCAAGATGCGGAAGAGTTCTCCGAAAATCACCAAAATCCCCTCGGAGAAGATCTGTGCGATGGTTTCAATATCAGATACCACGCGGGTAACCAATTGCCCTATGGGACGGCGATCGTAAAAACTGAGACGGAATTTTTGAAGTCGGTCGAAAAGTTCGATGCGAATGTCCTTGATGATGCTTTGGCCGAGCCAGTTGGCGGCGTACATAAAGCCGAATTGGCCCACAGACTCTAATACGAGCAAGGCCACCAAGATGATCATTAGATTGAGCAGCGTCTCAGGGCTATCGCCCAAAATGCCGTTATCGATGATGCGCTGTACGAGGATTGGACGTGCCGTTCCCAAGCCTCCAAGAACGATCGTGAGCACCACCGAGCTGATAAACAACAATCGATAGGGCCGTGCGTATGCTAAGACCTTGAAAAAAAGTTTTATATCGAATGCCTTTCCGCCAACCTTGCTCATTGAAATCTTAGTTTAGTAAGTAACTTTTGATAAATACAACCCGTGCGCTGGTGCAGATGTTCCCATCGCCCCACGGTTTTTTTGATCGATGCGTTGCGCAAATTCCTCGACGCTCCAACGTCCTCGACCCACCTCATAAAGGCTGCCCACGACGGCACGCACCATGTTACGAAGGAATCGATCTGCGGTAATGTGAAAAACGTAATAATCCTCGCGAGGCTCCCAGTGGGCAACACGAACATCGCAGAGCGTGGTCTTATTGTCAGAGCCCGCTTTGCAGAAACTGGCAAAATCGGTTTCCTTTAGCAATATTGATGCGGCGCGATTCATTGCCTGGACATCGGGCATTTCTGAGACCATCCAAGCTCGGTCAACCATAAAAGGACTGCCCGTAGCACACATAAGGTATTCATAGCTGCGGCTGGTGGCATCAAAACGCGCATGCCAATCCGCATGCACCAGCTCGGCCTCATAAATGTGGATGGCGGGGTCGAGAAATCGATTGAGACGGTGTACTAATTGGTCCATATCGGCCAATCGCGAATCGCGAATCAATGTTGGATCCCAATCGAAATGCACGTACATCTCCTTGGCATGGACACCTGTATCCGTGCGCCCTGCTCCCATCGTTGCGATGGGTTGATGCATCAATTTTGTCAACGCATTCTCCAAATCACCCTGAACAGTGCGATCTGATGGCTGTACCTGCCAACCGCAAAACGGGCCCCCGTTATAGGCTAGTCGCAAGCGTGTACGTTGTACTTTTGGATTTTCCATTATGCCAAATTTACGCCCGTGAATCCGAAACGCCTTAAAATTTTATTGCTCTCTGATACCCACGGTCATGTGGACGATCGAATGCTTGATTTTGCCCGTGGCGTAGATATGGTCTGGCACGCCGGCGACATTGGGACGCACGAGGTTATGGATGCCTTGGAAAAAGTTAATCCGCAAGTCATAGGGGTTTATGGAAATATTGACGATCATACCATGCGTTTGCGCTACCCCGAAAATCAAAAGTTTCGAGTAAACGGTGTTAATGTGTGGATCACCCACATCGGAGGGTATCCGCCGCGATACAATCCGCGCGTCCGAGATGCTATTAAAAGCGAACGTCCCGATTTATTCATTTGCGGGCATAGCCACATCTTGAAAGTCATCAATGACCCTAAAATTTCGTGTTTGCATATGAATCCCGGCGCTGTAGGACAGCACGGTTTTCACAAGGTCCGGACCATGCTGCGGTTCGAGATTAGTCGGGGCACAGCTCAAAATCCAGGAAAAATCGAAAACCTTGAGGTCATTGAATTAGGAAAACGCGGCCAACTCCGTTAATTTTGCTTTTTAACTACAACGCTCATGTCTAATGCATTGCATGCCATCTCACCAGTAGATGGTCGTTACGCTTCTAAAACGGAACAACTGGCTCCGTACTTCTCAGAATTTGCTCTAATCAAATACCGCGTTCGCGTGGAGATTGAATACTTCATCGCTTTGTGCGAGACGAAGTTGCCACAGCTGGAAGGCGTTGGAAATGAGAATTTTGAGCCGCTCCGTGATATCTACCGCAACTTCACTTCGGAAGATGCGCAGAAAATCAAAGACATTGAGAAGGTAACCAATCATGATGTTAAGGCGGTGGAGTACTTCATCAAGGAGGCTTTTGAAAAAAAGGAATTGGGCCAATTCCAGGAATTTATTCACTTCGGTTTGACCTCGCAAGACATCAATAACACCTCCATTCCATTGAGCATAAAGGAGGCACTTGAAAACTCGATTATTCCATCGATTGAATCATTGATCGCGCTAATCGATACGTCAGCTAAGGCCTGGGGGCATATTCCTCTTCTTGCCCGTACACATGGTCAGCCCGCTTCGCCGACGACTTTAGGAAAGGAGTTTGATGTGTTTGTGAGTCGCTTAAACGGCCAATTGGACCAACTCAAAGCTGTGAAACACAGCGCAAAATTTGGCGGTGCTACTGGAAACTTTAATGCACATACAGTGGCGTTCCCTGGACGCGACTGGCACCAATGGGGTGATGAATTCGTCGCCAACTACCTAGGATTGAGCCGCAGCTACCCTACGACGCAAATTGAGCATTACGATAATATGGCTGCGCAGTTCGATGCTCTGAAGCGTATCAACACCATCTTCATTGACTTCTGTCGCGATGTGTGGACCTACGTGAGTATGGACTACTTCAAACAAAAAATCAAAGCTGGTGAGGTGGGCTCTTCAGCGATGCCGCACAAGGTGAACCCGATCGATTTTGAAAATGCCGAAGGAAACTTGGGTATAGCCAACGCATTGCTTGAGCACTTGAGCGCAAAGTTACCGATCTCTCGTTTGCAACGCGATCTTACCGACAGCACGGTGTTGCGCAATGTAGGTATGCCGTTTGGGCATTTGGCTATTGCCCTAGCGTCGATGGAGAAAGGGATGGGCAAATTGCTTGTGAATGAAGCGAAAATTGCTGCTGATTTGGAAGGGAATTGGGCCGTAGTGGCGGAAGCCATCCAAAACATTCTTCGTCGCGAAGGCTATCCTAAACCGTATGAGGCCTTGAAAGCATTGACCCGCACGAACGCGGCCATCACAGCAAAGAGCATATCAGAATTTATCAATACCTTGGAGGTGAGTGACACCATCAAGACTGAACTGCACGCAATCACGCCAAGCAACTATATCGGTCAGGTGAAAAAAGCGTAAGCATGAAAAGAAATAGCATTCTTATTGCAGCGGTCGTCCTTTTGACGGCCGTTGTTTTTGGCCTCTACAGCTATTTTGAAAAAGTAGAAAAGGCCTCTGATGTTGATCCGGAAGTGGTCTGTACAACAACTGAAATCAAGGAATTACTCGCTGCAAACGCTCTTGCTGTTGGCGATGTTGTTCGCATCACAGGTGAAATCAGGCTGTCGGAAAGTAGTAGCGTTGGTTTAGATCATGGTGTGATTGTTAGCCGCGATACGACGGATGCCGCAGCCTGGCCCGAAGAAGGTAAGGCTACATTCCAGGGGTATTACAGCGGGGTCGAGATTGATGATTTTTTCGGTGACACCTTATACCGCGTGAGCGCCGCTTTTCTTCTCGTACCGACGGAGTCTATACATAAAGAATAAACCAAGCATAAAGAACACGGTCAGTGCTAAGGCGCTGTTTCGCAAGTCGCCCGTGATGGCCTCCAAGATTCCTATGGAAAACATTCCAAAGGTGGTGGCCAATTTTTCCATCACGTCGTAGAAACTGAAATAAGTGGTGTGGTCCTCCGTCTCGGGAAGCATTTTGCTGTAGGTCGAACGGCTCAGACTTTGAACAGCCCCCATGACTAGGCCAATCATCATGCCCATAATGTAGAATTGGTTCGCGGTTTGTATGAAATACGCTCCGAAAGTGAGCAGCATCCAGATCACCACGCCGAGGGTTACAGCGTACACGTTAGAAGTGCGTTCGGAGATGCGTGCAAAGACTACGGAACCGATGATGGCTACGAATTGGATAATCAGGATCGTGATTATCAGCTGCGTGCTTTCCAGACCGAGCACTTTAGATCCAAAAACGGCCGCGAGCAAGATGATCGTCTGCATCCCTACACTGTACCAAAAGAATCCCGCCAGGAAGGTATTTAAGGCTTGAATACGGCGAAATTCTTTCCACACAATCAAAAGCTCCCGCCAACTTTTCCAAAACAGTTTGCCCTCAAAATAGTCCTTCACCTCATCGGCTGGCAGCTTGTTAATGCTGGGTAAACCAAAGCCCAACCACCAAATACCAGTGACTAAAAAACTCAGTCGGGTGGCTATACCTGCATCCGGTAGTCCAAAGGTTTGAGGCATTTGCACTAAGACCAGCAATAGGATCAGCAACAGCGAACTTCCAAAATACCCTAAGGAAAAGCCGCGTGCACTGAGGCGGTCTTGCATATGCTCTGGTGCTATAAAGGGTAAAAAGCTGTTATAAAACACAATAGAACCCGTAAAGCCAATGCTCGCAAAAAAAGCTAAAACAAGCCCTAGCCAAGGATTAGACGCGGTAAAGAGTCCCATAGCAGCGGTGCTTACCGCCCCCAAAATCATGAAGGTTCGCATAAAAACTTTTCTGCGACCGGTGCGATCCGCCATAGCAGCTAGGTATGGGGATAGTATGGCGATCACTAGGAATGAGGTCGCTACCACATAGGTGTAGATCACAGTGTTTTCCCATTGGGATCCAAGAAAACGTACGGTCGTTCCAATCTCGGTCGTAGTTACCGCCTCATAGTAAATGGGGAACAAAACGGTCGAAATGACTAGTGAGTAAACGGAATTGGCCCAATCATACATGGCCCATCCGCGTTGTGTTTTGTTAAATCTCATATCGGTTGAAAGATACAATTGAATTACGGCACTATATTTGGTAGATAGGGAAGAAAAATTTAACCATGAAAAAACTGCTACTCATTGCCTTAGGGTTTACGGCATTTCAAACGGCCAAAGCTCAAGACATGCTCATCTTCAAGGATAAAACCGTTGAAGAGGTAAAGATTATTGAGGTTACTCCTGATTTTATCAAGTACCGTGAATTTGGCGCCGATGAGAATGCGGCCGTTTTTAGTGTTGAAAAAGACTTTTTGAATAAAGTCATCTTTGAAACCGGAAAGGTGCTCGACATGAGTAAATCGCTAATCAATGATGAACGCATCTATGCGGATCAAAGACGTCGTGCGATTAAACTTGATGTTGCCGGGATTAGCTCGAACTACTCATTCATTACCTACGAACAAGCTATCGATCCTAGTACCTCTTGGGAAGCTGGCTTCTTGTTTATTGGAGCCGGTTTCGATTCTGGTAGCCTAGACGGCGAGCGCGAGAATGCCATGGGCGGTGGTGTAAACGTTGGTTACAAATTCAAACGCAGCCCGAACTTCTACATGTCAAGAATGAAGTACGGCCACATTATGCGCGGCACCTACATCAAACCGAACCTATTCGTCACCCTCTTCAACTACGATCTCGTGGATTACAACCACCCGCCAGATCCGGTAACCTTCATGTATCCAACTACTCGAGAGACCGCGGTTGCAGCCTCTGCTCAGCTTGATTTCGGTAACCAGTTAGTACTTAGTGACCAATTCGTAGTAGACTACGCCTTCGGTGTCGGTTATGGCTTCACCACCAAACAAAATACCAACCAATGGTGGACGCCACCGGCCGTAAACTACGGCTTCACGGGTGGACGTCGTCAAGGGGTCGACTGGAACGGAAACACCACCTACTCATCTCCCCTCACCTATAGCGTCACCTTGCGTGTGGGATACCTGATGAAGAACTAAAGTTCCACAACAAAAGAACATCATAACCCCCAGGCCGCTGCGCGGCCTGGGGGTTTTCTTTGCTCTAAAATTTTTCGCAACCCGGAACGGCCGGGTACAAAAAAACCCCGCGGCGAAGGCCGCGGGGTTCGGATATCTAAGCTGCTTAATATCTTAAGCGTTCTGTGCTTTGATGAGGTTCAAGGCCGAACCGGCTTTGAACCATTCGATCTGCTGCTCATTGTAGGTATGGTTGAGCTTGATGGTATCTGTTGATCCATCCGCATGAACTACTTCCAAGGTCAATTGCTTGCCTGGAGCAAAGTCCACCAAATCCACAAAGTTGAAGGTATCGTCTTCTTTAATCAGATCGTAATCTGCTTCGTTTGCGAAGGTCAGACCCAACATCCCCTGCTTCTTCAAGTTAGTTTCGTGGATACGCGCGAATGACTTCACAATCACCGCACGAACACCGAGATGACGTGGCTCCATCGCAGCGTGCTCGCGTGAAGAACCCTCACCGTAGTTGTGATCACCCACCACGATCGAAGGCACACCAGCAGCCTTGTATGCGCGTGCTACGTTTGGCACTTCGTCCACAGAACCGTCCAATTGGTTCGTTACGGCGTTGGTTGCTTGCGTGTAGGCGTTCACCGCACCAATCAAACAGTTGTTTGAAATATTGTCGAGGTGACCACGGTAGCGCAACCATGGACCTGCCATAGAGATGTGATCCGTCGTACACTTACCCAACGCCTTGATAAGGAGCTTAGCACCCGAGATGTTCTGACCGTCCCAAGCTGGGAACGGAGAGAGCAATTGCAAACGTTGGCTTTCTGGGTTTACAACAACCTCAACACCTGATCCGTCTGCAGCCGGAGCTTGGTAGCCGTTGTCTTCTACCGCAAACCCTTTAGTTGGCAATTCGTACCCAGTTGGCTCAGCCAATTTCACCTCTTCACCATTAGCATTGGTTAGGGTATCTGTTACCGGGTTAAAGTCAAGCTTACCTGAGATTGCGATTGCCGCAACCATCTCTGGTGAGGTTACGAACGCGTGGGTGTTCGGGTTACCGTCCGCACGCTTCGCAAAGTTTCTGTTGAATGAGTGAACAATAGAGTTTTTCTCTTGCTTCTCCGCGCCTTCACGAGCCCACTGTCCGATACATGGACCACAAGCGTTGGTGAAGATGCGAGTTCCTTCGAGTTTGTTGAAGGTATCGATCAAACCATCGCGCTCTGCGGTGAAACGCACCTGCTCAGAACCAGGGTTAATCCCCAAGATGGCTTTAGGCTGAATGCCTTTTTCCACCGCATCGGCAACGATAGATGCCGCACGGGATAGATCCTCATATGAAGAGTTCGTACAGGAACCAATCAATGCCCACTCGATATCTGTTGGCCAATCGTTCGCTGCCGCTTTCTCCTTCATTTCAGCTACTGGCGTAGCAAGATCCGGTGTAAATGGACCATTCAAATGCGGAGTCAATTCATCCAAATTGATCTCGATCACTTGATCGAAGTACTGCTCTGGATTAGCGTATACCTCTGCATCACCGGTCAAATGCTCAGCTACTTTATCAGCAGCATCTACAACATCTTGACGGCCGGTTGCAGCCAAATAACGGCGCATGCTATCATCGTAACCGAAGGTCGAAGTGGTCGCACCAATCTCCGCACCCATGTTACAGATCGTTCCTTTACCAGTAGCACTCATGCTCTCAGCACCAGGGCCGAAGTATTCTACAATAGCACCTGTACCTCCTTTAACGGTAAGGATTCCAGCCACCTTCAAAATCACATCTTTTGGTGCCGTCCAGCCGTTCAACTTACCGGTAAGCTTCACACCAATGAGTTTAGGGAACTTCAATTCCCATGGCATGCCGGCCATCACATCAACAGCATCAGCACCACCAACACCGATAGCGACCATACCTAGACCACCTGCATTCACAGTGTGGCTATCCGTACCGATCATCATACCACCTGGGAAAGCGTAGTTTTCCAAAACCACTTGGTGGATAATACCTGCACCCGGCTTCCAGAATCCGATACCGTATTTGTTACATACCGAAGAAAGGAAGTTGAATACCTCATTGTTCTTGTTGATCCCGTCTTGCAAATCCTTATCCGCACCGATACGGGCTTGGATGAGGTGATCGGCGTGCGCTGTTGAAGGTACAGCAACCTTATCTTTTCCAGCTTGCATGAACTGCAACAAAGCCATTTGTGCCGTCGCATCTTGCATCGCTACACGGTCCGGAGCAAAATCTACGTAGCTACCACCACGGGTGTACGCCTCGTTTGCTTCACCGTCCCAGAGGTGAGCGTATAAAATTTTCTCAGCCAAGGTCAAAGGTTTGCCCACCACCTTACGAGCTGCAGCAATGCGCTCAGGGTAGCGTTCGTAGACCTTGCGGATCATATCAATATCAAATGTCATAACAACAGGGTTTTCTGTTTAAGCGGTACGAATTTAATACATAAATGGCCCAATTCCGACTCGAATTTGCCTATGAAACAATAGATTATAGTGAACCATGAAAGATTCTAAAATTGAACCCTCCAAAATTCCACTTATCTCAAAAAGAATGGTTTAAAACCGAGATTTAAGGAATTAACACCTTTAGATTGTGGTGCCAATTTTGTCCGTCAAGTCGAAGAATGTACATCCCGCTAGACCAAGCCGAGGTGTCGAAGGCATGCGCCACTCCTTCTTCTTTTCTAGCGACCAATTTTCCTTGAGCATCCAATACATCGACTGGCACTGCTGATCCTAGCGTTAAACGCAACCAGCCTTTACCCTGCTGTACTTTCATGTCTTTCAACACTGTTTCCATCACATCTAGAAGCTCAAAGGCCACTGTGTGCGAGCTGTCCTTCACAGGATTAAAGCTCCAGTCTTTGATGGTGATGCTTTTGGTACTGTCCTCAACATCGATACGAACCCAGCCATAGCAGGCGGTATCGTCTTTCAATATGCGAAGACCAAGGTACCCGTCCGTAAGCGGTCCGGCCCAGTTGCTGTTCGGGTAGGCTACGCCGTCAACTTCGAAAGCCATGTAGCCGACATTATTCGGGCCGCCGATGCCGTTAAAGGTCTCCAAACTGTCGTTGAGTATAGTACCAGGACTAACCTTGTCCACATAGAAGAACCCATCTATCGGGCTTCCCATAACCAAGTTCCCGGTCAAACTATCCCCAGGGTGAAGCAAAATCGCATTCACGTTGCCCTGCTGGCCGCCTTGAAGTATGTGCTCAATGGTGAAGTCCACGATGGTATCCCCATCGAGATCTAATCCAAACTCGCCCCCAGAAATAGTGGTATCAGCAATATCGGTGTATTGGTATTGCGCTTGCGCCGCAGTAGTTCCTAGAACGGCCGCTGCAGCAGTCATGTATTTTTGAAGACGGGTTGAATCTGATTTTTTCATGGCTCCAAATATAGCTTAAAAGTGACGCAATTCGGGCATGATCAGCGCCTTCAAATTGGTCCAATTCACATCTAAATCCAAAGTGGCGTGCAACACCGCCATAGCCTCACCCATGACCTGCTCTATTTCTCCCGCCATCAAGGCCTCGTAGGACCAATGGAAGACCTGCATATCACCGCGAACGGCTGCAAAATCAATCAATTCCGCCTTGGCACGCTCCCAACGTTGGCGCTCCAACAGCCCCATCGGTACCTGTTCGTTGCCTTTCATAGCCCGCTGGCTGCGCATCACCGAATTCAACTCGCGATCCATCCGAATGACCACAATCGGCACATCGGGCAGGGGCGCTTGCACCAACAACGGCTCGACGATCTTAATGGCTCGACCGCTCTGCTGTTCCAACCAGGCAGCATCGAGCGTCCACTGCTTGACTTTTTCGTGTTCAAAATACCCACGTTCGTTGTGACCGTCCGCACTGCGCACACCGTCCGAAACTGCCTCTATACCCACGGCTTCAAGCAGCTGCATGGCCAGCGAAGTACCGCTTCGTGGTGGCCCTGTGACCACTACCAAAGGCTTCCCAGCCCTTACTGGTTGCATTTTCAACGCAACCGCTTTTGCGACAACCGCTTGCTCAGGCATACCGAGTTTAGCAAAAAGCATCGCCAAGGCACCATGCACCGTGGGTTGATGGTATAGAATTTCAGTGCTCTTCAGGGCATACTCCAACGCCTCCGACCACTGCTCACGGGCCAATGCAAGGCGCATATTCAGGTTGAGAATATCCGGAGTTTCAGAAGGCTTTCCTTCCAGAAGTGCGTCCAATTCCGTCCACTTCCCCGCTTTGGCCAACAACCTCCCCCAAAGGACCACGAGGGCACCTCGAGCGCGTTCATTTAGGCCAATAGGCAGCTCTAGCCTCTGCCCTTCACTCAACCGTATCAATTGGTCAAAATAACGCCATAAGTACAGGTCGCTTTGCTTGGAGCCAAAACGCTTGACCACCACCTTTAGCGCCGGCCAATTCTGTAGTTCGGATAACACGGATGCCATCAGCAGTGCATAGCGTTCTGGCACCTCCCCCAGCTCCATCAACGGTTGCATCATTGTCCGTGCCCCCTCAAGCTTTCCCTCAGCCCGCAAACTGCGTGCTGCGTAATACACGTTCTCAGCCAACCGACCATGCTGTGTGGTCGTATCGGCCCGGTCCAAATACCCCAAGGCAACCAAATTCTCGAGCATTTCCGCTTCCAAATCGGGACGAGACGTGCCCTTTTGACTAGTTTGGCGGACCAATTCAGCAGGCGCGCTGAGTTCGTATTGACGCAATCCTGCAGGAACTCGTCCAACCATAGAGGTGGTCGGGGCAATGCCACAACTCGCTAACACCGTAGGAGCCATATCCAACAGGCTCAGTCCCGTAAAGCCTTCAGCGTCTTTGAAACGGGGTCCTCGGGCTGCAAAAACCCCGTAAAATCGGTGTTCCAATGCGGGGGCGCCAGCGTGACCCGGCAGTTGGATCAGACGGTCATCTCCGGAAGCAAAACCGTGGTCGCTAAGGAGTATTGCGTGGCTTTCCGGAGTGATGTGTTCAAGGATTTTACCTAGAAAAAGGTCGTGCAATCGATACGCCGCTTCGACAATAAATCGGTAGCGGGTAAAATCTGCATTACTGATGCCGGGAAGTTGCGGCGGGTGGTAGCGCATCCCTACGTGCATGAAGTGATCCAAAGCATCGTAGTAGATACTCGCGTGTCCACCGGCTGCCGCCTCAAGGGCCAGCGTTGCCATGGTGTGGGCGTTGATGGCGTGGGTCAGGACTTTGAGTACGCTGCGGACAATGTCGTCAGTACTGTCGAGATCTTGATTGGGAAAGAACTGTGCGACGGCGGGTGCCGGGATTTCTTCCGGGTGGATTAGAAGGGAATTGGCCAGTGGAATCAATGATTCTGGCAACACCCCATCTTCGAGCCATTGGCCCAATTCACTTAAGGCTAAATTCGAGATCCGAATCCCCCCTAAATCCGATGGCTCACTCGGGTGCGACGGCCACCACCCCACCACGGTCGCCGGCATTCCAGCAGCTTCGAGGTAATGCCAGTACGATGACACACGAACGCTGCTTTGACGTACGGCACGAATAGCTCCATTGTACAATTCCGTGAACCCATGAATACCATGAGCACTAGGCCATTGTCCTGTAGCAATGGTCGTCCAAAGCATGGGGCTAATCGGAGGGTCCAACGTGGCGAGGTTCGAGCGAACACCACCCTGTAAAAATTCAGTAATAGTAGGAAGCTTTCCGGCCTGCATCAAAGGATCGATAACCTGCCAATCGGCTGCATCCAAGCCAACCACGATACTTTTAAAAGTTCGATTCCGATCTAATACAGCAGACCACGGTCCCAGGTCCACTCCCTTGAACTGAGCTACGTTGCGGAATCCGCCGGCGAAAAAGCCAAGGGTATGTTGTGGATTGATGGGCATCGCGTAAAAGTAATTGCTAATTTAGAACTCTCAAGAGCCCCTAACCCTATGAAGCGTTCCGATTTTCTAGAAAACATCCGTTTAGCCTGGACAGCCATCATGGCACAACCACTGCGCACTACCCTGACGAGCCTAATTATCTCCTTCGGTATCATGGCGCTTGTAGGAATCTTGAGCGCGACGGACGCACTAAAGCAAAGCCTCGAAAGCAACTTTACCAATCTCGGTGCCAACACCCTGACGGTTCAGAGCAACGCCGGGGGATTTTTTGTGAACGGGGCAGATAGACGGCGCAACCCCAACATTACCTTTCGAGAAGCCCAAGGGTTTAAAGAGCGATTTGAATACCATCAAGCGGCTGTAAGCATATCCTATCCCGCCTGGGGAACGGCAAAATTGGTCTACAAAAACACCAGCACCAATCCCAACCAAATGATCATGGCAGTCGACGAAAATTACCTGATCACTGGGGGCTATGATTTGAGTGAAGGTCGCAACTTCACGCCGGATGACGTATTCAGGGGCTCCTATTACACCATCTTAGGTTCAGGAACAAAAACGACCTTGTTTGGCGACAGTCCGGCGGTAGGTAAAACAGTCAGAATCAACGGTAAACCCTACATCGTAACGGGGGTGCTTGCAGAAAAGGGAAGCAGCGGAATGTTCTCAGGAGACCGCGGTGCCTGGGTACCTTTGACCACGGCAAGATCAGCCATTCCTTCAAATTCTCAGCCCTACTCCATTAGCATCAAGGCCCCTGGGGCAGAGCATTTGGATAAGGTAGAAGACAAGGCCTACGCCATCATGCGAAGCATACGAAAATTGGCCCCAAAGGAGCGGACAAACTTCGCCGTTGTTCGTAGTGACAGTATGGCGAAGAGCCTTTTGGAAAATTTGGGCATGGTCACCACTGGCGCCTTTATTATTGGTATCATCACCCTGTTAGGAGCGTCTATCGCACTGATGAACATCATGCTGGTGAGCGTGACGGAACGCACCCGCGAAATCGGTACAAGAAAGGCTATTGGCGCGACAAAGAGAGCGATCAGTGCCCAATTCCTCGGTGAAGCCCTGATGATTACTCAACTCGGCGGATGGGCAGGAATCGCAATAGGTATTGCTATTGGAAACGTAGTCGCCAACCAAATAGGTGGACACTTCTTTATTCCATGGTTATGGATCATCGTTGCCTTTGTGATGAGTGTTATCGTAGGGGTTGCAGCGGGTTTCTACCCTGCCAACAAAGCCGCCCAGCTCGATCCTGTTGAGGCACTGCGGTACGAGTAAACAACATCGTGCCGTATTAAAAGCGGGCCTCTATTTCTCCTTCTTCTCGCGTGCCATCATTTGGTAACCCAATGCAGCACCAAAGGCTAAGCCTAGCGAAATCCACAATCCCATGTTCTTTGTGATCGATCCTACGACCACACCGACCATTAGACCTATTCCTATGTATTTCTGAAGGGTTTTGTTGTTCTCTGGCATCTAATGATATTTATATTGAGTTAGAATATACAAAAAAAGCCACCCCTAGGGATGGCTTTTCTTTGATTGTATCGAAGACTGAATTAAGCTTCAGCAACAACGTCGAATTCGAATGCTACGACAACTTCACGGTGCAAACGAACGTTTGCAGTGTAGTGACCGACAGCTTTAACTGAACCACCAACGATTTGAACAAATTTCTTGTCCAAAGCAACGCCAGCTTTGCTCAATTCTTCAGCTACGTGGTGGTTAGTGATTGCACCGAACAATTTGTTACCGGTACCCACTTTAGCAGCCAATTTCAATTCAACAGCAGCCAACTTCTCAGCAGTAGCCTTAGCTTCTGCAACGATGTTTGCTTCTTTGTGTGCACGCTGACGCAAGTTCTCAGCCAATACTTTCTTAGCGCTCTCAGTAGCAAGAACACCGTATCCTTGAGGGATCAAAAAGTTGCGACCGTAACCGTCCTTAACAGTTACCACGTCATCCGCAAAACCTAAGTTTTCTACGTCTTTCTTTAGAATGATTTCCATGGTGTACTATTATTTAAGGTTATCTGCTACATAAGGCATCAACGCGATGTGGCGAGCACGCTTAACAGCAGTGGCCAATTTGCGTTGGTACTTCAAAGAGGTACCAGTCAAACGACGTGGAAGGATTTTACCTTGAGCGTTCACGAAACGCAACAAGTAATCTGCATCCTTGTAATCGATGTATTTGATACCTGCCTTTTTGAAACGACAGTATTTCTTTTGATTTCCGCTTTCTACGTTGATGGGTTGCAAGTAACGCACATCACCTTTTCCTTTACCTGACATAGTATCTAGTTTTACGCGTTAGCCTTGGCGCGACGCTTTGCAGCGTACTCAACACCATATTTGTCCATCTTAACAGTCAAAAAGCGCATGATACGCTCGTCACGTTTGAATTCAACCTCTAGCGGTGCAATAACTTCGCCTGCTACAGTGTATTCAACAAAGTGGTAAAATCCACTTTTCTTCTTTTGGATAGGGTACGCCAATTTGCGCAAGCCCCAGTTTTCTTTGTTGATAATGCTCGCGCCTCTCTCTTTCAAGAACGACACGTACTTATCTACCGCTTCCTTTACCTGATCTTCAGATAAAACGGGATTCAAAATGAAAACGGTTTCGTACTGATTCATAATTATTTGAACTAAAAATTTTGGAGTGCAAATGTACAACACCTTTTTCAATACTGCAACCGTTGTTAGCAACGTGTTTACAGCTCTTTTTTGGCAGCATGCGGTTCGGGCCGATGAGGCGCTTATATTTGTGGTATGGAGCAATTCGTTGTATCGGCACGAAAATACCGTCCCCAGGCCTTCGAAGCGGTCGTGGGACAGCAGCATATTACCGACACCTTATTAAAGAGTGTGGAAAGCGACCATTTGGCTCAAGCCATGTTGTTTTGCGGACCGCGTGGTGTGGGTAAGACGACATGTGCCCGGATTTTAGCGAAGGTGATTAATTCTGGTGCGAACCTCACCGAAGACGAATTGGCATTAAACGTATTCGAATTGGATGCGGCTTCGAACAACTCCGTCGACGACATTCGCCGACTCATCGAGCAGGTTCGCTTTGCACCGCAGACCGGAAAATTCAAGGTGTACATCATTGATGAGGTACACATGCTCAGCCAGCAGGCCTTCAATGCGTTTTTGAAAACGTTGGAGGAGCCGCCCGCCCATGCCATCTTCATTTTGGCAACGACGGAAAAACACAAGATCATTCCCACCATCCTCTCGCGCTGTCAGATATTCGACTTCAAGCGCATCACTGTAGAGGACATCGCAAACCACCTTGCCTTTGTAGCAGGAAAAGAAGGCATCAATGCTGAACCCGAAGCATTGCACATGATTGCAGAGAAAGCCGATGGTGCGTTGCGCGATGCTTTGAGTTTGTTCGATCGAATGATTAGCTTCAGCGGTAACAACCTGACCTACGACCAGGTCGTGGAGGTTCTCGATATTCTCGACTACAACTATTTCTTCCGCACCATCGATTTAGCAAAAGGGGTTAATTATCCTGATTTGCTGCTCCTATATAATGAGGTGTTGGATAAAGGATTCAACGGCCACGAATTTGTGGTAGGCATGGCTAAACACTTCAGGGATCTGCTGGTGGCGCGTGAGCCGCGCACGGTAGAGCTATTGGAAGTAGGGCCGGCCATTAAGGAACGTTACCTTAGTCAAAGTAGCGCCAACAGCACGCGGTTTTTATTGCACGGGCTGAAGGTGTTCAACGAATTGGACGGTCAGTATAAGATGTCCAGCCAGCCACGGATTTTGGTGGAATTGGGGTTGTTAAAATTGGTCGAGTTCATCTCGCAAGAAAAAAAAAAGTCGCAACCCAGCGTAACAGCTAAGGAAGAAGGCACCAATGCTTTCTTGCCCGACCAGCTTCCCAAACGCAGTACTACTACTCCAAGTGGTGATGCGCCTACACAATCCATGCCCGCAAGGCCTTCAGCACCCCCTGCTCCGGCTGTGCAAACACCTCCAGCCTCCCCTGCAACGCCTGCCGCACCGATGGCCGATCAAGAAGGTCCAGGCTCGGTTCCTGTCGCTGGTTTAGGCGATGCCTTCGGTGACCCTTCTCCGAATATTTCAATGAGCGCGCCGCCAACGCCGACTCAGCAAAGTATGCCAGCGACCTCGACGCCAAAGCCTGCCGCTGCCGTTCCGCATACACCTGCCTTGCCAAAGGACGGTGATGGTAGTGAGCGAAGACGCCGAAGACGCCGCACTGAACGTGAAGGTGGGATGTCACTGCTGGCTGCGGTTGAGGAAAGTGCAACGTCCAGTGATGATACGGCCACCTCGGGGGTCGATGAGCAGAAGGACCAGCAGGCTAGTCAGGCTGGACCGCAGAGTGTCTTTAATGACAGCGAGTTGAAATTGGCCATAGAGAATTACGTAAAACAGCGTCATGTGAAGACGGCCGTGCGGTCGTTGTTGATGGCTCAGATGCCAAAGATTCTGGACAAAAACACCTTGGAGATTGAGCTGGACAACAACATTCAGTTGGGATTCTTTACCGAGGAGATGACGGAATTGGTGCCATACCTGCGGAAGACGTTGAACAATTTTGCGCTGCGCTTTGAGACTAAGATGGTGGAACGAGAGAATGTGAAGAAGCTGTATTTGCCAGAAGAAAAATTCAAGCACATGGCTACGAAGAACCCCGCACTGAACTACTTGCGGGAGAAACTCAATACAGATTTGGAGTAATGAAACGGTGGTTGCTGATTTTCACATTGCTGTTTGCGCGCACCGGGAGTGCGCAGTTTCAGTGGTGGAATGATCTGCACAACTGGGACGGTGCCACTCCTTGGAACCAGTACTTTACCTACAGCCACGCTTTTTTGGGGCCAAACGCCTTACCCATCCCGCAAATTACTGGGACACATTCGAACTTCGCTACGACCAGTACTCAGCTAAGTTTGCGTGGGGATGACCAATTCCTGAATTGGCACAACGAACTCCAGTTCATCACTGGCAAGACCCGCTTTCACGTCGTTCACCAAAGCATCGAGGCGTTTCGCACCACCACGGAGGTTCGCGACCGACGTGCCTCCCGCGGTGAGAGTGGCCAAGGCATTCAAGCCGGCGATGTCCTGGTGAACATCACGCACGAGCTGTACCGCGATAACCAGGACGGTTTAAAAATCTTCTACTTCACCACCCATCTAAAAACTGCTGCAGGTCCTTTAAACAATGCCCGGTTTACGGACGCACCTGGTTATGCCTTTTTCTTCTCAGGGCAATACAACCCAGCCGGGACCGATTTTTGGCTGACGGGGGAAGCTGGTTTTCAGGTGTACCAGACCTTCTGGACTGAATACCCACAAAATGACGGCTTACTGTGTAACCTTCGAGCGACCCAACGCCTCGGTGATTACGGCATCCAAGCAGGTATTCGCAGCTTTACTGGATATTTTAGAAACGGAGATTGGCCGCGGATCCTTGACCTCAGTATCGACCGCAACCACGGGAACAGTCGAACGGTACTGGGACTCACACACGGCTTGAACGACTACCCGTTCTCTTTCCTCACCCTCAGCTATCAGTTTTTCCTATGACCGGTCCACGCAACATCATCGGCATCGGTGGGCTGGGCGGATCAGGAACGCGTCTTCTGGCCCAATTCCTCCAAGAACAAGGCCTAAACATGCCCACCCCCCGCAACGAAAGCGATGACTGTTTACACTTCACACGATTGTTCAAATGGCCGGACCTTCTTGGTGTTCCTCGAGAAATTCAAATTCGCTGGAACCTCTTCAACCGCCTGATCACCGGTCGAAGTTTGGGATTGGCACGATTTAAGGCTGTTAAACTCTTTACTCAACAACCTTTCGAGCCCATATCGCGCAAGGAATCGGTAGCGCTCTTGAAAAGCCGAACTACGGTGGAAGCACCCGTGCTGTTCAAAGAACCCAATCTGCATTTATTTGCGAAGGATTTGCTCGAACTCGATCCCGGTCTGAAGTTCATCTACCTCATGCGTGACGGCTTAAAAATGGCTTACAACAGCAATCAACAGCAGCTCAACAACTTCGGTGATGCAGTGCTCGCTGATGCGCCACCGACGGAGGATCTGGTGCTTCGTGCGTTACAATTTTGGGACCGATCGAATGAACGGGCGGCGGAATTGGTCGGGCGCTATCCCGATCGCGCAATGATGGTCCGTTACGAAGATTTAATTCAGGATCCGGAACAGACCATTGGGGCGATTTGCTCCTTTCTAGAACTTCCTTACCGATCGATAACGACGGATATACGTCAGGCCCGGACTAAGATACCTGCGGAGGTTAAGAACGAACACTACCAAGTGATTCTTGACCGCTGGGGATATTAATCAACGACCCAATAGAGCCATTTTGAGACGTAAACTCAGTGGCAAGGCCATATGCTTTGATTGCTGCTCAAACTGCCGAACCCATTGCTGGTGCTCCTTTTGTGCGCCGCGCTTTTTGAAGGTTCGACAAGCTTCGTAGGCTTTACGTGCTTTGTATAACGCGCATTGTTCCGGATCTAGTACGCCCTCTTGAGCAAGCTCTTCCAAAGCATTAAACACCAAGGCGAAGTGCTGTTCAAGATTCTGGGTAAGCCCGGCATCAATACGGTATTTGACCGTCGTGTGTGGAATGAGCTTGGGTAGATTACCCGACTTCAATAGGCGTACGAAGGGGCCGAGATCTTCCACTTGGTCGCGGCGCTCCTCCCAACGGAAGTCCATGGTCGAGCGGATAATCACGCTGCTTGGAACAAGGGAATTGGTCGCTAAAAAGTGATCCAAAGAATTGATCTGTGGACAGGATCGTTTGAACATACGGCGCTCTTTGCCTGCAAACCAATTGTACACCGGCGAGTAAAACCACTGGGCCCAGTCATGCTTTTGAACAAATCGCTCCACAAGGGCCAATCGGTTCCACGACCAAAGATCATCTGCATCCAAAAAAGCCAACAAATGACCAGAGGCTGCGTCTATACCGCTGTTGCGCGCCTTACCTAATCCGCCATTTCCCTGATCTATAATGACCAATGGCAATCGGTCCGCAAAACCCTCAACGATCTCCCGCGTGCGATCCGTGGAGCCGTCATTGACCAATACCACCTCATCGGCCTGACGCTGTTGCGCCACGAGCGACTCCAGCGTCTGAGCGATGGTCTCCTGGGCATTCCAGGCTGGGATTATCACGGAAATCTTCATCTAATACGGGAAAAAGTGTCGTGGAAATAGGCGTGAAGCAAGGCTTTTAGCCGGTTTCTTCAAACCTAAGGCTTTTATCGCATTGCCCGTTCCTTTAATCAGGGCTTGACGCACCACATACACCCCAAGGGATTTTCGGTACGGCCTGAAGGTTCGGAACAGTCGAAAATTGTTTTTAAAATTTGACCAATTCCTTCCCATCGCAAACACGCTTCCAGCCCACCACATCGCCACCTGGCCCTTGGCTGTATTCAACCGCTCCGGGCTCGTCCAGCCCTCGCGTTCAAAAACATCATACATAGCCAATATTTCATCGTAGGCTCCATAACCTGCCACCGCACGGCTGCGTTGTGTTTTTTCGTGAAAGCGGAAATAATTGCGTGGCTTCGACAAGAAGATCAAATCTCCGTGCTGCAGCAACCTCGCGTAGAACAACCAATCACCGTTCAAACGCCATTTCGTCTCCGGCGCTCCGACGCGGTCGAAAATCGATTTTCTAAACAACGCCCCGCTCGCATTGGGAATGGTATTCGAATAAACCATAAAGTCCCTCACCTCCTTGCGACCATCCTCGGTAAAATCTGAGGACCAGCGCGAAGCATCGCCGAAAATAAAGGCATAGTCGGCGCGGAAATCACGCAAGAACCGGCCGCTTTCATCCACAATATGGCTGTGGCTGTACACCATCGCTGCACCTTCATTCGCCTCCATCGCACGCACATGAGCTTCGAGCATGTCTAGCGCTGCGGCATCATCACTTTCGGCAATCCAGAGGTATTTCCCCTGTGCCCAATTCCTACCGCGCTCCCATTGTGCAAACGGGCTTCCCGAGTTTTCCTCACTGAACATCAACTTCACCCGATCGTCCTTCGCCGCCCAGCGCTCCAACACCCCTCGGCTCCCATCGGGCGAACAGTCGTCCATGAGCAAAACCTCGATATTTCTGTACGTCTGATTTAATATGGACGCGATACGCTCATCCAAAAAGGCTTCATGATTATAGTTCGGCACAATAACCGAAACCAAGGGCCCCTCCTCCACAGGCACTAATGCCGTCGAATCCTCGGTGACATCCGAATCTTCCGAGCGCACGTTTCGAGCTTCGAATCCTTCAATTTGCCCAGGTCGCGTTCCGACGAATTGGTAAAGCTCAAACCACGTTTTTCGCTGTACCGCAACATCCCTATGGACCAATTCCTCGTAGCGCACCGTACGGAAATCCACCCCGCTGTCCTTCAAGACCTGAGAAGTACGAGCAGCATAAGCGCGGCATAAAGCCACCGCCCCCGCTTCGTCCAAGCCACTGTGTGCCTCGTCCTCCTTTCTTTCCCGACGAAGCAAACTGCGCACCACGTCCCTTTCATCGCGCTGCACCCAAAGGACACGCGCATTCGGAAAGCGTTTCAACCACCAAGGAAGTGTCAACGACATGCGGGGATCCTTAATCACCCATGAACCGCCAGCTACCATTTTTCGGCGCCAATTCGCCCCATTGGAAAGTTTATAATGTGCCGTAAATAAGCTCGAAGCATCGAGTTCGGGAGCGAAATCCGCCAAAACCCGGTCCAATTCGTTCCACTCAGGAACCTGCCACCAATGACCGCCGGCCTGCTCCAGCATCCGTTCGTTCAGGTCCATGGCGTAGAATGGCTCGGCGTTATGATCGCGCAAAGCCCCACTGTAGCCACCTGCGGCATCGATCGCAAGGGTCACCATGGTGGTTCCGCTTCGGTGCATACCGAGAATTAATACAGGTGCGTGGAGATTGCTTTTTAACACGTATTTTCGAGCCAATGTCTAGCCCAAAGAAAATAGTTTTCATCCACATCCCAAAAACTGCGGGAACTTCATTGCGTGGATTGATCGAAACGAATTACGCCAAAGGGGAAAGACAGGCCGTATATTCTCGTGAAAACCTGGACCAAGTCTTGACCGATGCCCTGGCTGACCCCAAGATCAAATGCATCTATGGCCACTTCCCGTTGCGCCCGGTAATCGCCGAAAGTGATGCCTTTGTTTTCACTATGCTACGCGAGCCCATCGCCCGCAGCATCAGCCACTACAACCATTACATGAGCGGCCATGAGCCCAAACACCGCGAAGTCTTTGGCCACGTAAAAAGCCCCGAAGACTTTGGAAAAATGGTGCACAGCTACAACCGCCAGAGTGTGAATGTCAGCGGATTTCTAAACCGAAACAAGCAGATTCTACCGGACGATGTGGTTTGGGAGCAAGCCATGATCAATCTCGAACGCATCAATGCTGTACTCTTCACTGAATATTACGCGGAGAGCATTGCCTATCTGGGCGAGGTTTTAGAATGGAAGAACACTCCGGTCGAATTCCGCAATCGGGGTTCGCGAAAAGAAATTGGCCACAGAACAGCATGGGAAGCCATGAACACCACAGATCTAAAGCTTTACGAACTCTGCCTAAAGCGCTACCTCCCTGAACTAATGAAATACAGCAACGTGAAGCCTAAAATACACTGGAAATACCGGATCAAACGCTATTTGCGGGACCTCAGCTCAAAATTCTGACCGAGGTAGACCTTGCGTACCTGCTCGTCTGCGGCCAATTCCTCCGCAGTCCCGCTCTTCAAAATCTTCCCCTCAAACATCAAATACGTCCGATCCGTAATGGCAAGGGTCTCCTGTACATTGTGGTCGGTGATCAAAATACCGATGTTTTTCTTCTTGAGGCCCGCCACAATAGACTGAATATCCTCCACCGCAATGGGATCCACGCCGGCAAATGGTTCGTCCAATAGAATAAACTTAGGATTCGTAGCAAGCGCGCGGGCTATCTCCGTACGGCGACGTTCCCCACCACTGAGTAAATCACCACGGGTGGTACGAATGTGCTGCAGCCCAAATTCGTCCAGCAATGCCTCCAAACGCTCGTGTTGCTCTGCCTTAGGTACCTTGCTCATCTCAAGCACGCCGATGATATTGTCCTCTACACTGAGTTTGCGGAACACGGAAGCTTCTTGTGCGAGATAACCAATTCCGAGTTGGGCCCTTTTGTACATCGGCAACTTCTCGATCGGTTGCCCATCCAACAACACACTGCCCGAAAATGGTCGAATGAGCCCAACTACCGTGTAGAAGCTGGTAGTCTTCCCTGCCCCATTCGGACCGAGCAAACCGACGATCTCACCTTGATTTACCTCAAAGCTGACGTCGTTCACAACGGTCCGCGAACGATATTTCTTTACGATATGTTGTGCTTCGAGTTTCACGCTTTCTTCGCCGCGTTGCGTTTAACGATACGGGCGCTGACCAAGATACTGATTTGATACAGTACTAGCACGGGCACGGTCACAAGAACCTGGGAGGCAACATCCGGAGGCGTAATGATGGCACTCAACAGTAAGATGCCTACAATGGCATGACGGCGATAACTCTTGAGTAACTGAGGGGTTACCACACCAATTTTGGAAAGGAAGTAAACCACAATGGGTAACTGAAACAGGATCCCGGTGGCCAAGGTCACCGAGCTCACCATGGAGATATAGCTTGTCAAATCAATTCTATTCACCACCTCAGCACTAACCGCGTACGTTCCTAGGAATTGGATACTCAAAGGCACAATCAAATAATAGCCGAACAACACTCCGAGCACAAACAAAACCGTCGTAAAAAAGATAACACCGCGGCTACTTTTGCGCTCCACGTCGTGTAAACCGGGTTTAATGAAACGCCAGATTTCCCAAAAAACGTATGGAAAGGCAACAACCAAGCCAGCGATGATGCTCACCCAAAGGTGCATTTGGAATTGGCCACTCATGCGCATATTCAACACCTCGAAGGGCACCTCATCGAAACAAAAGGCCTCGCCACCAAGGTATGCGCTGAACTCACAGAACATGCGGTACGTAAAAAAATCCGGCTGCTTCGGACCCAGAATGATCACATCAAAGACCAATTCTTTGGCAATAAAGGCTACCACCGAGAATATTAAAACCGCTACAGCTGAGCGCATTAGGTGCCATCTCAATTCCGCAAGATGCTCCAGAAAGCTCATGCTGCTGTTTGTTTTTTCCTTGTTCATAAACTGTAAGTCGGCCAAAATTCCGAAAAACAATCCTTACTACCTTCACAATCCTCTTAAAAAAGACTGTATCTTAAGGGAATAAAGCATCTATCCTATGGCAACGGATTCGGAAAATTTGCTGAAAAGCTTTTTTGGCTTTTCGGATTTTAAAGGAAACCAACGCGCAATTATTGAGAGCCTCGAAGAAGGCAAGGACACCTTTGTCATCATGCCTACCGGCGGCGGCAAGAGTTTATGTTACCAACTTCCCGCTTTAGCACAAGCTGGAACGGCCATCGTCGTCAGCCCTCTCATCGCTCTGATGAAAAATCAAGTAGATGCAGTTCGCGGGCATAGCGCCGACGACAGCATCGCTCACGTCTTAAACAGTTCCCTAACCAAAAAGGAATACGACGGAGTAGTAAGCGATCTAAAGTCCGGAAAGACCAAACTGCTTTTTGTGGCACCAGAAAGCTTAAATAAAGAAGGAAATTTAGACTTACTACGATCAATTGAGATTAGCTTCTTCGCTATAGATGAAGCTCATTGTATCTCAGAATGGGGTCATGATTTCCGTCCTGATTACCGCACCATTAAAGACAGTATTGTGCATATTGGACGTAAACCGATCATAGCACTTACCGCTACGGCAACCCCAAAGGTCCAATACGACATCATGAAGACCCTCGGAATGGAAAATCCGGAGGTTTTTGTTTCCAGCTTTAACCGCCCCAACCTTTACTATGAGGTACGCCCTAAGGCCGATGTAGATCGTGATATCATCAAAATACTCAGTAAAAACAAAGGTAAGAGTGCCATTGTATACTGCCTCAGCCGTCAAAAAGTCGAGGACCTCGCAGAACAACTCCAAGTAAATGGGATAAACGCATTACCCTACCATGCGGGATTGGAGGCAGGAAAACGTGTGAAGCATCAGGACGCCTTCCTCAATGAGGATTGTGATGTCATTGTGGCAACCATCGCTTTCGGGATGGGGATTGACAAACCTGACGTTCGCTATGTCTTCCATTATGACATGCCGAAATCTTTAGAAAGCTATTATCAAGAAACCGGTCGTGCTGGCCGTGATGGTGGCGAGGGAAGTTGCATTACCTATTTCGACATTAAAGACATCGAGCGTCTGGAGAAATTCTTGAATAAAAAGCCCGTTAGTGAGCAGGAGATCGGCCGCCAATTGCTTGAGGAGGCAACCGGCTATGCCGAGGCGGCAACGTGCCGTAGAAGAATCTTGCTCCACTACTTTGGAGAACACTTCCACGAGGACGATTGCGATAAAATGTGTGACAACTGCCGCCATCCCCGGGAAAAAATAGACGCAAGCCAAGAAATGCGCGATGTTATCGCCTGTGTAATCGCGGGTAACAACAAGCTCAAAACCCGAGATATCGTTAATACACTAAAGGGCAAAACCACCTCAACTATTAAGCAGTACAATGCGGACACCTTCTCGGTATGGAATTCGCATCCGGATAAGACAGACTCTCATCTAAGGGCTGTTATCCGCCAAGGCCTCATCCGTGGATATCTTAAGAAAGACATCGAATCCTACGGTACATTGAAGGATACAGGCAAAGGGACACCCGAAGCATTGCCAAAAGCGTTTCGCATCCGAAGAGAGCTCGACTACACGAAACTTAACAACGCGACCCCAGAGCCTAAGAAAGCTCATGCGATGGATGCGGCACTTATGAACCTGCTCAAGGATCTGCGAAAGAAAATCGCAAACAACAAAGGTGTCCCACCATATGCCGTTTTTGGCGAACACTCCCTTGCTGAAATGGCCACGACCTACCCATGCAATTTGGATGAGTTAAAAAACATTCATGGCGTTGGCGAAGGAAAGGCGAAGAAATTCGGCGCTCCCATGGTGGAAGCCATTAAAAATTACTGTGAGGAGAACGGTATTGAACGACCTGAAGACATGGTATTCAAATCCGTAGCAAATAAGAGCGCCCTTAAAGTTTACATCATTCAAAGTACCGACCGCAAGCTCCCATTGGAAGACATCGCCAGCGCGAAAGGGCTTAAAATGAATGAATTGATCGAAGAAATGGACCGAATCGTTCAAAGCGGAACCCGCATTAACATCGACTACTATCTCGATGACATGCTCGATGAGGAAAGCGTTGAAGAATTATTCGAATTCCTCACTGAAGAAGCCGAAGAAGGCAGCCTTGAAGAGCTTCTAGAAGAATTTGGAGACGACTACGAGGAGGAAGAGCTCAAACTTGTACGCTTGAAATTCTTCTCAGATGTGGCAAATTAATAGGATTCGGCAAACGTGATCCACATAAAAACCCCGCGCCATAGGCACGGGGTTTTTATTTAGTTTTTCGGAAAAAGTTCGAGTTCCTCAGGGGCATCTTTAAGCCTTAAGGCTTCCAAACTTTGACTGTATTTTAATAAAAATTGGATGGTCTTTTCAGACGCTCCCACGTCCAAAGGTTTAGAATGTAGTGTTTTAGCCATAGCATGTGCATTGATTCTTTAGAATAACGACGGCTAAAGTTCATTCGTATAAACACCTCAATATTTTCACATTTCAAGTCTAATATTGTGTTTAGTCATCAATTTTTGAATGTTGATAATTGCATAGCGCATACGCCCTAGAGCAGTGTTGATACTTACTCCGGTTTCCTCCGCAATTTCCTTGAAGCTATAATCACAAAATACGCGAAGCTCTAGTACTCGTCGTTGGTCTTCAGGAAGCTGCCCGACAAGGTGATGTAAATCCTTATTGATTTGATCCAGGATCATGACCTCTTCAACTGGGCGATCGACCTCACCGTATGTGTCAAAGACAGTGAACTCTCCCTGTACGGTACTTTCCTTTGAACGGCTTTCCTTCCGAAAGTAGTCCAGTGCAGTGTTGTTCGCAACGCGCAAAGCCCATGGCAGAAACTTACCCTCCTCCGTATAATTCGTCTTCTTTAGCGAACGAATAATCTTGATGAACGTCTCTTGAAAGAGGTCGTCTGCAACTTCACGGTCTTGTACTTTGGAGTAGATCTGAAGAAAAATGCGCTTTTGGTGTCTGCGTATTAATACTTCAAGCGCTTGCTCATTTCCGCTACGGTACAAGGCGACCAACTCATGGTCTTCTCGTCTTCCTATATTCATATACAATGGATTTAGCGTAGCGGTGTTTCGATAAACTGAGCTTTAAATGTTTCTTTCGGTTGTGAATATAGGAAAGGGTTTCAAATACCGTTCCATTTCACGCCTCAAAAGACAACTTTCCTGCCTTTTTCGGGTTATTTTTGACGTTTAGTACTTACGAAATCCATGGGCGAACACATAGAAATCAAAAAAGCGGCCGTACACAACCTTAAAGAAGTTAGTGTAAATATTCCAAGAAACCAATTGGTGGTCATCACCGGGGTCTCGGGATCGGGCAAAAGCTCCCTTGCTTTTGATACCCTCTTCGCTGAAGGGCAACGCCGTTATGTTGAGAGTTTGAGCAGCTATGCCCGCCAATTCTTGGGAAAATTGGACAAACCCAAAGTGGAGTACATCAAAGGCATCCCCCCTGCCGTAGCCATTGAACAAAAGGTGAGCAGCCGAAATCCACGTTCGACTGTTGGAACCACCACTGAGATTTACGATTACTTGAAGTTATTGTTCGCTAGAATTGGCAAGACATACAGCCCTATTAGCGGAGAAGAAGTGAAGCGTCACACTGTCGAGGATGTGCTCGAGGCTATCAATACTCGCGAAGACGGGACGCGCTTTTTAGTACTCGCACCGGTGACATTCACGGACCGCACGGCGCTCCAACATCTGACCATCCTTGCACAACAAGGTTTTGTAAGAATCATGCACGAGGGCAATATCTTGAGCATAGAAGAGGTTATAGCCTCTGGGGATTACGACACGGATATCATCCACCTAGTGGTCGATCGAGCGGTGGTACGAAAGGACGATGAGGACAATACCCACCGCTTGCAGGACAGTATTGCCACTGCTTTCTACGAAGGGCGTGGTTCATGCTGGATTGATTTTTTGGACGGTGAAAAACATTTAGATTTCAACAACAAGTTTGAGTTGGACGGGATGAGTTTTACGGAGCCGACAGTGGATCTGTTCAGCTTTAATAATCCCGTCGGGGCGTGTCCAACCTGTGAAGGGTTTGGGAGTGTCATGGGCGTCGACGAGGAATTGGTGGTGCCCAACCAAAACTTGAGCATTTTTGAGGATGCCATCGTAGCCTGGAAGGGCGATACGATGAGCAAGTGGAAAGAGAAGTTCATCATGGCGGCACAGCACTACAACTTCCCTATCCACCGTCCCTACATCGATTTGAGCGAAGCGGAGAAAGATTTGCTTTGGAACGGTAAAAAAGGTATTAAAGGAATCAATGATTTCTTCGAGCATTTGGAGAGCAAGAGCTATAAGATCCAATTTCGTGTTATGCTCAGCCGTTACCGCGGTCGCACCAAATGTGGCACTTGTGGGGGTAAGCGATTGAAACCCGAGGCTGACTATGTTAAAATTGCCCAGACCTCATTGAGCGATCTAGTCGAACTGCCTCTTCGCAAGCTCAAGGTATTCTTCGACGAACTAAGCCTTAGTGACAGAGATGCCGAGATCGCAAAACGACTACTAATCGAAATCACTACACGCATTAACTTTTTGATCGATGTAGGCTTGCCTTACCTTACTCTAAATCGATTGAGCAACTCACTGAGCGGTGGCGAAAGTCAGCGTATTCAACTTGCGACTTCATTAGGAAGTTCTTTGGTAGGCTCGCTGTATATCTTGGACGAACCTTCCATTGGTCTCCACCCGAGAGACGCCGAAAAGCTACTTTCAGTTATCAAGGCGCTGCGCGACAAGGGAAATACTGTGGTAGTGGTTGAGCATGAAGAAGCCTTTATGCGAGCGGCTGATTATTTGATTGATATCGGTCCCGCAGCGGGTAACCTGGGCGGAAATATTGTCGCGAGCGGTGTTCCACAAGAGGTTCTAAACCATGAAACCTCATTGACTTCTGGGTACCTCAGCGGTCGATTGGAAATCCCTCGCCCCAAATCACTTCGTCAACCTAAGGGCCATATCACTTTGGAAGGCGTCCGTCAATTCAACCTTAAAGGTTTTGATGTGAACATACCCTTGGGCGTATTTACTGTTGTTGCCGGGGTCAGTGGCTCAGGAAAGAGTACGCTAATCAAGCGTATCCTCTACCCTGCATTAAAAAAGCACCTGGAGCAGGTCGGAGAACGCCCGGGATTACACAAAGCACTAGGTGGGGATTTGAAGTCTATTGACCACGTGGAATTGGTCGATCAAAATCCTATTGGACGCTCTTCTCGTTCTAATCCTGTGACCTATTTAAAGGCATACGACGATATCAGAAACCTGTTTGCCTCAACAGAACTTGCTAAGCTCCGGGGTTTGAAACCAAAGCACTTTAGCTTTAACACAGACGGTGGTCGATGTGATGTTTGTAAGGGCGAAGGTGAAGTTGTTGTTGAGATGCAATTCATGGCCGATGTACACCTTCCTTGTGAAGCATGTAATGGAAAGCGCTTTAAGCCAGAAATTCTTGAAATCAAATATGGAGATAAGAACATCAGCGATATTCTAGACATCACCATCGATGAGGCTATCGAATTCTTTGGGAATGCCGGACAGAAAAAAATCGCGAAAAAGCTACAACCTCTTCAAGATGTTGGACTGGGCTATGCTCACGTTGGACAAAGCAGCTCAACTTTGAGCGGTGGCGAAGCACAGCGCGTGAAACTAGCCTATTTCTTGTCCAAGGGAGGTGCAAGCAACAAAACGCTTTTCCTCTTTGATGAGCCAACGACTGGATTACACTTCGATGATGTGCGAAAATTACTACAGGCCTTTGATGAGTTGGTCAATCTAGGGCATACCGTGGTGGTTATCGAGCACGATCTCGATGTCATTGAACGTGCCGATCACCTTATTGAAATCGGACCAGAGGGAGGGGAACTCGGAGGACAATTGATCTATGCAGGGGCGCCTGCGGGCATCACAGCGGTAAATGGTAGCCCAACTGGAATTGCCATTTTAAGAAATTCTCACAATAGTCTTAATTGAGACATCTTATGTTGAGATTCAAACAGTGATTTTACTCATTTTGTGATTTATTGTCACTTATATGCCTCGAGTTGTTTTAAATGAGTAATGTAACTGCTTATCTTTGAGCCATACCTTTTTGGGTAGCTTAGGTTTATTGGTTTGGTGTACGGCCTGCTTCGGCGGGCCGTACTATTTTCCAAACTATCCTATTGCGCTATTTCTGCTTCAGGTAGTCAAGGTGATAGGCCATAACTGCCACAGCCACACTAACATTCAAGCTGTCGACCGTATTCCCCTTCATGGGTATGATCAGGTTGGTATACCCCGCTTCGAGCCAGAAATCGGATAGCCCACGAGCCTCCTCTCCGACTACCATCGCAACTTTTTCCTTAGGATTCCAATCGTACAGCGACGTAGCATCGCTGTGCATATGGGTAATGTAGGTATCGAACTTATGTGTCGACAACCATTGTTGAACTTCCTCCGAAGTACCACTGAAGACACGCTGCTCAAAAAGTGCGCCCGTTGCATTACGCACGACGTTTGGACCAAAGAGATCAATGGCAGCGTCGGCCAGCAAGACAGCATCAATCCCTGCCGCCAAACTAGTACGCAATACGGCGCCAAGATTACCAGGTTTCTCGATGCCTTCCATAACGACAATACGTTTCGCATTAGAGAGCACATCATCGATTATACGTTCATCATGCTGTGGAATGGCGAAGGTGGCTACTGCCCACTCTGTGGAAGCACGATACGCGATTTTTTCAAAAACAGCGGTCGAGGTCTCATAGCACGTTTTAAAGTACTTCTCGTAAGACCCCATAGAAGATTCAGGCGCCAACCATAGTTCCAGCGGTTCGATACCATTTTCGATGGCCCTGACGATTTCCCGGTCTCCTTCAACGATGAAGCGTCCGGATTGTTTACGCATCCGGCTTTTTGCCTGCAATTGGACAATGTCCTTTACCTTTGGATTAGAAGGACTAGTGATGATCGTATTCATATAGAGAGCAAGATACGGATGGCAAAGAAGAATAAACCGAAAAAAATCAACCTTGAAGATCTCGGAGGCTTTGTATTCTCCACCAATCCGGAATTTGAACCGCCGACCTGGGACGAAGAAGAGACCGAATTACTGGCTCCTGGTGACCAATTGCTAGAGCTGTACTTCGAAAAGAAAGGCCGTGGAGGAAAGCAGGTAGTCATTGTTGCAGGCTTCCAAGGAACAGAGGAAGCTCTTGCTGATTTAGCTAAAGCGTTAAAGCAGCACTGTGGTGTGGGCGGTAGCGTGAAAGACGGAGAGATAATCATTCAAGGAAACGTGCGCGAGAAAGTCACCGCTTACCTCGAGAAAGAAGGATACAAAACAAAGCGAATAGGCGGGTAATCCAGGGTAAAAAACGCGGGATTTTAAAAATCTACACATAAGCTTTTCCACTTAGGCAACGTTAAGGTAAATTGGTGGCACGACCACTCACAATATGTCTCTATTGAGACTGCACTGTAATTTGATCGAGCGCCTGCTGGTAGGCCTCTTCGTAGAGCGGTAGAATATTGTCGATGCTAAATTCCAGTGCATGGTCGTACGCCTGTTGTTTGAATTGGGCCAATTTCATCTCATCACGTAACAATTCCAGACTGAACGCGGCCATCGACTCCACATCACCAACCTCGGTTAAGTAGCCCGTAACACCGTGAACGTTTACCTCGGGAATTCCACCGGCATTTGAACTAATAACCGGCACTTTAGCCGCCATAGCTTCTAAGGCTGCAAGACCAAAACTTTCTGTATCTGAAGGCAACAGGAATAGGTCACTCATACAAAGAATACGGCGTACTTCTGAGGTCTTTCCTAAAAAGCGAACATCATCGGCAATACCTAAATCACGTACGTGCTGCTCGGCACGCTCACGCTCAGGACCATCACCCAACATGAGCAAAATAGCCTTTTCCTTTTCATGAATGCGACGGAAAACTTCAATAACATCCGGGATTCGCTTCACCCCCCGCATGTTCGAGATGTGGACAATGAGTTTCTCTCCGTTCGGTGCGATTTGGGCTTTTCGACAGTTTGACTCCCCTTTATAAAGATCTAAATCAATAAAATTCGGAATGACTTTGATGTCTTTCTTAATCACGAAAGAGCTGAGGGTATCACGTTTCAAGCTCTCACTGACGCTGGTTACTACGTCACTTTTGTTTATACTGAAGGTGACGGCAGGTTTATAACTCGGATTCTTCCCTACCAAGGTGATATCCGTACCGTGCAATGTGGTTACTACCGGAATATACTTGCCTTTCTCCAATAAGATTTTCTTCGCCATATAGGCCGCATAGGCATGAGGAATCGCGTAATGCACGTGCAAGATTTCAATACCCTCAGTCAGCACCGTATCCACCATTTTCGAACTCAGCGCCAATTCATAAGGCTGGTACTCGAAAAGCGGGTAATCGTGAACATTCACCTCATGATAGTAAATGTTAGGCTCGAGGATATCAAGGCGTACAGGTTGACTGTAGGTGATAAAGTGCACCTCATGTCCTTTTTTGGCCATCGCCAGGCCCAATTCTGTTGCAACTACACCCGAACCACCAAAGGTTGGATAACACACCACACCGATTTTCATTTGCCTACCATTTGAAACCTAAAAGTACGTCTTTATTGCAGGGCCTCATAGATCAATTCCTGAATATTCGTGCGCACATTCAAGCGGCTTAACTTCCAATTCTCCATGTCTGGATAAGTTCTATTGCTCAGGAACACATAGAGCAAATCCTCTTTGGGATCCATCCATACCATGGTCCCTGTGAAACCAGTATGTCCAAAACTCAAATCAGATGCGCAAGAGCAACTCGGCCCAGGGCCGTCTCCAATTTGGCGTTTGTCAAACCCTAAACCACGTCTGTTCTTGAACTCACAGAAAGCGCAATCTCGGAATTTCTCTACCGTGGAGGGATGAAGGAATTGGTATCCGCCATAGGTTCCGCCGTTGAGATACATCTGCATCATCTTTGCTAAATCATTACTGTTGGCAAACAAACCGGCATGACCGGCAACACCGCCAAACATGGCCGCACCCATATCGTGTACATAGCCATGCACTCGACCGTGACGCCAGTAGCCGTCCTCTTCCGTTGGAACAATCTCATCAAGGCTAAAGCCATGGCTCAAAGGCGCATAAGTTAGACGATCCGCGCCTAACGGTGCATAAAACGTCGAGCGCACCCATGAGTCCAGTGGCTCATTGAAGCGTTCTTCCAACATTTCTTGAAACAGGTAATAGCCTAAATCCGAGTAGCGGTATTCTTTGCTCTTCATTTTACTGGCTGCTAACATGGAGAACATGGTATCACGAACCTCACTGCGGATGTAGCTTCCCGGTGCTACAGCGGTATAGCCATCAGTCGGCTCGGTAGTATACCAATAAGCTTTTGCACTATCAGTTTTTATAGTCCTGAGGTAATACGGAATCCAAGCGTCCAATCCACTTTGATGGGCAAGTACATCTTCAAAAACCAAATACTCTTTACCACTGCCGTCCAATCGATCCGTATGATTGCCCAAAGTAGATTTCAATAACAAAGGTTGTTTTTCGTACCACTTCATTAGCCCCGGAAGTGTGGCGGTAATCTTGGTCACCGAAGCGATATCATAGAGATCCTTCCAATGCACATCAAGGCCACCGTAGATCTGCTGACCGAAGGACTTCTGATAGACCACATTGCCACGACGAGCGACCAACACTTGGCCACCAGGAGTCGCCCCCTGCTCGATAGCGTAGTTCATTATAGAATCAATGCGAGTTAAAGGCCCCGCATTAAGGCCGACCTCAAAAGGGAAGCCGTACTGCAAGCGATTGATGGACGGGGTTTTCTCCCCCGTGCCTTGTGCCCCCCATGGGCCAAGATCGACACTCAAGGTTCCACGCACTGGGCGGGCTCCAAAGAGGAATTGGGGTGCCAACATCTGGGCAAAATGATCATTTTCATACCCGATAAGAACGCGTGTATTCGGGCCCAATTCCGGATAGCTCAACACCCCGTACGGATTCGCTAAATGCAACACATACAGTGGCTTGCCGGTAGCCACCAACACACTCATAAAGGCTTTTTCTTCGGTTGTCAGCTTATAGCGCTGCCAAGGATTTTTCGTGTTCTGGTGCATCGATACAATAAGAACGTCTGCCGCTTCAATAGCATCTTGGGAGGCCGAACCGCGGTAATGTGCCATTTCTTTATAATGATCGAGGTAGGCCTCGAGGTCGCTGGAGCTGCCCGCATCACCCAAGGCAATGTGAACCATGTTCTGTTGCAGGTTTTGGATGGGGAAAAAGCCTTGTCCGCGCTCGAGCAAGGTCATCGCATCACGAACAATTTCAAAACCAACGCGCTCGTTGAGCTCAGTATCATTCGAAGGAACAGTAAGGCGGGAATCTGATTTAGCAACGGACCAGTCGCTGTAGGCGCTAGAGGTTGCTTTCGCCCGAAGGATGCGTCCCACGCGCTCGTCCAATTCATCTACAGAAAGTACTCCAGACTTAAAAGCCTCTACCAAGGCGGCAGCAGCTTTTGGAACATTCGTTGGAAAAAGTAATACATCGTTACCCGCCTTGAACGCTTCAATCTCTAATGCGCCGGCAGGGGCGAATTCACTTACTCCTTTCATATTCAGAGCGTCGGTGAGCACAAGACCGTCATAGCCCCATTCCTCGCGAAGGATTTCGGTGATAACCTTGTGGGAAAGGCTGGTCGGCTTGCCGGAAGGTTCCAAGGCGGGGATGTTCAAATGGGCAATCATCATTGCACTGACCCCAACCTCAACACTTCTCTGGAACGGCACCCATTCCACAGCTTTCAATTCGTCCATGGTTCGATCGACCTTGGGAAGTGTTTTATGGCTGTCTTGGTGGGTATCGCCATGACCGGGAAAATGCTTGCCGCAAGCCAGCACTCCTTCTTTCTCAAATCCTCTGATAATCGCTTCACCAAGGGCGGCAACCTGCTGAGGAGAGGAACCGAGGGAACGAGCTCCGATAATGGGATTGTTCGCGTTGGTGTTGACATCCAGAACGGGTGAAAAGCTCATGTGAACGCCTGTTGCCTTGCATTCGAGTGCCATGGCGCGACCGAGTTCTTCGGCCAATTCCAAGCTGCCCGCTGCGCCCACAGTCAGTGAGGTGGGAAATTTATAGGTGCTGTCCAGACGCATGGCCTGTCCCCACTCCGCATCCTGGCCGATCAGCAACGGTAGAGAGGCAGAAGACTGAAGGTCGCGAAGAATCGCGTTTTGACGACCTGGTCCGCCCTGCATCATGATGATGCCGCCGATGTGCTGCTCCTGGACCAATTTTTTCAAATATGCCACGTGATCATCGCCCTTGTTGCTGTATCCAGCCACCATGAAGAGCTGTCCAACCTTTTCCTCGAGGGTGAGGGTGTCGAGCGTGGTTTGGGTGGAAAAGGACTGGGCGTGAAGGAATTGGCCAGAGAAAATGAGGGCAATGAATAGTGCGCTCAATCGTGAAGTGGATGCGTATTTCATAGGACTGAAAAGTGCCGTAGTGTTCTTACCTTTGAGCTGAGAATATAGAAAGTTATGGGACTCTTCGAACGACGCCAACCGCGCGGTTTTCAACACAAACCTAGATTTCACGACGAACGCAAGGAGCGGCTTCGCATCCTCGAGCGTCCTGAAACGGCAGACGAGATTCCATTTCAGAATCGTGAGAAATACCGGGACCGGATTCGTGAGAACTGGGACCTGAGAAGAAAGCGCAGTGCTGGCGCAAGTGAAGGATATGGCAAACGACTGTTTTTCAGTTTCTTATTCCTCCTAGCCTTGGTCGCAATCGCCGTAAAACTTTTTGCCTAAATGTCCATCATCTCCATCCTTCCCGATCATGTAGCAAACCAAATCGCTGCGGGTGAGGTCGTTCAACGCCCTGCCTCAGTGGTAAAGGAATTGCTCGAAAATGCCATTGATGCTGGGGCAAAAAAAATTACGCTCAGCATCGTCGGAGCGGGCAAAACCTCTATCATGGTCGTGGACAACGGTTGCGGTATGGACGAAGAAGATGCGCGCTTGTGCTTCACCCGCCACGCAACGAGTAAAATCAGTACGGCTGATGATCTGTTCAACCTGAACACACGAGGTTTCCGCGGTGAGGCCATGGCTTCTATCGCAGCTGTGAGTCAGGTTCACATGAAGACCTTCAATGGCGAGGGATCCTTGGGTTGGGAAGTGCAATTAGACGGCGGTGCCATTACTAAACTTATCCCCACCCCCGGACTTCGCGGCACCACTGTGGAAGTCAAGAACTTGTTTCATAACATTCCCGCTCGTCGTAAGTTTCTAAAAAACGACCGAATAGAACTGCGCCATTGTATTGATGAATTCCAACGCGTCGCCCTCGTCCACACGGACATTCATTGGGTGATGAAAAGTGAAGGGAATGTGCTGTTCCAGCTCCAACCTGAAAGCCTAAGACGTCGCATCAGCGCCATTTTCGGCCGTAAATACAACGAGCGATTGGTCCCCATCCAGGAAGAGACCAACGTAGTAGTCGTTGAAGGATTTGTAATTAAACCTGAATTCGCTAAGAAAAAGCGCGGTGAACAATTCTTTTTTGTCAACGACCGCTTTATTAAATCCCCGTATTTGCACAACGCCCTACGCGAAGCGTTTGAGGACGTATTGACGGCAGAACACCACCCGGGTTACTTCCTAAACCTCAAGGTGGACCCTAAAGGATTAGACATCAACATACACCCCACAAAGACTGAGGTTAAGTTCGAAGACGAACGGGCTATCTATGCTGTGTTGCGCAGTGCCGCCCGCCACGCCATTGGCCAATTCAATGTTGCTCCGACCATTGACTTCGATAGCGAACAAAGTTTTTCAGTACCTCCCCTTCCCGCTGGACATATCCCTACGGCTCCAAAGATTATCGTTGATCCCACATTCAATCCATTTGAATCTACCAAACCATCGACGCCACGCTTCAGGACAATAGACCAGCAGTACGAACGTATGCAGCAGGAGCGGAGTTTAAATATGCCTACAGAGTTTGAATCGGCTGGACTAGGTGATGATATTGCCAGCTTTTGGGATGAAAAGTCGGCCACGGGTCAGAGCAACGAGCCTGAGTTGGAATTGGCTACTGAACCCCTGTCTAAAATGATGGTTTGGCAAGGAAATCTATTGACCACCCTAGGAAATAGGCTGCTGATAATCAATATGAAAGCGGCCCAATTCCGAATTTTTTTCGATGAAATATGGACGAAACTTCAAGATAGTACCGTCCCTTCTCAACAGCTCCTTTTCCCTAGTGAGCTCGAACTTAACAACGCCGACACTCTTCTCGTGGAAGAACACCTCGGGCACCTGGTAAGTTCAGGTTTCGACCTGGATCACCAAGGCAATCATTGGGTTTTGAACGGCATTCCGGTCATGTTGTCACCCGAGGAAGCCGTTCCAGCTTTGGAGCAGTTTTTGGAACAACTACATGAACTCGATGAGAATCCGGACAGCAATGCACTGCTCCGCGCGCTCGCACTGAGCATTGCCCAGCGCGCTTCGCGCGCTGGATTAAATACCGCCCCGGCGGCCTTGTTGACTTTGAAGGAAAAACTTTTGAGCAGCAGCAACCCACAGTTTAGCCCTAAAGGAGAAAAGATTATCCGCGAGCTAAACGATGAACAACTAAACGCGTTATGATAACACGACAACGATTTAGCATCATGCCCCCAGTGGTAAAAAACCTGTTGATCATCAACGGTTTGTTTTTCCTTGGAATGATCAGTATCAAAAACACCTTCGGAGTGGATATTACCGAGTGGCTCGGGCTTTATTTCCCTGCATCCGATAAGTTTCTTCCCCTCCAATTGGTCACCCACATGTTCATGCATGGAAGCTTTGGCCACATCTTCTCAAACATGCTTATGCTCTGGTTCTTAGGTAGTGCTATGGAGAATTATTGGGGCTCTCAGCGCTTCTTGATTTACTACATGATCACAGGCTTTGGGGCGAGTTTTATGCAATTGGGCGTGAACGCATTGACCTACATGAATACCTTAAATGAGCTAGGGATATCTAATTTCAGTGAGGTAACCAACACGGTCATCAACAGTACCTACAACCAGGGATTGGTTAGCGCGAGTGAGAGTTTATATCGCATGAAGTATGTGCCTATGGTAGGCGCTTCAGGTGCTGTTTTCGGGGTGCTACTCGCTTTTGGTATGACCTTCCCAAATCAGTACATTTATTTAAACTTTTTCTTCCCTATTAAGGCAAAGTATTTTGTCATCGGGTACGGTTTGTTAGAATTGTACAACGGCATTGCCACCACAGGAAGTGGTATCGCGCACTTTGCACATTTGGGAGGAATGATATTCGGGTTCTTTCTCATTCGTAAATGGCGAAGTAACCGATGGGTGTAAAAGGAATTGGGTAGCAAAAGATGAGTGATTTCTTTCAAAAATTGCGTAATGACGCCTTTCAAGGCGACTACCTCACGCGGCTGTTGTACCTGAATATTGGCGTCTTTGTGACGATCAGTATCGTGAATGCCTTCGTGGGCCTTTTCACCGGTCATATCGGACTAGGACACCAGTGGGCAGCGGATTGGCTCGGAATGCCGACAGACGGTTTGAAGCTTATCACTCGACCTTGGACGGTGATGACTTACATGTTCACACACCTCGGTTTTTACCACCTGCTTTTCAATATGTTGGTGCTCTATTTCTCTGGGAAGATCCTCATGGAATACCTAGGTCAGCGCCGATTACTCGCACTTTACATCTATGGCGGTTTGGGTGGAGGACTGCTTTACCTGATCATTTCCAATATTAGTCCAATTCTGGGTGGAAGCCAGCTCGTAGGTGCCAGCGCAGGAACCATGGCCATCTTGGTGGCAGGTGCCTTGTACATGCCGACTATGGAATTGCGTCTATGGGGCATATTACCCGTTAAGTACTGGATTCTTGCCGCAGGTGTGATTTTCTTAGACATCATCAGTTTAACCGGAACCAATGCTGGCGGTCACCTCGCCCACCTCGGTGGCGCTTTAGTGGCGTATTTCTTCATTGAAAGTATGCGCAAAGGCCATGAATGGAACGTTTATCTTTTCCAAGTAATCGATGCTGTACGCGGATTGCTCTTCCGTGGTGGCAAGAAAAAACGTGGCTTCAGTTTCGGTGAACAAACGTATAAAAGATCAACGAATAAGAGCCGAAATCCTTTAGACTCAACGCGCAGCGGCAAGAGTGATCAAACTTCGCGTATGGATGAGATTTTAGATAAGATCAAAGCGAAGGGCTATGAAAGCTTAAGCAAAGAAGAGAAGGAATTTCTCTTTAAAATATCGAAGGATTAGGTGAAAAAGCGTTTGTTGGTCATGCGTTGGCTGAATTGGGCCATAATGGCGCTCACCTTGATCATGGGAGGTGCAGCCCTTCTACCCAGCGACCTATTTCCGGGCTCAAGTGTTTTGGCGATTCTGCTACCCGCGCTTGCCCCTATTCATCTGGTCTTCTTACTCTTTTTCGCAACGAAGAGGCCCCGCTTTGCGGGATTGAATCTCCTCGCCCTAGCACTTCTGTTTTGGCCAGTAATGGCACAATTACCGCTTAGCGCCCCGCCAAAATCATACAATTTGAAAATCGCATCATTCAACGTTCGCGGATTCTACCAGAGCAATGATGCTCAAATACGAATTGCTCAGTGGGCCAAAGATGAAGAGATTGACGTCTTGATGCTTCAAGAAGTTCAGGGGCGAGCACTGAATGATTTATTGGAACCTTTTCCATACCGAGTGTATGCACCGAAATGGAATGGATTCAATATCGCCATCTTCAGCAAATTCCCCATCAACGATCATATGCCTTTGGAATTTGAGGGTATCGATGGCGAAGGCTACATGAAAAAGAGCGCCTTGTGGGCAGATATCGATCTGGGAGACAATGGTATCGTACGCTTTTTAAACGTTCATTTGAATTCCACCGGTGTTCGCGACAGAGATATGGAATTGCCGGAAGATCGCGATTACTGGATCGATAGGGCTAAATTCCTATGGACAAAATTAGCTGCTTCAGATCGTCGCCGAGGGCCGCAAGGGAAGAACATTATTAGCTGGGTAAAAGAAAGCCCACACCCTGTAGTACTAGGAGGAGATATGAATAGCGTACCGGGAAACTACACTTATGCACGACTAAGCTTGCTGTTGCAGGATCCCTATGTCCTACATGGGCATGGTACCATGGGTTCTTACATACCGCTGCGCAACAAAATGGTCCCAATAAGAATAGATTGGACAATGGCAAGCGACGCCCTACATGCCAATGGGCAATACATCGCACCCGTGCAGCTCAGCGATCACAGACCGCTGGTCACTACTTTCGAGCTCGACGCAGATCCAAAGCGTTAAGGGCATTAGTGCTTACACCACTGACATTTTTAGGAAAAACGCGCAGTACCTCGTCGTAAAATAGTGGAACCAGTGCAGCGTCCTTCATTAAAAAGGAATCCGCCTCCATCATCAGCCGCGAGCGCTGTTCCCCCACAGGCAGGGCAGCGATTTGCTCATAAAGTGCATCAAATTGTGGATTGGTATACCTACTGTAATTCGGTCCATGCGGTGCCTGCATCCCTGAATAAAAAAGCATCAAGTAGTTCTCTGCATCGGGATAATCAGCTATCCATGAAGCCCTAAAGAATGCAAGAGAACCTGTCCCTTTTTCCGCGCGTAAAGTTGCCGAAGGCACCACGTTCACTGCAATGGACCACCCCAAGGAAGAGAGGGCGCCCTGAACAAATTCACAGAGGTCCCGATAATTTGCCACGGTGACCAATTCCAATTCCGGTAGTTCCACATAACCCTCTATAATCTTCCTCGCACTATCAGGAGCGTAGGGCACACCGCACGCACTATATTCCGGTAAACCCGCAGGAATAATACCTCCAAAGGCTGGAATCCCGACCCCATTGCGCAATTTCGAAATCATGGTTTTACGATCGACCCCAGCATTTATTGCCCACCTTAAATCCTGTGGAAGTTCATTTTCAGCATTAAAAACGAGGTACTCCGTATTTAAAAATGGAGAACGTTCCAAACGATTTGCGACTTCATGTTTTTGACGCAGTGATCCCTCTTCATTTAACAATTCATCCTTAAAACTTGGATCAAGGTTCGGGAGCATATCAAATCGACCATTCAAATACTCCAAAAATGCACTCTGCTGATCCGGTAAAAAGGAAATACTCAAACCATCGAGGTACGGTAGGGCCACTGCAGACGAATCCTTTTGCCAATAGGTCGGGTTTCGGTGCATCACCAATTTCTCTCCGAAATGCCATCGATGCAATAGAAATGGTCCCGTTCCCGATGGCTGGGTGGCATGATCCAACACCTCGCTATCAACCACCGAGCAATAAGGCATGGCAAGCATTGATAAAAATGTCGGCACCGGACGCTTTAGCTCGATATAAAACGTACGCTCGTCCACGACCGCCATGGAATCCACATCGGACAGCACCCAACTTCCGGGCGACGCGACGGCAGGATCTAGTAGTCGCCTAAAACTGAAGAGAACATCCTTGGCCTCGAGAGTACGCCCAGTGTGAAACTTCGTCTCACGTAAGTGGAACGTATAGCCTTTCAGGTCTTCACTCTGTGACCAATTCAGCGCTAATGCCGGCACTATCCTGTTACTAGCATCCAAAGAAACCAACCCCTCAAATACCTGCTGAACCGCCCAAATCGTGCTTTTATCTTTTGCAAACGCCGGATCCAACGTGGGAATACCGGCCGGCTCGTTGTAGCGAAATACTAATTTATCATTGTGCACTTCAGGGCCGCAACCCGTCAACAACATAAGCAGCCCGACGGACAGCATGGATATAAAAAAGCCTCCAACACGGGAGGCTCTTCTATTCGTTTTCCGCATGTTACGCGTCGATGTTTGCATATTTCGCGTTACGTTCGATAAAGTCACGACGCGGAGGCACATCATCTCCCATGAGCATAGAGAAAACACGATCCGCTTCCGCACTATCTTCAATGGTCACTCGCTTAAGAATGCGTTCCTCCGGATTCATGGTGGTTTCCCAAAGCTGTTCAGCGTTCATCTCACCAAGACCCTTGTAACGTTGGATACCCACGCTAGATCCGCTCTCACCACCGAACTCCATGACGAGTTGATCGCGTTGCTTGTCATCCCACGCATAGGCTGATTTTGTGCCGCGTTTAACCAAATACAACGGTGGCGTAGCGATGTAAACATAGCCATTATCTACCAACTCACGCATGTAGCGGAAGAAGAACGTTAGAATCAAGGTTGAAATGTGGCTACCATCCACATCGGCATCCGTCATAATAACAATCTTGTGGTAGCGCAGCTTATCCATATTCAGCGCTTTGCTGTCTTCCTCTGTCCCTACACTTACGCCAAGCGCCGTGTACATGTTTTTAATCTCCTCGTTCTCGAAGACTTTGTGAGAAATGGCTTTCTCTACGTTCAAGATTTTACCACGAAGCGGAAGGATAGCTTGGAAATTACGGTCACGACCTTGTTTAGCCGTACCACCCGCTGAATCCCCCTCAACAAGGAAGATTTCACAAACTTTAGGATCGGTTTCCGAACAATCGCTCAACTTACCTGGCAATCCCATTGAACTCATGGTTCCTTTACGCTGAACCATTTCACGAGCCTTGCGTGCGGCAACACGAGCCTTGGCGGCAAGCAATACCTTTTGAACGATCATTTTCGCCTCATTCGGGTGTTCTTCGAGGTAAGAAGCTAGCATATCTCCGACTAGGCGATCTACCGCTCCACTCACTTCCTTGTTACCAAGTTTAGTTTTCGTCTGGCCTTCGAACTGAGGCTCCATAACCTTCACCGAAATAACCGCTGTCAAACCCTCACGGAAGTCATCACCACTGACCTCGATTTTCTCCTTCGCTAGCAAACCACTATCATCTGCATACTTTTTCAAAGTACGCGTCAAAGCGCGTCGGAAACCAGCGAGGTGAGTACCCCCTTCATGGGTGTTAATGTTGTTTACGTAAGAGTGAATGTTTTCATTGTAGGTCGTATTGTAGTGCATGGCCACCTCAACAGGAATGCCATCGACTTCACCCTCCATTGCAACCACCTCAGGCATGATTACCTCGCGGTTAGAGTCAATATAACGTACAAAACCAGCAAGACCATCTTCACTATGGAAGCGCTCCGTTAAGTTCTTTCCTTCCTCGTCCTGTTCACGTAGATCCGTCAATGTGATGCTAATGCCCTTATTCAAAAAGGCCAATTCGCGCATACGTTTGGCTAGGATATCGTAGTGGTACTCGAGGTCGTCAAATATTTCGTGATCCGGCTTAAACGTCACAATGGTTCCGCGGAAATCGGTTTCACCAATTTCACGGGTTGGGTATTTTGCTACCCCACGAGAAAACTCTACCTCATACTTTTTCCCGTTGAGGTGAACCTCAGCATGCAACATGGTTGAGAGTGCATTCACACAGCTCACACCTACCCCGTGCAAACCACCACTGACTTTGTAGCTGTCCTTATCGAACTTACCACCCGCGTGCAACACTGTCATAACAACCTCAAGAGTTGAACGGCCGTCTTTAGGGTGAAGGTCGATTGGGATACCACGTCCATCATCCTTTACAGTGATACTATCGTCTTCGTTGATGGTTACGTAGATATCTGATGCATGTCCGGCAAGAGCCTCATCGATGGAGTTATCTACAACCTCATATACTAGGTGGTGTAAACCTTTGATGCCCACATCTCCAATGTACATGGCAGGGCGCTTGCGAACGGCTTCTAATCCTTCCAGAATCTGAATGGATCCACCGTCGTAACTTTTCTGTTCTTCGCTCATAAATTCTGTGGCGTAAGTATGCTTAAATGCTATCCTAACAAAAATAACGGATTGGGCCCGGAAACCCTAAGGAGGGAGTTACTGAGCCCTTGCTTTTACCAACAGGTTTATTAACATTCTGCACAAAAAAAACCCAGAGCTGAATGCCGGGTTTTCTTTCATTTAAAATTGGTAGTTCAAGGTGAACAAGCCTCTTGTTCCTCGAACGCCATAGCCCTGATAGAGGTGATAGTGTTGATTGAGTAGGTTGTAAGCCTTCAAGGATACACTCAAATTTTCATTGATCTCGTAACCAATGTTCAGGTTGAGATCGAGGTAGTCCTCCAATTCAAAGCCGGGCTGTTGGTAACGGCCACCGACGTATTTTAATTGGCTTTGAATGCGCAATTCATTGATCTTGAAAGTGGCTAGAGCACCCAGTACGCGACCTTCCATCCCTACAAAATCATCGCCACCATAGCTGCTGAGCTGTGCATAGGTGCTCAACACCAGGTTTTTCATCGGCAGGTTCAATTCACCGCGAAGAGAAGTGCGGTTTATGTTCGAAGCATAGCCGACTTGTAAGGCTGGTAACATCGCATCATTGATTTCCACGGCAAGTGTATCACGTGAAAATTGAAGCGCATCGTTGATTAGCGCAAAGCTCGCTTCAACGCGGTACTGAAGCTTCCCTACAAGGGCACCTTGCATTCCTACATAACCTTTATTTTCACCACTTAATCGGAGTGTTTGCTGCATAGTCAACCATGGTACCGTTTGAATCAGGCTCGTCAGCGTATGTTGCTCACTCTTTCCGTCCCATCCGCCGTATAGTGCGAGCGTACGTTTGAGAACCTCAGCTTGTAGGTTGACACGGGGATAGACGTAGTATTCGAATCTGCTGGTATCGCTGTAATGCTGTGTTCCCGAGAAGTTGAGGCCGAATTCGTAAGCTAACGGGCCGTTTTTACCTCGAAATACTGGTGCAAAATGTACGCTATGATATTGCCCAAGGCTATCGGCCCAGCTTTGGACGGCATTGTACTGATAGCCCATATCCACAAACACTGTAAGGTCGTCAGCATATACTTCGAAGAGATGTGCCGTTTTTGCCAAATGCTCGCTAGTCGCGTTTCCGGCATGGGTATATTCATAAGCCACACCCCCACTTCGGTAGGCCAACAGGACCTTACTTGTCGGATTGGTCGTGCGCAACCACTGCTGATTCAAACCATAGCTTTGCTGCCATACCCCAGGGGCAACCCCGTAATCGATGGTTGCCGCTGTATCCAACAATCCAAAGTAGGAACGGTAATCCGCACGAGCGAGTAGCTGAGTTTTATGATTCCATGATTTGGTAGCACGCTGCAAATCAGCCAATAGCTCATTTTCGTAGTTGGGTTGTCGAATGTAGCTCGATGATGCCCCCACACCGCCTTGTGCTCCGTCATGGATCAGTCGCACGCCCCAAACATTCTGTTTCGATCGTGGGGAACTTAAGATAAAGCTCGCATAGGAACCTGAATAGTTTCCTCCTCCAATGCTCACCTTTTGCGTAGGAAGCTTAGGGAGCTGGGTGCGTCCAATACTCATCGCTGGTATTGGTTTAGGGTCAAAATCCAGCATTAAGGATTTAGGCTGAATGCGCACCTCTACAGGAAGTTTCTCCGAAGTACTATCCGCAAAGGATGGCTGCTCGGAGATTTTATGGGCCGAACGAACTTGAGCCTTGTAATCTTCCACTACTCGGATTTCCACGCTTTTAACCTCGTCCCCAGTTTCCTCTTGTGCGCTGGCAAAGAATGGAATTAGGAGCATAGCGATGCCCCAAATTTGCGTTGTATTGATCATGTATTTTTTCATGGTAACAGAAGGCATCATTCGTTATCAAAAGTTTCTTCCAGTTTCGTCTCTTCTTCGACCAAAGTGTCAAGAATGAGGGTTTGCTGTGCTTCGCGTTCGCGTTGAAGGGCCAATTCCGCCTTATATGCAGCAGCCTCGTTCTGCAGATCTACGATGGACGAATTTTCTATGATGAAATCCAGTGTATAATTGGCCTGGAAATCGTCATGAAGCGCCGCATAATTCTTCGCCATTAACAAAAGTGAATTCCAACGCCATTTTGGATACGTTGGTAAGTTCTCCATCATCCAGAAGATTTGCTCATTAGAGCCTTCATATTTGCCACCGATGTGGTCAAACAAGGCTAAATGATAGGTCGCTTCAGCCTTGGCCTCACCTTCAACCTCCGATTTAATACTCGTGTAGTAACGCTTCGCGCTAGCACTATCGTTTGACGCGAAAGCACTACGCGCGGCATTCACGAGGGATTCTGTGCGCCAATCACCAGGGAGCCCCTCGTCTTGGAGGAGGCTTTCGGCATACTGAAGTACAATTTCTGTATTGGATAGTGCTTTAGCACAACGCATTAATCCCAAGCGCGCTCGGCGGCCTTCGTCGGCGTTGCCGACCAAACCGAGAACTTGCTGATAGTAATAGAATGCTTTGTCGTAGTTCTGCTCGGCATAGTATAGGCTAGCGAGGCGCTCGACGGTTTGCTTTCGAAAGCTCAGCTCTCCGGAGGCCGCCACAAATTCATAAGATGACTTCGCTAAGTTATCCTGAGAAGCTGCAAATGCACATTCTGCGAGGTAATAGTTTGCCGGCACCCGGAAGATACCATCCGGAAATTTGCTTAGGTAATCTTGCATACCCTTGAGCGTTCCTTCACAATCACCGAAGCTATAACGATCGAAAGCACCGATATACATGGTCGAGTCGAGCTGACCTTGGCCAATATTTGTGCCGGTGAGGGTCTGGATCCAATCCACATAATCGCCGAGACGGTCCAACTCTCCATATTGGATTTTCACCAAACTGAGGGCCTCTTTACTTTCGGGTGTATTAGGATACTGTTCTACGACATTTTTAAATGCGGCAAGTGCCTCATTACCCTTGCCTTGGGTTCGATAGATTAAGCCGAGGGCGATTTGGGCATTCTTGATAAAACGACTCTTTGGGTAATCTTTTATGAAGTTCCCAAAGATGGTTTCAGCCTTTTTATTTTGTCCCAATTTCATGCAGGTCTCGCCCATTTCGAAGTATGCATCTGTCGCATAAACGGAATTGGGGAATTCATTAACCAGTGATTCCAAAGCGGCCGCTTTCTTCTCTGGCTCATCGATCAATCCATAACACAACGAACGCTGGAAATAGGCATAATCGGCATCGGGCATAGTACGCGTGAGGTAGGTGTTGTAGTACTTGATAGCATTCGCATATTGGCCCGTCATGAAATACGAATCAGCTAGGCGCAATTCGGCATCATTCACCAATTTCGTCCCTGGCTTCATCCGGCGTAAGAACAATGCGTACTGCGTAGCTGCATTTGCGTAGTCCCCCTTGCTGAAGTAGGTATAAGCCTTGTTATAAAGACTTCGGTTGTACTGGCTTAAGGTCGCTGAACCCGGGGTCGCCTCAAATTTTGCGAGTTCTACTAAGGCACCGTCAAAATCATCCGCACGGTAGGCAATCTCCGCCAACCAGTAATGCGCTAGGGCAGAATAGACATTATTTAGGGGGTACTCAAGACTCTTCAAGAATAGACTTTTCGCCGCTGGATACTGAATGGCATTAAAGTGCTGAACACCTCGGAAATAGGCTACTTTTTGGTAGGCACCTTGCATGGTAGGCTGGTCCAAACCTGCTGCAGATATGGATTTTAATGCACTTTCGTAGTCCTTCGAATTCAGGTAAAGGTTAGCTAAAAATTCGTTGGCTTCTTGACGATGTTTACTGTTCGGATATTGCTTCAAGAACGATTGGAAAATGTCTAAGGGCTGCTCGAATGGTGTAGCGCTTTCGTAGGCCAGTTTCGCATAGTTGAACAAGGCATCTTCTTTGATCGCGGCATCTTTACCACTCTCACTAGCTTTGAAGAACGCGGACTGCGCCTCATTCTTTTTCCCTGTTTTTAGATAACAATCTGCGAGGTGGTAGTAGGCACTTTGGCCCAATTCATCCCCGCGGTCGTGAATTTTATTGAAACTCTTGATAGCTTCTTCGTAACGGCCTGTCTTATAGAGTACAAAACCCAATTTATAATGATCCTCTACTGTCATCTTTCCTTGCAGCTCGAGGTGTTTCTCCAAGAATACAGCCGATTGTTTCCAATCCTTTTTCTGATAATAACCCTCGCCGATCAGTTTGGCTATTTCAGCTGCACGCGATGGAACAGCCTGATCGAGAAGTTGCTCGCCAACGCGGAGAAGCTCATCAATATCGCCGGTCTCGAAATAGATTTGGCAGAGGTAGTATGGAACGACGCCACCGAATTGGTCATCGCCAATCAATGATTTGAATTGGGTAACAGCCGTACTGTATTGCTTCGCTTCATAGGCGATGTGTCCGTAATAATACTTGTGGTGGCTCTGATACTCTCCCGAATACGAGGTACCCTGAAAGAACAGGTTTCGCGCCTTTTCTGGATCCCCTTTCTGAAGGTGGCTGTAGGCTAATTTGAAGTAGTACTCTGAACGGAAGCTCTTCTTCACGTCCTGCTGATCAATAGCGCCCAACCACTGAATAACCTTCTTGTAGCGGCGGTTATTGAAGTAGTAGTTTGCAGCCGTGATGTGTGCCTCTTGCCAACGGGGGCTCAAGGGATAGGTGTCCGAAAAGTATTGTAAGAAATACTCGCTGTTTTCATTCATGAGGTAGAGCGCGCATAGGGCGCGGTAGTAGCTACTCTCCTCCTTATAAAAACTTTGCACCGGCAAATCAGAGTCTAAGAGCTCATCAAAACCCACGCGGGCAGCGGCATACAATCCATCCTCAAACAAGGACACACTTTTCTCAAACGTAGCCTCGTGGCCTTTTTCTAGTGGGACTTGCTGTGCGCTGAGCCCGGTAAAGACGAGCATCAGAGCACCGATAAGAAGTTTTCGCATCTGTTTTTCCATATATGCTTAAAAATACGGGGAGGTAATGCCATTATCGGGCCAATTGAACGGTGAATTACGTCGAGTTATTCACACAATAAAACGCCCAAGCGCACTGTTTTGGTATGCCATTCATCAATTTCGCTGTACCTTTCCCTCTCACTATTGCAACTGTTCATCATGGCCTTAGTCGCGCTACAAAACGCCTCCATCTTCCACGACAAGCACCTCGTGCTTAACAATGTGAACTTTGAAATTCACGCCGGTGAATTTGTATACCTCATCGGGCAAACTGGATCGGGAAAGAGTTCCGTATTGAAAACCCTCTACGGTGATTTGCCGTTGCAGCAGGGCATCGGAAACGTAGGTGAGCACAACCTCAGCACGCTAAAGACAAAGGATATACCTACGCTACGCCGTGATTTAGGAATCGTTTTCCAAGATTTCCAGTTGCTCACCGACCGCAACGTTCACAACAACCTAGATTTCGTATTGAAAGCAACGGGTTGGAAGGACGCGGCGGCCAGAGAGAAACGTATTGTGGAGGTGCTTACTTTGGTAGGCATGCAGAATAAAAAACATAAATTCCCCTATGAGATTTCAGGAGGAGAGCAGCAGCGTGTTGCCATTGCGCGTGCGCTTTTGAATGATCCACAGATTATACTTGCCGACGAGCCTACGGGCAATTTGGACCCGCGAACCTCGGAAGAAATAATGGCGTTGCTGTTGTCTTTGGCAGAACAAGGTAAGGCGATTTTAATGGCCACGCACGATTTCCAATTAATACATAAATATGGTAATCGCACCTTGAAGGTGGAGGACGGAACTGTGGAACAAACCGTGGTTCAAAGTTTCTAAGGACAGGATGGAGCGCTGCCTGAGTATTTGTGTTGCCAGCTATGGTGATGATGTCCAGGAGCTCTTGGAGGAATTGGTGTTGTGTCAAAAATTTGGTCTTCCCGGGGATTGGACCTTGGAAACCCTGATTTCTGACCAATATCCGAAGCCTCATGCCAAGGCCTCACAGTGGAATGCTCGTGAAAGTACCACGTATATCCACAATACGACCAATAAGGGCCGGAGTGCGAACCGAAATTTTCTGGCGGAAAAAGCGACCGGGAGCCATCTACTTTTTCTGGATGCTGATGCCTTGCCGAAAGGACATAGTTTTTTAGAGCGCTATTGTACATATCTGGAATCGAACCCAGTGGTGATAGGCGGTACGGCGTATAAGCCTGGGTTTAAGGTGAAGGCTTTGAGGGTGCGCGTAGGGAAAGTGAAAGAGGAATTGGTCCCGGCGAAACGAAACAGCAATCCTTACAGCAGCTTCAGTGCATTCAATTTTGCCATCGAAAAAGCCTTGTTCCAAAGGTTGAAATTTGACCCCTCGCTACTCGACTACGGGCACGAAGACACGCTTTTTGGACTAGCCCTTAAGCACGATGTTCAGCCCATATTACACATTGATAACCCAGCCTATCACATGGGCATAGACGGGGATTTGGAGTTCATGAAAAAGACGCGCTCCGCCATCGATAATTTGGGCCAACTCATCGAATTTGGCCGAATCGACGAGGATGTACAGCTCTTTAAAACATACATGCAGGTGCGTCGAATCGGTCTATCAGCGGTACTGAAAATGAGCTATAGCACTGTGGGCAAGGCACTGTTCAACCACCTCTCTCGCGGCAAAGGCCCATTGTTTTTGTTCGATGTGTACAAGCTGATGCGCTTGTCTTTTATTGCTCCAAAAATTGGGCGTAAAATGCCTTAAGCGGCTGACTTTCTCTTTCCCAGGTCAATTCCGCGCTGGCCTTCGCCAGCGCCTCTGTATACCCTTCGCGATTCACCCCCACCTTCGCAATGGCTTCTCTTAGCGCCTCGATATCCGTCGGATCGACCACCTGACCAATGCCGTACCCCTTCACAATCCGGGCCACCTCAACAACACCCGAGCTCACCACAGGAACCCCGCGATGCAGGTAATCAAAGAGTTTATTTGGCAGGCTGAAACGATAGTTAATATTGGTGTCCTTGTCCAAACTCAGTCCCACATCAGCACAGGCAGTGTATTGCAATAGTTTCGCATAGGGCACCCGATCAACAAACATCACCTTATTTTCCAAACCTTCAGCGGCCACACGGTCCTTGAGCATCCCAATCGCGTCGCCTGATCCCACAAGAAGAAGCATCCAACCGTCCATGCTACTCACAGCCTCCAAGGCCTCCTCTAATCCGCGATCGACATTCATGCCCGACCCCTGATTGATGGCAATCTTCACCCCTTCCTTTAGGCCCAATTCCGCCCTGGTGGCCTTTTGAAAATCACCCGGCATGGGACTAATATTCCGAAATACCCCCGGCCGCAATCCATAGTCGTTTTCATACAACTGCGCGATACTCTCATTTACCGTCCAGACGTACTTTAGCCGTGGAAAAATAGATCGCTCCACCGCCTGCCAAACCTTCTTCACCCAGCGCCCCTGAATCTCCGGCACACCACAAAAATACTCGTGGCTGTCGTAGACGAGCACGCTGCCGTAAAGCCGGCTCACCACATAGTTCGGAAAGAGCGTATCTAGGTCGTTCGACAGTAATACGGCACTGCGGTTGCGGAGAAGAAATACCAACAAAGCAAGCTGGTAATTCGCATAAAAAAGCCCCCCCTTCTTAAACCACAACCGCATACGATGTGTTTTATAAGGACGGTCAAGCTCCGCACTACCCGGCAAAAGGCGCCCTACCCACATCACCTCGTACCCGAGCTCAAGCAGCAAAATAGCCACCTTGTGCACACGGTTGTCGGTGCTGATGTCGTTCGTGGTTGATATGATAATTCGTTTTGCCATAGAAAGTACGGTAAAGGTACGCACCGTATTTTTGACACCCACTCATATGTCCCTATGATCAAGGCTGATTTTATTTACGACCTCCCGGATGAGCGCATTGCCGCATTCCCCCTAGAGCAGCGCGACGAAAGCAAGCTGTTAGTCTACCGAAATGGAGGTATTGAGGACCGTACTTTCCGCGATTTGCCGAGCGTGCTTTCTCCCAAGAGCCAATTGATTTTTAACAACACCCGTGTGGTCAAGGCCCGCCTTCATTTCACGAAAACTGAAGGGGCAAAACCTATAGAGATTTTCTGCCTTACCCCACACCAACAGAGTGTGGAGGACAGTATGAATGCCTCTGGCCGTGTGAAATTCGAATGTCTGGTGGGCAACCTTAAACGCTGGAAAGACCATCCCTTGAGCCTAGCGCTGGGAGATGGATTGGTGCTACAGGCAGAAAAAATCGAACGCCACGAAGCCATATGGATCATTCAGTTCACCTGGAATGGGTCGCAAACCTTCGCTGATGTATTAGAATTGGCGGGAAAAATCCCCTTGCCACCGTACATGAACCGCGAGGCGGAGGATAATGATGTGGACCGCTATCAGACCGTCTATGCGGCAAGTAACGGCTCGGTCGCTGCCCCAACGGCGGGGTTGCACTTCACAGACCGAGTTTTTGAGGATCTCAAAGGCAAGGGACATCAGACCCTAGAGTTGACCTTGCACGTGGGTGCCGGAACCTTCAAGCCGATGAGCGACGGAGCCGTTGATGCGCACGAAATGCATGCGGAGGAGATCATTGTGAGTCGGAATTGGCTCCAGCGCTACCTTAGCCATCAAGGGCCTAAATTCGCCGTGGGTACCACCAGCTTGCGTACGCTCGAAAGTTGCCATTGGATCGGAGCAAAACTGATCGAGGGCCGGCCTCTAGAGGACCTTGGCCAATTCGACGCATACGACCTCCCACAAACCATCTCCACTGCCCAGAGCTACACCGCCCTACTCCACTATCTTGAAGTGAACGGGCTCCACAGCATTAGCCTAAAAACTCAACTCATGATCCGTCCCGGGTACACCTTCAAATCGGTCGGCGGCATCATCACCAACTTCCACCAGCCCGGCTCCACCCTCCTTCTGTTGGTGAGCGCTGGTGTGGGTGAACACTGGCATAGCATCTATGCGCACGCTTTGGCGAATAACTATCGATTCCTGTCCTACGGAGACTCCTCTTTGCTTTATTTTAGCGAGGAACCCCAACCCTAGGCATGAAATTAGTACTCCCCTTCCTACACTTCCCCCTTTTTACTTGGGGCCAATTCCAAACCGTCCCACTGCCCTCCACCCTCAACGAGAGCAGCGCCCTAGAGTGGACCACTCCAACCTCGCCGCAGAACCCGCCACCCTGCTCAATCCGTCGGTAACCCGAAAGGAAAACAGCATACTTCGCATCAGCTACATGTTCAACATCGACTGCTCTATCGCGGTTGTCGAAGCCACGGGCAAAATCGTTCAAAGCCTACGATTAAGTCAAGAGTACTACCTACGAAATCTAGGCGTTCAAGAAAATATTATCCAAAGCAAGACGTTAGGAATCAACGCCGCTGAGCTTCTTCCCGCAACCTACACCGTGAAGGTCGACCTCCCGCTCGAGGCCCTTGAATTTACCCTAATCGTCCGCCCTTGATTTACCGCCTACTCCTACTAGCCCTACTAACGAGCATCCCACAAAGGAGCTCGGCCCAACACGTATTATTCTACAACGTCGAAAACCTATTCGACACCATCGATACGCCCGGTCACCATGATGAAGAATTCCTGCCCAATTCCCCCAAGGAATACGGCAGCATGCGTTATTACCTAAAACTCCGATCCACCGCCCGTGCCCTTCGAATGGCACTTACCGCCGTCCAAGGCACAACCGGTCCCGTCGACATCATCGCCCTTGCTGAAGTGGAGAGCTACTTCGTTGTCGAAGGCCTCTCTCGACACGCCGCACTTGCGGATCTCGGCCCTTGGAGCGTTGTCCATTTTGACAGCAAAGATCACCGAGGCATCGACTGCGCTGCCCTGTTACGCACCGACCGCTGCCGGCTGCTCGAGGCCCGACCCATCAGTGCCAACACCGACAGCTTAACCAGCCGAGATGCCCTACTCATGACAGTGCGATCGCCCACAGATAGCGATAGCCTTGACTGGCAATGCATGGTCGTCCACTTGAGTTCGAAGCGCGGCGGCGCGAGTGCCAGCAATTGGAAACGCTCACATCAAATGAGAACCTTTACCGAGGCTTGTCGTGATCTGCCCGCCATCATCATTGGAGATATGAACGACGGACCCTCCGCCACATTCCTCACCTTCCCGTCTGATTCCCCCTGGCAACAGAGCCCCTCGCTCAAACCCTTAGGCCTCCCCGTTGGCGGCACCTACAAATTTCAAGGCCGCTGGTCGACAATCGACCAAGCCATTTACCGCGGCCCACAGCCCTGGAACCACCAAATCATAGCCCTCGCTCCTCTATTAAAACCCGATGAAAAATGGAGCGGATGGAAGCCCTACCGAACCTGGCAAGGGAGCTTTTATATTGGCGGCTACTCGGACCATCTACCCATTCACGCATTTATGGTCGTTAATTGACTATTTTTCAATATTTTCGTTCAATTCAAAATAATCATTGATCCTAATGAAGAAGTTTTTTGCTTTGAGCGCCCTCGCAAGCGCATTCGCCCTAGCCTCATGTGAGCCTAACGGTCCTGCAGAAGAACCTGCAGTTTATCCATCAGATTCACTAACGGTAGCAGGTGTTAGCCGCCCGTTGGTGGTTGAAACTACCGGTGCTTGGTGTCAGTACTGTCCCAACGGTGCCGAAATCATGACCATTCTCGATGGTGTTCTCGGTGATAGCGCCGTGCTCATCGCTAACCACGTTGGTGATTACTTCTCTCAAGACAATGTTGCATCAGCAAAATTCGACGACAACTTCCCTACGTCTGGGGTACCTAACTTCTACGTGAACAACACCGATGTTGGTCAAAACCCAGCTGCCGCAGCTGCTGCCGCGACTATGGCGGAAGTAGCCTTTGACGTGATCACCGAAGCACACAAAGTAGACGGCGTGATCCGCGTATTCCCACGCGTAAAATGTCTTCAAACATCTTTGGATCAAAGCTACATGATTCAATCCTACTTGCTCCTCAGCGGTGTTGAAGCACGCGACTACGGCAATGGTGTTGACCTCAACCAAGTAAGCTCTGTGCCAATCGTTAGCACCGGTTCTGGAACAACTCCATCGACCTGGGCGCAAGATGCAGCTGAGGTTGCAGGTGTACACCTAATCAAAGCTGGTACTATCTACACTCACAACGAGGTGTTATTCCGTCATGCAACAACAGCGGTAACTGGCTGGTACGAAAGTCCTGATAACAAGGATACTACTCACACTGCACTAGGACCATGGGGTATGAGTCTAGGCGATATCAACCCATTGGGCAACTCATTTGCTTCAGGTGATATCTTCGGAACGCGTTACAATGCCTTCCAATTCGAAATTGCAGAACCACAAGGTCTTCCTTTCACTCCAGACTATAGCGTTGCCACCATCGTGTGGAAACTGCGTGACGACGGTTCAGGCGATTACGACTACGTAAACGGCCACGTTGCTCACGTTGAGTAACTTTTGACGAACATTATATTTTGAAAGCCCCCGCAATGCGGGGGCTTTTTTTATGCCGCTCTTTCTATAGGCATAACCGTCTACAGCAATGTGTTCGAATGCCCCTAGCTTCGAAGGTATCCCCCATTAGAAACGCTTTCAACAATGGCAGGAACACATATACGGTTCTAATATGGTGACCGCTTCTACCCAAACATCACGGCCGGGCTGGGCCATAAAAAACAAGCCACCCCGATGGGGTGGCTTGCCTGAATCTTTATTCGAATATTTCCTAGCCTCTACGCTGAGAACGGTTCAAGTTCTGCTGGCGTTGCATCTCTTCCAAACGCTCTTGGAATTTTGTCTTTTTCTTAGGCTGCGCCTTCTTCGCTTCCAATTTCGCCAAGATCGCTTCGTCATTAACCGTCTTACGGATTCCCCACTGCATTGCGAAGGTCACAATGTTAGATAGGAAGTAGTAGTAGGTAAGACCTGAAGGATAGCTGTTCAACACAAACATGAACATCAACGGCATGAGGTACATGATCACACGCATCTGCTTCATCTGATCCGCGTTGCCCGTAGTTGGCGTCATCTGCTGGTTCATCCAAGTGTACAGGATGGTAGAGCCCGTCATCAAAACGGTGAACAACGAAAGGTGGTTACCAAAGAAGGTGCTAATCAATGGAATATTACCTCCCCAAGAAATGATGCTATCATAGGTACTCAAATCGTTTGCCCACAAGAAGCTCTCTCCGCGTAACTCAATAGACGCTGGGAAGAAACGGAACATAGCAATAAGGATAGGCATTTGAACCAAAACGGGAATACAACCACCGAGTGGATTCACACCTGCTTCACGATACAAACTCATCTGAGCCTGTTGTTTCGCCATCTGATCTTTCTCGCCATACTTCTCATTGATGGCATCCAATTGCGGTTTCAACACGCGCATTTTCGCCATGCTCTTGTATGAAGCAAAGGTCAACGGACTCAAAGCCCCTTTGATAATCAATACCATGATAAAAATAATCAAGCCATAGCCCAATCCTTTTCCTTCAAGCCAGTTGAAAATAGGCACCACAACACCACGACCGATCCAACCGAAAATACCCCAACCGAAGTTGATGCTCTTTTCGTAATCCTCACCCAAATCCTTCAAGGTTTGGTAGTGGTTCGGACCGAGGTAGATACGCATCGGAATCTCATAGGCACCACTGACCACAGTGTTAAAAGTTGCGGTAGAACTGTATTTTTTGATCAATTCATTGTCCTCCTTGGCGCCGTTTACAGTACTAATATTAGCCGCTGCAAAACCGCCCATCGGATGAACGATCATTGAGAAGAAACGCTGCTTTTGAGACAACCATTCGATAGGCTCTAAATCTTCCGTATCATCACCACCGCGCGAAGACATGAATTCTACATCACCATCTTTGCTAACCTTGTAACTGAAGGTACTATACTGACGTTCAGTGGTCATACCTTTTTCCGTACGGTAGGCATCACGTGACCAGAACAGCTCAGGTTTTCCGCTGGCTGCACTTTGGCCACTAACGGTGTAGTCGAACAAAAAGCCGCTCTCCGGTAGCGAAATGCTCACTTTAGTAGACCCACTACTCAAAACCAACAAACGGTCAGTTTTTGAAACAACTTCAAACTCCTGTGAACTCAATGTTTCACCACCAGGCAACTTCAGATCAAAGACTTGGTTGCCGTCCACAAATGCCAAAGCCTCTGTCTTCGCACTATCGTCGTAGTTATGGTAGTCTGCTAAGGCAGCCTTCTCCATTATCGCTCCCTTTGTGTTGATAAGAAGCTCAAGCTCACCATTGCTGATACTAATGGATTCTGCTACAAAAGCGTTTGAATCAATAACCGCGCTATCCCCAGCAACCATTAAGGCTTCTTTCGAATCGGTGGCCAATTCATTTAATACCGCTCCTTGATCAGCAACAACCTCGGTAGTAACTTCTGTAGTTGGTGTTGGCGCATTCTTGCTCTGCCACCACCCAAAGCCGACCATGATGACGGCGATAAGTACGAACCCGGCAATTTGATTGCGGTCTAGTCCTTTATTTTCTTCCATGTATTAGGCTTTTTTTTGGCGGAACTGATCAGCTGCTTTTACAAAAGAAACAAAAAGCGGGTGAGGATTTAACACCGTACTCTTGTATTCAGGGTGATATTGAACTCCCACGAAGAATGGGTGGTCTTCAATCTCAATAACCTCAACGAGGCCACTTTCAGGATTGACCCCTGACGCCTTCAATCCGGCAGCAGTAAGTTCTTCTAAATATTCGTTGTTAAACTCGTAACGGTGACGGTGACGCTCCGTAATATCTGATTCTCCGTACGCTTCGTGTACTTTCGAACCCTTTTCTAGTCTACACTTCTGCGCACCCAAACGCATTGTCCCACCCTTGTCGGTAATGTGCATTTGCTCATCCATTAATGCAATTACTGGAGTTGTGGTCCCTGGATTCACCTCCGTGGTGTTTGCATCGCTCCAACCGAGTACATTGCGACCGTATTCAATAACGGCTGCTTGCATACCGTAACAAATACCGAAATATGGAATCTTGTTCTCACGGGCAAATTGAACGGTAGCCACCTTTCCTTCGAATCCACGCTCACCAAAACCTGGTGCAACGAGCACGCCGTCCAACCCTTTACAAGTCTTCGCAGCATTTTCCGGCGTAAGGTGTTCTGAGTGAATCCAACGCAATTTTACCTCAACTTCGTTCGCGGCACCAGCGTGGATAAAAGCCTCAGTAATGGATTTGTAGCTCTCCTTCAACTCAACATACTTTCCGATAAGACCGATCTCAACCGTACGTTTTGGATACTTCAAACGGCTCAAGAAATCTCGCCATTCGTCCAGATCCGGTTGTTGTTTAGTTGGTAGATCAAAGTAATCTAGAACCACCTCGTCCAACTTCTCTTTAAACATGAGAATAGGCACTTCGTAGATCGTGCTTGCATCACGCGACTCAATAACATTCTTTGGACGAACGTTAGTGAACAAGGCTAATTTGCGCTTGATATCTTCATCTACTGGATGCTCACTGCGACAAACCAACACATCAGGCTGTACCCCACTCTCCAACATCGTTTTCACGCTATGCTGGGTTGGTTTTGTTTTGAGCTCTCCAGTAACAGTTAGGTAAGGCAATAAGGTTAAGTGTACAACCATACAATCCTTCTCTAACTCCCATTTGAGCTGACGAACGGTTTCGATGTATGGAACGGCTTCAATATCCCCTACGGTTCCACCGATCTCTGTGATGATTATATCATAATCGCCGGTTTGTCCGAGGATTTTAATTCGATTTTTTATTTCATCCGTGATGTGAGGAATTACCTGTACTGTCTTTCCTAGATAGTCTCCACGACGTTCCTTTTCAATCACACTTTGGTAAATACGACCGGTAGTCACATTGTTCCCCTGCGAGGTAAAACGGTTTAGGAATCGCTCGTAATGGCCAAGGTCAAGGTCGGTCTCCGCACCATCCTCGGTTACGTAACATTCTCCGTGCTCATAAGGATTCAAAGTCCCCGGATCCACATTGATGTACGGGTCCAATTTTTGTATGGTCACTCGGTAACCACGCGATTGCAAAAGTTTAGCAAGGGATGCAGATATAATACCCTTTCCTAAGGAAGAAGTTACACCACCGGTAACGAAGATATATTTTGTACTAGCCATAGTCGATTTCAAAACAGGGCAAAAGTACCTCTTTTTTCCCGCCCCTAAAAGGCAAAACTGCTGCTAATCGTCGGAAGAATTGGCAATTGGTTCACACGCTCCGCAGCAACGCGATCGTAATAGAAAATATTTGCCCGATTATAGAGGTTGGTGGCCCCCACAGTCAGCTCAAACACACCACTTTTCATCTCCTTGACGTACTTCAATGAAGCATCGAAGCGATGGTATATGGGCAGTCGATTACTATTCAGATTGCCGTATAAGACGGAAGGATCACCATTTGCCGTGGTGTAGTCAAAGCTGATATCAGGATTGCCGTATGGATCCAAGAAGTCTATTCCCGGATAATACCCTTGAGTTGGGGTGAATGGGAAGCCTGTACCAAGGTTCCAGCGCAAGGAGGCAAACCAACGTTCGTCCTTACCAAATTTCACGTTGCCGACTAGATTTATATTGTGGCGACGGTCAAAGTTTGGGGCATAGACTTGAAGTCCATCATCTCGCAACACTTTGCTCCATGCGTACACACCCCAGAAGTAATAGCGGCCCTTTTCGTATTTTAAAACTGCATCATAACCATAAGCCCAGCCGTGCTCTACTATAAAATCTTTGCGCAAAATCTCTGGACGGTCGCTATATACAGGAATATCGTTGTAGAGTTTATTGCGGTTGATATTGGTAATCTGGGAGAAGTCCTTGACATAGGATTCGATATTAATATCCCAGTTTGAGCCCAAATCATATTCGAAACCGCCGACTACGTGCGTGGCCTTTTGAAGTTTAGAGGTGATGTCGCGATCGCGGAACGTCGTAGGGAGGTCGGTGGCCCCACTTAAGAATCCATAGAATAGATTCACTACATCGCGATCACTGTTCGCTGCAACTAAGTTCTGGCTGTATTTACCTGCGGAAGCCTTGAAGCGGAAGTCTTCGGTGATTTGATACTTCAATCCGATGCGCGGCTCGATGCTGAGCTCACTCAAGGAACCATAATAGTGCAAACGCAGGCCTGGCTCTAAAATAAGGAGTGTCCCCACTTTACGGTAATTCATATACCCGCCCAATTCCGTCGTCGCCTCCTGCTGACCCAAACTCAGACCTAAACTGTTCGTGTAGTTAAAATCAGTCGTATACCCAATGAGGTCCAACCCATATTTGATCTCATCACTTTTGCCGAGGAAATAGGTGAAATCCAACCCTCCATTGAACCCGTTAATAGTCGAGTTCCGAGGACGATCGGGATTTTCTGTGCTCACGATATAATACTGACTCTGCGCAAAATCACCTTCGATTAAGGTTGCAGATGCTGGAGGGATCACGGTAAAGTTCACACCATAGCCCCAGCTGTCCCATTGAATCCCCTTGGCGCTATCAAGCATAACCGCATCAGAGAAATTAAAGGCCTTCGCGCTGAGTTTAGACCCAGTCTTGTTTTGCGTCGTGAATTTTGCGTAGAGATCGTTAAAGGTAAAAGGCAAGCCCCCGAATCGCGTGTTCACATAAGGATAGATAATGGGCGCTGCTTGACGCAAATAGCTCGTTTTACCACTAAGGAAAAAACTGTTGTTGGCCAACCCCTGATTGTTCTTAGGTCCGATGGGGGCTTCCACCATCAACTTACTCATGAAAGTCGAGGCGTAGGCCTTGCCGTGCACAGCGCTGCGGTTTCCATCGCGGGTACGAATGTCCATCACAGAGCTATTGCGAGACCCGTACTGTGCCCCGAATCCCGCAGTGTAGACCTTTGCGCTGCTCAATACATCTGTGTCAAATACGGAGAAAAAACCAATGCTATGGAAAGGGTTATAAACGATCATACCGTCGAGCAGGACAAGGTTTTGAATGGGCGCACCACCACGAATGTAGAGCTGACCACCTTGGTCACCGGTCGTCACCACACCGGGTAAAACAGCCAGTGCCTTCATTAGATCCGGGTCACCACCGGCGCTGAATGTTTCAATAGTCTTCGGGCTGAGGTTAACCATGGCAGTATTCACCTTGACTTTTTTCTCGGCACGCTCGATGTTGATTTCAACGGTGTTGAGAATTTCCGAACTGGCCTCGAGGTAGATCTCCACAATGGAGGCTTTGTTTTTATAGACGGGTACAACAACCTCTTGAGTTTTGTACCCTAAGAAGCTTACCTCGAGAATTTGATTGCCCACGGGGGCCTCTGTGAATTGGAAATAACCTTCCAAAGTGGAGGCTGTACCGCGATTGAACTCTTTGAGCACGATGTTGGCATACGGAACGGGCTCGCCCCCATCCTTATCGTAAACAAAGCCACGAAGAAGTCGACCTTGAGCAAGAGATATTAGGGTAGAGCAAAGCAATAAAGCGGTAAGTAACTTTTTCATGGGTAGCCTGCTGAGGAGGTTATAGGGTGCATTTGATGAGCCATTCACGAAGGTGCTCGTATTCATTGGCGCTAGAGGAGATCACTCCCTTGGTCTTGCGGTCAAATTCAAGCAGCTCTTCGAGCATGGTGTGTGCATGTTCGTACGAGTAATGGCGTGCTGCCACAGAGAATTGCTTCAGAAAGTACGGGTGGACCTTCAGGGCACTGGCAATTTGTTTTTCACTGCTGCCACGCATACTATGGTATTGCAGGAGATTGTTCACGAAATTGAACAAGATTCCCGTGATCATCTGGACAGGATGCTCCTTTGGATTCTTGCTGAAATAGTGGACTATTCTGAATGCCTTGGCACAGTCGCGCTCGGCAATGGCCGCAACAAGTTCGAAGTTGTTATAGTCTTTCGAGATACCGATATGGCGCTCCACGTCCGCCGGAGTGAGCTGGCGGTTCTCTCCCATCGCCACATGCAACTTAGCAATCTCGTTGTATAAGCGACTGAGGTCTGAGCCAACCTGTTCGGCCATGGCAGCAACAACGGCAGTGTTGGTGTGAAAACCTTTCGCCGCGAGCTGCTTTTCTAGCCAAGGAATGATTTGGTAGTCCCGCAAGGGCTCACTTTCCAAGAAAACGGTTTTAGCCTTAATGGCTTTGCCCGCTTTGGAACGCTTGTCCAATTTCTTGTGCATGTGCCCGAAAGCCAGCACGGTTGAAGGTTGAGGCTGTTCGAGATAGCCCGCGAGCAATTCCCAGTCGGCCGCCTTCAAATGTTGCGCCTCTTTTACGATTACAACGACGCGTTCGCTCATCATCGGGTAGCGCTTCGCTTCCTCAAGGATCTGCAGCATACTCGTTTCCTTGCCGTAAAGAACGGATTGATTGAAGCTCTGCTCTGCTTCGTCAAGGGCGTTGTCTTCGATATAGTCTAACAACTGCTGTGCGTAGAAGGGCTCTTCACCGGCGAAAAAATACACAGGAGCGAAGTTGCCGGCGCGCAGGTCGCGCATGATGCCTTCAAAGCTGTATTCAGCCATTAGTCGTTGTGGTAGGGTTCGTTGTTCAAAATGGTAAAGGCTCGGTAGAGCTGTTCCAAAAATACAACACGAATGAGTTGGTGCGAAGTGGTCATGGGGCTCATGCTCAATTTCGCTTGGGCCAGGGCGTACATTTCTGGGGAGAAGCCGAATGCGCCACCGACGATGAAGACCAATCGTTTGGGGCCGGCATTCATCCATTTCTGCATTTGATTGGCGAAACTGCGGCTGTCGTGCATTTTGCCCTTCTCGTCGAGTAGAACGACCCAGTCGCCGGGTTGTAGGTGCTTTTGGAAGGCTTTTCCTTCGGCATCTTTTAGGGCCTCGGGAGTGAGCTTTCCGCCGCCTTTGATGTCGGGGACGATGAGGGTTTCGTAGCGGGTATAGTGGCCTAGGCGGTTTTGGAATTGGGCCATACCCTCTTCCAAATACCGTTCAGAAGTTTTTCCAATAACAGCAAATACAATCTTCATCTCGAACGCAAAGATGCTAACTTGCGTTGACCTGCACTAAAAATCAGCCCAATAATGCCGACCTCAACCTGGACACCTGACTTTTCAGCCCTCCGTAATCAATTCGACTTCGCCATCGCCGAAGACATTGGAGACGGCGATCACAGCGCCCTGAGCTGCCTGGATCCACAGAGTCGCGGGCTTGTGCAACTGCTCATCAAAGAGCCCGGGATTCTGGCGGGTGCCGCATTGGCCCAATGGCTCTTTACCTATATCGATCCAACGGCGGCGGTGGAGCTTCACATTGCTGACGGCACCCCAGTAAAACCCGGTGATGTTGCATTGGTGGCCGAAGGAAACATCATCAAGCTGCTCCAAAGCGAGCGCCTTGTATTGAACTACATGCAGCGCCTAAGCGGCATTGCCACACGAACGGCCGAGTACGCCGAACGCATTGCCCACACGAATTGCACGGTATTGGACACAAGAAAGACTACACCTGGGCTTCGAGTTTTGGAAAAATGGGCTGTACATCTTGGTGGTGGCGGAAACCACCGTATGGGCTTGTACGATATGATTATGCTAAAGGATAACCATATTGACTTTGCCGGTGGCATTACCTGTGCGGTGCAACGGGTGAGGGATTATTTGAGTGAACACCAAAAGGAATTGGCCATCGAAGTGGAAACCCGAGACTCAGAAGAGGTTCGTGAAGCCCTTGCCTGCGAAGTGGACCGCATCATGTTGGACAATTTTAGTCCTGAGCAAACGCGCGAAGCCGTCGCTATTATAGGCGGTGCTTGCGAGGTGGAAAGTAGTGGTGGCATCACCCTTGAAAACCTCGTCGATTATGCAGAATGCGGGGTTGATTATATTAGCATCGGTGCTTTGACACATCACATTAAAGGACTGGATATGAGTCTAAAGGCCATTTAGCATGAGTAAACTATTACGTCCATTGAGAAAAACAGTAGAATTTTACCTGAGTAAGGTGAAGCCCCCCTTCTTTGACGGACTCAGTCTATGGGACGTTTTGTATTTCTTCATCAAGGGGATCTATGAAGGTGCGATAAGCACGCGTGCCGGGGCGGTAAGCTTTAGCTTTTTCATCGCCTTATTCCCTGGAATCATCTTTATTTTCACGCTCATTGCCTACCTCCCGCTAGACGCATTCCAAACAGAGCTTTTCAATCTATTGGCTGAGGTTCTCCCACCGAGCACCCATGATATGGCTTTTGAAGCCATTAGTGATGTGCTGAACGTGAAGCGCAGCGGACTTTTGTCGGTAACCGTGGCCGCCACGTTAATTTTCGCCACGAACGGAACGCTGAGTTTGATCGCCAACTTGGGTATCTCCTACCATAAGATCAATGTAAAAACGTTCTGGCGTCAATACTTCAGTGCTTTCCTACTGACCATCGGATTAACGATCATGATTGTTATTGCCATGGTCGCCCTAATCTTTTCTCAAGGGTTCACCACATGGTTGACTGAAAAAGGATATTTGGCAGAGCACGCCACTAGCCTAATTTATTGGGCACGTTTGGTTGTGTTGCTGCTCACTATATTATTCGGTATTTCGCTTGTTTACAACTACGGACCAGTGAGCAAGCGAAATTGGCGTTTTATCAGCCCTGGTAGCATCCTCGCTACGGTGCTCATCATTCTATCTTCTCAAGGTTTCGGATTCTATGTAGAGCATTTTTCGACTTACAATAAATTTTACGGTTCTATTGGGACACTGCTTATTATGCTACTCTGGATTTATGTCAATGCCTTCGGTTTGATTATCGGATTCGAACTGAATGCAAGCATCTCGGGTGCCCACCATGAGAAAGAATCGGAAGGTAGTATTGAATAAACAGATTTGGACATGAGGAATTGGACATTAGCCATAGCAATGGTCTTGGGGGGAATAAATGCACAGGCACAATATGCCTTTCTCGGCCAATGGTACAACGAAGAAAAAACCTCGAAACTGGAGATCTATGAGCAGGACGGCAAATTCTTCGGAAAGATCATTTGGCTGGAAGTCCTAACCAATTCCGACGGCACTACACCCCGCAGGGACGAATACAACCCCAACCCCGACCTTCAGCATCGTCAACTTCAAAACCTCGTGATCCTCGAAAATCTCGTGTGGGATGCGGAGGATAAAGAATGGCAAAACGGGCTCATCTACGACCCCGAAGTAGGAAAAACCTACGAGTGTTACTGCAAAATGCAACCAGACGGCACCCTCTACTTCAAAGGCTACATCCTCGGCATCACCTGGCTAGGCCGAAGCACCACCTGGACCAGGAAATAAAACAGCTCATTTGAAACAACAAAAGCGCCCAGAGGGCGCTTTTGTTGTGTTGTTCGTTTAGCAAAAAGCCCTAACGCATCAATGTAAACTGCTGGTATTTAACAAATTCCACACCGTCCACATCCCGGTAGATGATTTTCGCTACATACACTCCTTCACGGCAGAGTTCATCATTAAACTTTCCGTTCCACCCGGTATTAATGTCGCGGGTGTGGAATAAAATATTGCCCAATCTATTGTAGATCGTCATATCATAATAACTGATGGCATTAGCTTTTACGTCGTAAAAATCGTTTCGGGTATCGCCATTTGGTGTGAATGCCGTTGGCGCAAAAACCGCCGCTACATCACGAGGATCGCGAAGTGTATCACAGTCGAGCACAGTTACAAACAAGGTATCTGTTGCAGCGTACTTGCAGTAGCCCGCGGTCACGATGACAGTATCATTTTGATTGAAGGTCTTCTGGTAGGTTGCGCCATTCTGTGTATTACCTGAAGTATTGGTCCAGGTATAAGCAAAATTGAAGTTGGTAAACGGTCCGCCTCCAAGATCGATGCTTGGTGCTGCCGTACTGTTTGGGGCTGTAATACCGGCTGCACAATCGTACCAACCGTTCGCCGAAGTCACTTCATTGAAATCGAAATTCACCGCTAGCGTAGAGAACGAAGCTGGGTTCAAATGAGTGCTCATGAACGTTTGAATATCACCACTAGAACGTGCCTCATTCCAAATACGGAATTCGTCCATTCCTCCATTGAGGTACACTGGATTACCGCTCGTTGGACTCACCCCATAACCGAGCATGATGGCGCTATTGTGTGAAATATCACCGGATACATTCAAGACTTTGGCCGTTTCGAAACTACCATCCACATACATATCCATGGTTCCAGAGGTTCTGTTCCAAGAAATCGCTACATGGTGCCAATTCGCATCATCCACCTTCGTGGTGTTCGCAAAACTGAAGTCAAAAGCGCCATTTCCATCGCGTGCTGCAAACCCGATATAACCGAAGTTCGTTTTAATAACCGCCCAACCTACGGATCCTGCATCACGGTATACGGCGAGGTATTCTGTAGTATTGGAGGTAAAGCTTTGAAACCAGAATTCGATGGTGATATCACCGGTTCCAATGTTCATCGCTGGATCGTTCGGGATCTCGAGGTACTGATTGGTCCCATTCATACCCAATGCGTTGTTCTGAACTTGCGTACGTTGTGCAAGTACATCGACGACCTGGTCCGGACATACCTCCCAGTTGCTCTGATCGATCACTACGTCCATAATGGATTGTGCTTGAAGCACTCCACCAAGGGCCAAGAAGAGGATCGCGATTACTTTTTTCATTGACAAATGCTTGAGTTCCAAAAATAAAATTAAAAACCAATTGTTCGGCGCTCGCTCCAACAAATGGCATTTTCACCATCCCATGCCCATACAGCAGGGACTTCGCGGGAGCAATGACGCGACCACAGGGCATAGGTATTGGCACCAGTATGGTCCACGAACAGCACATCACCCTCCTGCACATCAGCAGGTAACTGAGCGCCATTAGCCAGATAATCACCGGCAAAACACAACGGACCTGCGATATCAAATGGCATCTCTTCTCCTTCTACCCTTACCCCAGTTGGCTTCCAAATGCTTAGCGGAAAGTTTCTCGCTTTCGTGTAGGCATCGCGCATGAAAAAATCGGCTCCTAAATGAATAAACAATCGATTCGGCGCAATCACGTATTCGATGGTGCTCAGTGCGAAACCTGCCTCCGCATGCACCCATTGACCGAATTCAGTGACTAAGTTGTAGTTCGAGCCGTGAAAAACGTCTTTTACGATTTGACCATAGAGCGCCATGCGCGCATTGCTCGCAAGGAACTCCGATGGCAATCCGCCCCCAATGTCTAAGGTGTGGATCTTGCCCGGTTGAATCTGATTGATCTCATCCGCTAATGCCTTCAATGCTTCGAGCGCACCGCGTTGAACATCAAGGTCCTTCATTTGCGATCCGCTATGCATATGCAATGCCCCCACAGGGTAACGAAAGGCTGCATTCACAATAGCTTCAGCATGTTCGAGAGGAACACCAAACTTGCTCTCGTTCTTACTTACATCGAACAGTTCGGGCGCTCCGGTGTGCACCTGCGGATTCACCCGAATCCCTAGGGTCGGCTTAAAATTTTCTGGGTATCGGTCCAATTCCCCCAGCGAGTTGACATTGACCAACAACCCGTCCATCTCCGCAATGGCAGCAATCTCTGCCCTTGTTTTCACCGGTGAGTCAAAAACCAAGCGTGCCGGATCACAACCCGCCGCTACAGCCATATTCACCTCCTCGATGGAAGCTGCCTCCAATCCGTACCCCTGGTTGACCAGAAAACTGAGCATCTGTGGGTGCGGATTCGTTTTGATCGCAATGCTGTGCTGAGTTCCCTCGGGCATCGCGGCAGAGAGAAAATCTAGGCGCGCCTTTAACCGCGGTAAATGCACCGCGATCAACGCCGTATTTCTAGCGTCGAGCTGGCCGATTAGGGCTTTGATTGCCGAGGTTGTATCAGGATTATTGTGCACCGAAAAGTCGTTCTGCGTATTCTTCGAGGATTTCAATTAATCGGTAGTCATTGTGTAGATCAACACCGTCTGCGTCAAGGAATTGGCGAACGCCATAAGAACCTAGGGCCAAGCGAATAAAGCTTTTATCGCCATACTGCACAGGCTGTCCGAAGAAAACACGCTTCATTCCGCCTATAAATCCTTCATGCTCTGCCGTCGCAATCTGCTTAAACAGCTCCTGTAACTGATCATTATTCAATGCCTTACCGCCTACCCAAACTTGGAATGAGATGATACTCATGTTCGTTTTCAATTGGTCGGGCATTAGTTTAAAGTAGGTACTAGTCTCTAATCGGCCCATTACGGCCATTGCCCAACGTGTGATGATATCATCAGTTTGGCTTTGTGACCAGTAGCTGTATGCTTCCATCTCGTCGAGCGCCATCTCCCAACGCAAGCGCAATGCCTTGTTCTCCTTAGCGGGAAGTTGACTGCGCATGTTTTCCATAAACCAAGGCATATCGTATTTGCTGAACAAGCTGCCATATGGCTTGATTGCATCCACAGATTCTGCCTTGCGCAATTTGTCTGTCCACTTACGCGGCACAAGCATGGCTGCACAAAATGGTGGTGCTTGGAAAAATTTGGAACCCGTCAACATAACCATTACGCCTTTTTGCAGTAGATCATGGATGAGACCACGGTCAACACGGAATTGGCATAAATCCACAACCCACATGGTTTCACTGTTTGGGTCAATAACATCTAAATCATCCTTGATGCCTGATTTTGAACCAAATACCAAGCTTCCGATAGCAGCTTTATCCGGGTTTTGCGCAATGATATCTTTTATCGCTTGAGTGCGATCAAGAATGTTTCCATCGGCATCTCGTGCATCCAAATAATGAACTTCACTTTGATTGTTTAGGTCGATGAGAGCACCCTTTTCAATGCGCTCGCCAAACTGATTGTAATTCGCATAGTAGCGGGTTTCACTGGCGTATTTCGAACCGGAGCCCAATTCCTCTGGACAACTTACAATGTTCAACACCTTTTTGTCCGGATTTAACATCATCTGGAACATGATGGGGTAATACACCAAATCAGATCCCGACGGTGCAAAGAATACGTCAAAAGGATCTTTATTTTCATCCTGCACCAAATGACGCAAGCGATTGCTTTGGGTCTCCAACAAGCTCTCGTAATTCAGCTCCTCATATTTACCTAAGAAGGCCTTCGCTACCATAGAAGATCTAGGAGTACATACGTTTGCCGTACAAGAACCTCGCTGAAACAAATCCTCAAAAACCATCGGATTGAGGTGGTATTTGTTTCGGTTCGTATCAGACACGAGGTGCACACGTTCGTCACAACCTTCCGCTAAAACTTTTCCGATTTCTTTTTTAGTGATCACAGAGATGTTTTTTGAATCCATATAGGTTTTGATGCGAATTAGAATTCGAAAATACGGCCTATTTACGCAGAATACACACCGAAGACCAAGGATATTCCCACAAGTTTTGCTAGTTTGGACACCATTAGAAAACCCGAACATGAACAGTGCTAAATTCTTGTCATTCAGTAAGCAATGGCTCCTTCCTATCCTCGTATTACTAGGCCTCAACATGGCTTTCTTGAGCCCCGCTTATTTTGGCCATAAGGTCCTCGACCAGGACGATATCAAACTAGGTTGGGCTAAATCGAAGGAAATCAGAGATTACCGCGAAGCTACTGGTGAAGAGCCCCTGTGGACGAACAGCATGTTTAGCGGAATGCCAACCGCGCAATTGGGAGCGAAATACGACGGCAACATTTTCCAGTATGTGCTGGATTCGATCATCCTTATAGGTGGAGGTAACTCATCAACCTATATCATTTTCTACCTCATGATCGCAGCCTTCATCGGGCTTCGAGGCATGGGGGTTAACCACTGGCTATCAACTATTGGCGGGTTCGCCTATGGATACAGCGGCTTCTTCATTATCGGGTATGCCGCAGGACACAATGCGAAGGTCAACGCGGCCGCATTCATCCCTCTAATGATCTTGGGCATGCTTTTGATCTTGGAGAAAAAGAATTGGCGCTCCTTCGTACTAATGGCGCTTTTTGCCGGGCTGAGCATCCACAGAAACCACCTGCAAATCACCTATTATACGACCTTATTGATGGGCGTTATCTGGGTAGTATATGCCGTTAAATATTTCAAAGAAAAACAACTTGGTGCCTTTGCAAAGTACACTGGTTTATTGCTGGTGGCCGGGTTGATCGCCCTGGGACCGAACGTCGCAAACCTTTGGTCGACATCGACCTACACTAAGGAAAGTATGCGTGGGGGAACATCGGAATTGACTCAGAAAAACCAAAACCAAGGGGAAGGTGGGTTGTCCTTTGACTATGCCATGAGCTGGTCAGCTGGTATTTACGAAACGGTCGCTTTGGTCATACCGAATGCCGCCGGAGGTGGGATGATGGTGGATTACAGCAATAAGGGTACTAAAACCTACGACCAACTCGTCAGTGCTTTTTCGCGTCAAATGCCTAAAAACCAAGCAGAACAGCAGGCGAATCAATACATGGGGGCGGCTTTCATGAAATGGACCGGCGAAAGCATGGGCAACGGGGCCTACTATGTCGGGGCATCCGTTTTCTTCTTGTTCGTTCTTGCTTTCTTTGTTTTGGGTGGACCAACCCGCTCTTGGGTCATTGCCTCGTTGGTACTATTTTCCATGATGGGCTGGGGCGCTAATATGAAGTGGTTCAATGAATTACTATTCGAATACCTACCCCTTTACAACAAATTCCGGGTACCGTCTATGGCAATGGTGAGCGTGTTCTTCATCGTACCGTTCTACGGGATTTTAGGATTGAACAAATGGATGGAATTGGGCAAAAAGGACCAATTCGATGCGCTTAAAAAAGCGGCATTAACGTTCGCGGGATTCATCATTCTCTTCGGTCTGGTTGCACCGTATGTGATGTCGCTTGAAACTGCGCGAGATGCCCAATTCGCCCAGCAAGGTTTTGCCATTGATCAGCTCGTTAGCGACCGCCGCCACCTGATCACGGCCTCCGCCATGCAATCACTTATCTTCGGCCTCCTCGTAGCTACCGTACTCTTCCTTTGGAACTCAGGACGATTAGGGCTTAATATCGCCGTCGCCGCAGTAGGACTCATTACCATCAGCGATTTATTCATTTTCGACCGCGATCAACTCGGCGAGGAAAAGTTCATGAGTGAGCGTGAATGGGAAGCCCAGTATGCACCAAATGCAGCCAATGCAGCCATTAAGCAAGACAAAGACCCTCATTACCGGGTATGGAACAGCATGGCGCCACTGGCTGGAGACAGCTACACGAGCTACCACCATAAAAGCATCGGTGGTTACCACGGTGCCAAGCTGCAGCGTTACCAGGATTTGATAGATAACCAATTGAGCAAAAACAACATGGCCTGCTTCAGCATGTTGAACACCAAATATGTCATTGCCCAAGGTGCGAACGGCCAGCCCCAAGCACAACGCAATCCAAATGCCTGTGGAAATGCGTGGAGCATCAGCAACGTGAATTGGGTCCCCTCGGCCGATGCTGAGATGGCGGCACTTTCCAACTTTGACCCTAAGACCACGGTGATCATCGATCAGCGATATCAAGAATCTTTGGGAGATATTGGAACGGCACCGGCCAAAGCGGAATTGACCCAGTATAATCCAAATCGCATGGAATACAGCGTTGAAGGCGGTGCTGCATTCATCGTATTCTCAGAGATTTATTACGAAGGCTCTGGCAACGATTGGCAGGCCTACATCGACGGCGAACCGGTGGATCACTACCGAGTGAACTACCTGCTTCGTGGCCTACCTGTTCCTGCGGGCAAGCATGAAATCATTTTTGAGTTTGCGCCGAAAAGCTACGCGACAGGCATCCAAATCAACCGTGCGGGAAGTACGCTAGTATTAGCCCTACTACTTTGGTTCGGATGGACCTCATTCAAGAAAGAAGAAAAAGTCGACTAAGATCGGCTGATAGCATCGAGTACTTGCGCCGCTTGAACGCTGCGCTCGTACTGCTTTGTCTTTTCAGGAATCAATCGAGGAGCGCCGTTGTTATGGAATGTTTCCAAAGCCTCAGCAATGGCATCAACATCCCCGTATGATAAGACCGTTCCCGCATCACAGCTTTGAATAATGCGAGCCGCATCACCTTCAACAGGACCCAAGCCTAGAATAGGATTACCACACCCCAGGTAGTCAAAAAGCTTGCCTGGAACGTGCCCTGTAGCACTTTCAACGCCAGGCAAAAGAAACAGCATGAGGTGGCTACGCACCAATTCCGCATTCAACTCGGCCTTAGGCACATATTCCACAAATTCCAATTCCACGTGCGAGCCCACCCCTTCCAAGGTGGCCTTACTCCGTTGGTCCCATGAGCCAATAATCCGCAACCGCAAATCAAAGGACAGCCGGTTTAAAGCCGCCACAAAATCTCCAACGGGATACTGAGCAGCCAACGTCCCCGCATAGGTAATTGTAAAGATCTCATTACGCTGAACTTGAACGTCTACAAAATCCTCTGCATCGAAACCGTTCGTGATGGTATGAACTTTATATGCAGGCTGTGCACCTTTAGCAGCATATAAATCACTCCAGCTCGGGCTCACACTGATTAGAGCATCACAGCTCGAAAACACCTTTCGTTCCAATCGTCCCTCATACCATCGCGTAATGGCTGTCGGGTAAAATTTTCGGTAATAATAAATATCCGTCCACGGATCGCGGAAATCTGCGGTCCAATGCACCCCGAATTCTTTTTGCAATCGCAAGCCCACTAATTGGCTGCTATGCGGTGGCGAAGTCGTGATCCAATGCTTCACATCATGCTCCTTGATAATCTCAGCAGCCTGAGCAAAGGCAAAGGAATTCCATCCCTTTCGAGCATCAGGCACAAAGAAGTTTCCTCGAACAAATCGCGCCACTTTCTGCACTAATGACACCTTAGCTTCCTCACCTGAAAACCCACTAAAGGGCACCTGCTTTTTGCCCGTCACCTTTTTGTAGGCCCCAAACTTTTCAGCCGTATCCGTAGCATAGACCTTAACCGCTGGTGCCACATCACTACGCAGTCCTTCATCGCGAAGGGGGTAGGTCGCACGGTCAGGATTAACAGTGACCACATGAACCTCCACGCCCATTCGAGCCAGGTATTTGGTCAATTTCAACCAACGCTGCACCCCAGGCCCACCGGCCGGCGGCCAGTAATAGGTTATGATCCCAACCTTGGTCACTTCTCGTCGTCTTTAACCTCTTCGTAGTCTACATATTCCCCAACATCCTTTCGAGTTTTCGAGGCTGACGGCTTTTTGCCTGGCTGCCCAGACGTACCTGACTTCTTGGATGGACCGAAAAATCCATCAAGCCAACGAAACACAAACCAGGCTACAACAGCATAAAAAATAAAGCGGAACAACATAGACTACGTGTGAATTTGCGCCAAGATAAAAAAAGATCCCGGCGCCTGAGGCGCCGGGATCCTAGCATTTTTGTTTGCGAATTACTTGCTTAAGTACAAGCTGCGCTCGCTATACAATTTACGGAAGGTCGAATCCTTTAGATCTTTAATGAAGTGAATCGCCTCTCCAGTTGATTTCATCTCAGGTCCCAAAGCCTTGTTGACATTTGGGAATTTGTTGAATGAGAACACAGGAATCTTCACTGCATACCCGTCCAATTCCGGCTTGAAGTCAAAGTCAGATACTTTATGCGTACCCAACATCACCTTGGTCGCATAGTTCACATAAGGCTCACCGTAGGCCTTACAGATGAACGGTACCGTACGTGAAGCACGTGGGTTTGCTTCAATGATATATACCACATCGTCCTTGATCGCAAACTGAATGTTGATCAAACCTTTAGTATCCAGCGCCTTGGCAATCTTGATCGTATGCTCTTCGATCTGTTGCATCACCAAAGGACCCAAGTTAAATGGTGGCAATACAGCAGAGCTATCGCCTGAGTGAATACCACAAGGCTCGATGTGTTCCATAATACCAATGATGTAAGCATTCTCGCCGTCGCAGATCGCATCCGCCTCAGCTTCGATTGCACCATCGAGGTAGTGGTCCAAAAGAACACGGTTTCCTTCAAACTCCTTGAACAAATTAACAACGTGACGCTCAAGTTCTTGCTTGTTGATGACAATCTTCATTCCTTGACCCCCCAACACATACGACGGGCGAACAAGAATCGGAAAACCGAGGTTATCACTGATATCAAGGGCTTCATCGGCATTGGTCGCCACATCAAACTTTGGATAAGGAATATCCAATTCCTTCAAGAGCGTAGAGAAACGACCACGGTCCTCAGCAAGATCCAACGCTTCGTAAGACGTCCCAATGATCTCAATACCGTAACGGCTCAATTTCTCCGCGAGCTTCAATGCTGTCTGACCGCCCAACTGAACAATCACACCACGTGGTTTCTCATGAAGAATAATATCGTAAATGTGCTCCCAGAATACAGGCTCAAAGTACAACTTATCAGCCGTATCAAAATCCGTACTCACCGTCTCCGGGTTACAGTTGATCATGATCGTCTCATAATCCTCTTCCTTAGCGCTCAATACCCCATGAACACAGCTGTAATCAAACTCAATACCCTGGCCGATACGGTTAGGTCCTGAACCCAAAACAACCACTTTATTGCGGTTGGTCACTACACTTTCGTTTTCGACATATTCATTACCCTCGGCATCAACCATAGGGCTCTCGAAAGTACTGTAGTAATATGGCGTCTGTGCAGGGAATTCCGCAGCACAGGTATCTACCAATTTCCACACACGGTTGATGTTCATCTCCGTGCGTTTGGCATGCACTTCGCTCTCCAATGAACGAATCATATGGGCAATCTGACGGTCGGCAAATCCTTTCATCTTCGCTTCCAACATCAACTCCTTCGGCATACTCGCCAAAGTGTGTTTTTGAATTTCACTTTGAACGCGAGCTAAATCCTCAATCTGCTTGAGGAACCACATATCGATTTTAGTAATATTGTGAATACGGCGCAATGGGATTCCCATCTGAATAGCATCGTAAATCACAAACAAACGGTCTGAAGACGCATACTCCAACTTGTGAAGAATGGTATCCTGATCGGTCAAGCCTTTGCCGTCGGCACCGAGTCCGTTGCGTTTAATCTCAAGCGACTGAGCAGCTTTGTGAAGAGCTTCTTGGAAACTGCGACCAATTCCCATCACCTCTCCTACAGACTTCATCTGAATTCCCAATCTTGTATCCGCACCTTCGAACTTTTCAAAGTTCCAACGCGGTATCTTCACGATGACATAATCCAACGTCGGTTCGAAGTAGGCTGTAGTCGTTTTTGTAATCTGGTTGTTGAGCTCATCAAGCGTATAACCAATGGCCATTTTCGCAGCAATCTTAGCAATCGGATATCCCGTTGCTTTTGACGCCAAGGCCGAAGAACGGCTTACACGTGGGTTAATCTCAATCGCTACGATATCCTCATTCTCATCAGGGCTTACCGCAAACTGAACATTACATCCACCCGCGAAGGTCCCAATGCTGCGCATCATCTTGATGGCCATATCACGCATCTTTTGATACGTTGTATCACTCAGCGTCATCGCAGGACATACGGTAATAGAATCCCCGGTGTGAATACCCATAGGATCCATATTCTCAATACTCGCAATGATGATGATGTTGTCGTTATTATCTCGGAGCAATTCCAACTCGTACTCCTTCCAACCCAACAGAGCCTTATCAATCATCACCTCGTGGATCGGACTGATCTCAAGACCGCGGCTTAGTGCCTCATCAAATTCTTCCTGGCTATGTACGAAAGTTGCTCCCGCACCACCCAAGGTGAACGAAGCGCGCACACAAAGCGGGAAACCGAACTCCTGTGCAGTCTCTTTTCCGCGCAAAAAGCTTTTTGCGATGCGAGATGGCGCCATAGGAATTCCAATTTTCTCCATGAGAATACGGAACTCATCACGATCTTCAGTGATATTAATAGCATCAATATCGACACCTATAATACGTACACCATGTTCCTCCCACAATCCTGATTTATCCGCCTCAATACAAAGGTTCAAGGCCGTCTGGCCTCCCATTGTAGGCAAGACCGCATCAATATCGGGATGGTCATTGAGGATTTCCTCAATAGACTCTACAGTCAATGCCTTGAGATATACATTATCAGCAACCACCTTGTCGGTCATAATCGTCGCTGGATTGCTATTGATTAGGGTCACTATGATACCTTCCTCACGCAAGCTTCTGGAAGCCTGTGATCCGGAATAATCGAATTCACAAGCCTGACCTATTACAATGGGTCCGGAACCGATAATGAGAATGTGCTTTATGGAAGTGTCCTTTGGCATAGGGCAGAATATTTGTACAAATTTACCTTGGAAAAAGTCCAAAAAAAAGGTGTTGCTTTCGGCAACACCTGTATATTATCAAAAGGTTTTAAACATCTTAACCTTTGTAGTTTCCTTCATCGCTAACGGTCAAACGCTTACGACCTTTAGCACGACGAGACGCCAATACTTTACGACCATCAGCATTTTCCATACGAGTACGGAAGCCGTGTTTGTTCTTACGTTTTCTATTACTGGGCTGGAATGTGCGTTTCATAATAAAAGTATTAACCCGTTGTTATTCGGGGGTGCAAATATAGAATGAGTTATTTTAATTGCAAACTACGACTGCCGAACTTTTTTAAAAAAATTCCGAAACCGCGGTATTACTAGGCGCAAAAGTAGTTTCAAAAATGATCTCAAGTGAACTAAAGAAAAGCTATTTTCGCCCTAGCGAGAATTAAATGAACATTACATGAGTACTCCTGCAGAAATGTGGAATGAGCGCTATTCAAAGCCTGCATACGCTTATGGAAAGGAACCCAACGAGTTCTTCAAAGAAGAGCTCGGAAAGCTTGTCCCAGGCGGCATGCTGTTCCCTGCCGCCGGTGAAGGCAGAAATGCTGTTCATGCAATCGAATTAGGATGGAATGTCATTGCCTTCGATCAAAGCTTTGCGGCCAAGGAGAAAGCCATAGCATTGGCAGAAGAAAAAGGCCTAACCATTGAGTACGCAGTAGCAAATGCTTCCGAATACATGTGCCCCGTATTAGTTGATGCCATCAGCTATTCATTTTTCCATGTTCCGGCGGCCGACCGTAAAAACCTTTACAAACGCTTAAACGGGTTCTTAACACTCAACGGGCATGTGATTTTCGAAGGATTTTCTATCAAAAATTTGGATCTAAACAGCGGCGGTCCCAAAGTACCCAGCATGCTTTTTACCGAAGAAATGGTTCGCGAATTGTTTGCTGATTTCAGATCCATCGAGGTTTGGGAGGAACGCACAACATTGAACCACGGGCTTTATCACAATGGTGAAGCCGTAGTCATCAGAGCACGCGGACGAAAATAAAGCTAAGACACTAGTACGCAGTGATTTAATTTTTGTGTACTTTTGCAGCCGAAACAGACGCGTCCATCTTTCCAGGTAGGGTAACATTTAGGTTGGGAAGCGCTGACGCGGTGAGCGCACCCAGCGGATCTGGGCAACTTTAATAAGGCCTTTTAAGGCACTGCATGGAAACATTCAAAGACAGCGGTCTACACGCGAATATCGTTCGTGGTGTAGAAGCACTGGGTTTTGTGGAACCCACCCCTATTCAAAAAATGAGTATCGAGCACTTGCTCGAAAACAAGACCGACCTCATTGCCTTTGCGCAAACAGGTACAGGTAAGACGGCAGCGTTCTCGCTTCCTATCTTGAACAATCTCGAAGAGGACGTACAACACGTTCAAGCCATTATTTTGGCACCAACACGTGAATTGTGTCTTCAAATCGCACAAGACATAGAGAACTTTGCGAAGTTTATGGATGTAAAGGTAACTGCCGTTTACGGTGGTGCTCCTATCACCAAACAAATCAAATCGCTTCAAGAACGTCCGCAGATTGTGGTGGGTACACCAGGTCGAACGCTTGATTTGATTGAACGCCGCAAATTGCGCATTGAAGATGTGCAGTATCTGGTACTTGATGAAGCGGATGAGATGTTGAGCATGGGCTTCCAAGATGAATTGGACGCGATTCTTGCTAACACTCCTGAGACCAAGCAAACCTTGTGTTTTTCAGCGACCATGCCCGATGGCATGAAGCATTTGACAAAGAAATACTTGAACGACCCAAAAGAAATTTCAGCTGGTAAGCGCAACATCAGCGCCTCTAAAGTTGAACATGAACTGTACGTCGTTCAAGCACGTGATACCTACGAGGCCATGCGCCGTTTGCTGGACTACAACCCAGGAATGTATGGTATAGTGTTCTGTCGTACGCGTCGTGAGACACAAAGCATTGCAGAGCAGTTGATGAACGACGGATATCGTGCAGAGGCTTTACACGGTGATTTGAGCCAAGCGCAACGCGATGAAGTTATGGGCCGATTCCGCTCAAAAACGCTAAATGTGCTCGTTGCTACAGACGTAGCTGCTCGTGGTATCGACGTTAGCGACCTCACGCACGTGATCAACGTGAACATTCCAGATGACCCAGAAGTCTATGTACACCGTTCAGGCCGAACTGGGCGTGCAGGTGCCAGCGGTATCTCTATGGTCATTACGCACGGCAGAAACATGCGTAAGGTTCAAGGTCTTGAGCGCTTGATTGGCAAAACCTTTGCCGTTAAGGAAGTTCCGAGTGGAAATGATATCTGCGCTGTAAAACTTCAGGAAGCCATCGAAGATTTGGTGACTTACGAAAATCACAACGAATTGGACCCAATGCTTCTCGAAGAGGCTATGGATAAATTGGCTCACTTGAGCAAAGCGGACCTCATCGAACGCTTCCTTGGACATGAAACATCGGTGATTTTGAGCCGTTACCGCGGTGCAAAAGATATCAACGTGCAAGCGAGCAAGCCTAAAGAGTCGGGAAAACGCAACCTATCTACGGGGAAAGAAGATGGTTTCAAAACGATCGTCATCGACCTAGGATACCGTCAAAACGTGAACCCAAGCCGTCTAATCGGCTTGATTAATGATCAAATGGACGGTCAGAAAATCCGTATCGGTAAAATCGATATGGACAAGACCTTCAGCCGCATTGATGTGGAGGACCGTTATGCTGTTGATTTAGCAACGGCATTGAATGGCGCAAAAACAGGCTCTTATGTAGTGAATGCCTATTTCGAAGAAGGCACATCTCGCCCAAGCCGCCCTGCTTACAACAAGCGTTCTGATGATCGCGGTGGTAAAAAAGGTGGCTTCAAAAAAGACCGTGGCGGTTATGGTGAGCGCAACGCTTCATCAGGAGGCGGACGTCGCGAAGCACGCGGAGATCGTTTTGACCGCAATGACCGAAATGACCGCGGTGCTTACGGCAACCGTTCTGATCGTTTCGAACGCGGTGACCGTGATGACCGTGGAGATCGTGGAGGACGCAGTGATCGCTTTGAAAACCGCGGTAGCGGAAATCGTTTTAGCGAAGATAGACCAGCACGTGAGTTTAAGCGCGAACGTGTAGAGCGTCCTAGAAGCTATGATCGCGGTAAGCCATCAGATCGTCGCTTCAGCGACAAAGGGTCTTTCCGAGGAGGAAAAGATCGCAAATAGATCTTAAATTCGAGGCAATAGAAAGACTACTATGAGTCAGAAAATTGCTTGGATTACGGGAGCTAGCAGCGGAATTGGTCGTGCGCTAGCCCGAGAATACAATAAACGAGGCTTCACGGTGGTACTCAGTGCTCGCCGTAAAGAGGAATTGGACATAACGGCGCAATCTTTGGAACATCCCAAGGATTGCTTCGTTTTTCCTATTGATCTGGCTCAACACGAAAATGCCACGCATTGGGTTCAAACCGTGCTGGAGAAATTCGGACACGTCGATGTGTTGATCAACAATGGCGGCATGGGGCATCTCGGAACTGCGATGGAAATGCCGCTGGAGGAGGAACGCCGTGTGATGGAAGTCAATTTCTGGGGCGGCGTTGCGTTGACCAAGGAGTTATTGCCTTACATGAAGGATCATTATGGCAGCCAAATCTGGACTGTAGCGAGCATCTTAGGATATTTTGGAAGCCCTGAACTCGCCGCATATGCCGCAAGTAAGTTCGCCGTCATTGGGTATTTTGAAAGTCTTCAGTACGAAATGCGCAGCGCTGGTGTGCACGTTGGTATCGTCAACCCGGGCTTTGTGAACACGTCGGTAACGCTTCAGAGTATTGGACCGGATGGAAAGCCCATTGAAAGAAATAGCAAGGCCCAAGAGAATGGTATGGATACAGAGGTCTTTGCTCAAAAGTTTTATCGCCGAGCCAGTAAAAGACGCCCACCAAGGCAACTGTTTATAGGCAGGTATGAATTGGCCGCCGTTCCCTTCAAAAGATACTTGCCCAGCTTATTCTTCCGTATTTACGGGAATATGACAGATATCACAAGAAAGAAGAAATACTAACGGCTATATTTGACTCAATCAATCAAACCCCATGGTAGAAGGAATCATTAACCCAAAATACCTCGACCCTGCCTTTGCGCAGGAACTCAAGGAAAGCTACGAAAATGCGAAGCCTTGCAAATATCTTGTCATGCCAGACTTCTTTACCCAAGAAGTTGCGGATGCACTCTTTGAAAATTTCCCGTCGATTGACGATTTGAACGTAAAGCGTAAGAGTCTCAATGAGGACAAGAGTGAAGATTATCACTTCGAGCGTTGGCACCCTGCTTTTGCCCAAGCGCGCCATGCTGTAGCCTCGCAACAGTGGAGCGACCAATTGTTCCGCATTACAGGTATTGAAGGGTTGCACACTACCACGGATGCCCTGGGCTCAGGGGTTCATCAGGGACGCAATGGCTCCTATGTTGACGTACATATCGACGTGAATATGAATCCTAAACTCGGATTGTGGCGTCGGATTAACCTGCTGGTGTATTTAAATAAGAATTGGCAACCTGAATATGGCGGGGCCCTTGAACTCTGGAACAAAGAGATGACAGAGATGGTCACCAAGGTGGAGCCTAATTTTAATACGGCAGTGATTTTCTATACTGACGAAAATAGCCCCCACGGCTACAGAAAAATCAATATCCCGGAAGGTGAGTCCCGTAAAAGCTTCTACACATATTTCTATACGAAGCCTGAACAAGGGGTGCACTACCGCGACTCTAAATTTGTTTCACGCCCTGACGACTCCGCTGGTCGCAAATTTGCTACCTCCGTTAAAGAGACCCTGAAAATCAACGGTAAAAAACTGTTGAAGCTCCTTGGCATGAAAGATTTGGATTTCCAAGACAAAAATTGATTCTCACGACGTGCGAAGAAACCGCATGAAAAAAGCCGCCTTATTCATAGGGCGGCTTTTTTATTAGCCTACGTTAATGTTTGCCTTGGGATATTTGAAGGTGTTCGCATCAGGTCTCTTGGCACTCAATGCAAAAGCCAAGGTCAACGTACCTACCCGTCCTACAAGCATACTGATCATCAATACAGTTTTAGCGCCTAAGCCCAGCTGTGGCGTGATGCCAGTGCTCAAACCTACGGTTGAAAACGCACTCACCTGCTCAAAGGCTAGGTCAACGAGATCAATGTTGGGCTCGAAAATGGTCAATGCTAGAATACCGAAAAGGATACTCACCGCCGAGAAGAGGAAGATGGCAAATGCGCGATTCATTAATTCCCATGGAATCTGCATGCGATAGAGGTTTATGTGCTTTTTCCCCTGAATGGTACTCAGTGCACTCATAAAGACCATGGCGAACGTACTTGTTTTAATACCCCCTGCCGTAGATCCAGATCCACCTCCGATGAACATCAAGAAGATGATAATCAGCAAAGCAGGTACCGTCAGCGTACTAAAATCCACGGTGTTGAATCCAGCCGTACGTGCCGTAATACTCTGAAAAAAACTGTGGCTCGCATGTTCTAACAGCGTCCCCTCTACTGGTTGCAAAACCATCAATGAAAAACCACCAATGAAGATTAAGCTTATGGCGAAGATGAGTCCGAGTTTTGTGTTCACTCTCAGGTTACGCCAATTGCGAGAAAAACTCTCCTTTCGCCAATTCTTGTGCGTAACATCATAAATGACTCCAAACCCTATGGATCCTAAAATAATCATCACTGCTATGATCCAGTGTACCGAGAAATTCGTAGCTACACCCGGTTCAGCAAGGCTGTTGGTAAAGAGACTGAAACCGGCATTGTTAAAGGCGCTGATACTGTGGAAGACAGCATTGAACAACCGATCACCCAAACTATTAAAATCGTTCCGCCAAGCAATGAGCAACAAGCCTGCCCCTACGGCCTCAATAATCAGCGTCAGCCTAAAAATAGCTTGAACCAGAGATCCACTTTGTTTGAGATTTTCGCCCAAATTCTCACTCATGATGTTGGCTTGACGCATACCGAACCCTCCGCGAAGTATGGCGAATAAGGCGGCAAAGGAAATAATGTTCAACCCTCCTAATTGCATGAGGAGCATCACAACGAATTGGCCCTTAACGCTCAATACGGTACTGATATCTATAAGACTCAAACCCGTTACGCAGCTCGCCGAGATGGAGGTGAACAACGCCGTAAGCACTCCAAGTGGTCGGTGTTCCGGCACGGTCATTTCGGGCAACATCAACAACCCCGCCCCAAGCAAAATGAGGAGTATGAAACTCAAAAGAAGTAGTGTTGGCGGGCTGAGTTTACTCTTGGGCAGGTACTCACCTACTTTCCCAAATTCCAGTCCGACGATGACCAAAAAGTAAAATTGGAGGAAGAGCAAGAAACTTTCCCGTAAACCTGGGATGTGCAATATGTGACCGATCTGATTCAGAATTTCAAATCGAAGCGTGTTAATGGTAATGATATCTATGATCAGGAAAAGCATTAGCATAGATTCCCATTTGCGATCGAGGATCATCTGACGCGGCTGAAAATTGTAAAATATCTCCATGAAAAACTTCAGAAGATAATAACCGATAGACCCGCGAACGATGTAGCCGATCATTTTATCCTGCGCATCGGTCAAATCAAAGCCGTGGTAACAAACTAATGCCACAAGCGTCCCCAAGGCTACAAGGATACTCCCAAAACTTAGGGTGTTCAGCACACGATCTCGTGAGTCGTAAATGCGGATGTTGATTTTTTCGCGAAGCGCGTTGATGCGTGTCTTTAAATTCACGTCGTCCGATTAGTTGAAGACAAAGTTTCCAAAATTTTCGGAATATCCGGCCATACTACCCCTTTAAACTGACAAGTCCATCCACCGCAGTAGGAACTCACCTGTGCAATTTCATCCAGAGACCAGCCTTTCACAAGCCCCATGACGGCAACAGCCATAACAGTGTCTCCAGCACCACTGACATCTACAATATGATCGAAATCAGCGGGAAAATGGGACCATACCCTATCACTAGACATAAGAACACCTTGCTCACTGAGGGTCACCAGCAGATGATCGCATTGCAAACGTCCACGAGCTGCTGTAATATCCGCCTTGAAATCCGGCTGATGTATATCCAACGGTTTCCCTAATGCCTTGCCCAATTCCGCCCTATTTGGCTTGAACAATGTCGCACCGGCATAATCAAAGAAATTCTTCTCCTTCGGATCTACAGCCACAGGGACTCCCGCTTTCTGTGCAGCAGCGATCAGTACTTCAATATTTTCCGAGTGAAGAACACCCTTGTTGTAATCTTGAAGAATGACTGCATCGAAACCTTCGAGTGTCGGGATGGAAGGCATCTTCCAAGGTGTATGCTCTTCTCGATCAAGACGAATGAGATGACCATCGGCACCGATAACTCTAGTCTTTACAGTGGTTTTGCGGCCTAAACAGCGTTGAATACCATCGATACCACATCCCAAGTTCTTCAGTGATTCAATGAGGAGGAGCCCATCAGCATCATCCCCCACAGCACCAATGACCACGACCTCCGCTCCAAGGCCAATAAGGTTTGCAGCCACATTAGCCGCACCCCCGGGACGGCTTTCCTCCCGTTCCACATCAAATACAGGAACAGGTGCCTCCGGACTTTGGCGCGTGCTACTTCCCCATGCATAGCGGTCCAACATCAAATCCCCCACCACCAAGATTTTCGGCGCGGTTCCTCGAAGCAAAGACTGCAATGCAGTAATCATAAATTATACGAGCTTAGCAACGGCAGCTTTCACACGAACCACTGCTTCTTCAAGTTCTGCCTCGCTTGCAGCGTAAGAAAAACGAATGTATCCCGGTAATCCAAAAGCGTCGCCAGGCACCGTACTCACCAATCCTTCTTCAAGCAAGTACATACTCAAATCAAGGCTGTTTTCAATAACCTTACCGTTAAAGCTTTTGCCGAGTAATTGATCAATTTTAGGAAATACATAGAATGCTCCTGGAGGGGTTTCCAATTCAAACCCCGGTACATCTTTAATCCAAGCTACCATCTTGTCGCGACGCGTTGCGAACGTATCAATCATGTATTGAACGGTACTAGGATTGGCCTCCACGGCTGCTTTACAAGCGCGTTGAGCAATGGAACAAGTTCCCGAAGTAAAGTTGCTTTGAAACTTTGTACACGCCTTTGCGATCCATTCGGGAGCACCGATGTAGCCAATACGCCATCCTGTCATTGCAAAACCCTTCGAAAGACCATTGACCGTAATAGTTTGCTCATAAACTTCTGGGAAAGAAGCGATAGAACAATGTTTCACTTCACCGTAATTAATAAGCTCGTAGATCTCGTCAGAAATGATGTACAAATTAGGATGCTTTGCCACTACAGCAGCAATTGCGGCCAATTCCTCTTTGGAGTAAATCGCACCACAAGGATTGTTTGGAGAAGAGAAAATAAGAACTTTGCTCTTTGGCGTGATTGCCGCCTCGAGTTGGCTTGCACTAATCTTGAAACCAGTTTCCATGGTAGTCGGCAACACCTTCACTTCGCCACCACAGTACTGGGCTTGGTCCATGTAGCTCACCCAGTACGGAGCAGGAATGATCACCTCATCTCCAGGATTGACCAAAGCCAAGAAAATATTAAGCAAGCTTTGCTTTGCTCCAGTACTTACGACGATTTGTGAAGGATTGTAATCCAAACCATTATCGCGCTTAAATTTCGCTGCGATGGCCGCTTGCAAGTCTGCATATCCAGGAACGGGCATATAGTGCGTCATGTTTTGCTCCATAGCCTCCACAGCCGCTGCCTTGATGAAATCTGGGGTGTCAAAATCCGGCTCCCCGAGGCTCAAGCTGATAACATTTTTCCCTGTAGCGGAAAGTTCACGGGCCTTTTTGGCCATCTCAATAGTCATGGGAAGTCCCATTTCCTGTGCGCGTTGCGAAAGTGCTTGCATGTAATTTAATGCTGAGTGAGCGGCAAAAATAACGATATTTGTAAGGCACAAAAGATATTCATGGAAGCATTTGTTGAAATTCTCAAGTATACGTTCCCGGCAGCTTTAATGCTCTTACTCACGTACTTACTGCTCTCAAACTTCGTTGACAACGAGGAGAGCAAACGTCAATTTTACTTGAAAAAGAATCTTCAAAAACAAGCCCTTCCTATGCGTTTTCAAGCCTTTGAACGTCTCGTAATGATGCTCGAAAGGTTGACCCCAAACCACCTCGTGATTCGCGTGAAGCCCGGAAACATGAGTATTGGCGCCTATCGCAACACGTTAGTGGAATCTGTTCGTCAAGAGTTCGATTACAACATTAGTCAACAGGTGTACGTCAGCGATGAAGTTTGGCACAATGTCGTTAGCGCGAAAAGTCAGTTGATTGGGATTATCAACCGTATAGCCGCGGAATTGGGTCCCGAGGCTACCGCTATGGACCTCAGTAGAAAGCTGATTGAGGAGGAGATGAAAGGTGAGATTTTCCCGACGAAAGCCGCAATTTTACTGCTCAAGCACGAGGCCGCTCGCAACTTTTAAGCGCCGTTAAGACCGGGCTAGGCGAAGCAACGCTTCGCTGGCTTGAAAAGGACTCATCGTCCCCTCTACTACCTGATAACGTATGGCGGTGTAGGCCTCAGACCAATTTGGATTCCGGACCAATTCATTCCACAACAACTCCCGTGCACTTTGCTCGAACCAGTGTAAATTTTGTTGCCGGCGTTTCTCGTCCCACCAGCCTTGGGCCTTGCTGTGTCGCCGGAAACGCTCCAAAGTTTCAAGGAGCTCTTGGAGGCCGGATTTCTGAAGTGCAGAGATCAACAACACCGGTGGATGCCAGTCCATTTGACGTGTACCCAACCAATTAAGAGCGTTGCGAATCTCGGCAGCAGATCGCTCGGCCAAGGTCCTTAGTTCACCCTCAGCCTTGTTTATGGCAATGATATCGGCCATTTCCATAATACCGCGTTTCATACCTTGCAACTCATCACCCGTACCCGGCATGGACAGGAACAAAAAGGCATCCACAAGTTCTGCCACAGCCGTTTCACTCTGACCCACACCTACGGTCTCCACAAAAATGTGCGTAAAGCCTGCCGCCTCGCAAAGCAGCATGGCTTGTTTGGTGGCACGGGCTACCCCACCGAGCGTTTGACCCGCGGCGGTTGGGCGAATGAAGGCGTGCTTATGACGGCCCAATTCCGCCATTCGTGTTTTATCTCCCAAAATAGACCCCTTCGAGCGGGAGCTTGATGGATCGACGGCCAATACGGCAATTCGTGCGTTTTCCTGGGTGGTGAGCAGGTGCATTCCCATGGCTTCGAGGAAGGTACTTTTTCCTACTCCGGGGACGCCACTCACACCGATCCGGTAGGAATTGGTGTTTTGCCCCCCAACACTTTGCAACAGCTCGTGGGCCATATGCACATCCTCGGCGACCGTACTTTCCACCAATGTGATGGCCTGCGCCAAAACCGCATGGTCGCCCGCTTGAACACCAGCAGTCAACTCCTCCAACGAGGGCTGGTGTGTCCTACGGGGTGTAAGTCGCGGGTTTAGAGATGGTGCATTGTCCACGCCCTTGCTGATATGGAGTTTTGAATCCTCGTTCATCGTTAACTACTGAGCGGAATCTATATACGTCTGCAGGTAGGCGTATTTTTCGGTCAATTGGCCGTCGGCACATTCTGTGGCGCGCTCGAGTACACCGTCCTTATCCCCATCGAACAAGGCAGGAAGGACCTGCATAAGAAGGTCAGCACCGAACGATTCAGAGGCATCACGACTCAATTCACAAGGAAGATTGTCCACTGCCATGACGCCGATAGAACCATCAGAATTGAAAGGAACTTCACCTTCTTGGAATGGGTCATACCCGTAAAAAGGGTCGCTTATGGTTGACGGACGCACAGTAGATGCTACCGGCCCATCTATGTCACAGCTAATATCAGCGATAATCTTCACTCCAAATTCTGGACGACGAGCATCCGATCGAGTGAAAATAAATGGGGCACGCGGATCATAATAATGCCCGGCGATATACAAAGAAGTGTGCTTCGCATAGGTCATGAAATTGCTTTCAAACCCGCGTGGATCATCATACAGCTCCTGCTTATCGAAGGGCATTCCGTCTTTTTTACGGTAATAACTTTCGACATCCAATTGGGTCCAAACGGCCCCACCATCTTCATCGCGCAGGTATTCATCAGGGGTCAATTCCCGTATGCCAGCAGCCCGTAAGGTTTCCACCGCCCCGGAGGCCACCCGCCCCTTGCCAGTCAACACAATGCGTATATCAGCGGGCCATTGAACACCTTGGAATTGGTCAAACATCTCTTGCAAATTGTGGCATTGATGCGCCGGCAACAGTGAATATTCACCGGTCGCCTCACCCCATGCACGGAGGCCATTGTACGCCCCAACCAGCCCAGCGAATCGCCCAAAGGCTACCACGCGCGCGCCATTCTTCGTCAACAACTCATAGTCAATCAAACGAATATTGCGCTCCACGCAAGCCCTCAACAACTTCGCATTGTACGGTTGTTTCTTGTAGGTATGTGAGAAGAAAAAATAGGTTTTCCCAGGAACCAATTCCGCCACCGGTACCTCTTTTACCCCCATCAACACATCACAATCCGATAAATCTTCCTGCAACCGGATGCCATGTGCCACATACTCTTCATCAGGAATCTGACGAATTTCAGACGGCTGAACCACGACCTCACAATCGAAACGACGCTGAAGATCAGCACATTGTGACGGAATCAATGGAACACGTTTATCGATGGGAACTTTCCCTTCTCTGAGTAGGCCTATTTTCATGTCTACTAAGGTAATACAGAATTTAAGCTTCCTCCTCCCCCAATTCCGTTCTCTGCACCAAATTGGCACATCATTTACCTATCTTTGCCAAACATCAGGGGCTGACTGGTTTTGACAGCAAGCCGAAGGTTGATGTAAGCATGTCGAGCGCAGAAGGGGCTGCTCGTTAATACACCGCTTCACTTTTTTATAACTGGCGAAGATTCTTACGCTTTGGCCGCTTAATCTGACAGGATGTCGATTTTGCTAATCCTACACCAGGTGTAGGAGCTGAACATCTCGCAGTAGCCCCCGTCCTGAGGCGACTGATTTCGAGGTGTGGAAAATTCAGGAATGCAATTGGCTCTCGCCTCGCGGGCCTTTTCAAGTTTAGAGGCTAAGCCGTGATTGGGGTGCTTGTGCTCAGAGATCGGTCGAAAACTTAACCACAAGATAAGCATGTAGAAAGCCTCAGGCTTCCTTGTTTGGACGCGGGTTCGATTCCCGCCAGCTCCACTTGGTGATCGAAGCAAAGAACAAAGGCAGTGAACGAACATCGTTCACTGCTTTTTTCGTTTAACAAAATCCGAAGCTCGCTTCAGGATTTTGGGGAACGAAAAAAGTGGGGACGCGCGAAGCGCGGACTGCCTTGGTTCGACGCAAAGATCCACTCCACGGGAGCAAAGGGAAGCAGCAGCTGAGCCACGAAGTGGCGAGCCGAGCGCGAAGCGCGTCAGGCTGCTGAATCCCGCCAGCTAACAACATGGTCGGAAAGCCGTGGCGCGCGAAGCGCGTCAGGCTGCTGAATCCCGCCTGCTAACAACGTGGTGGAATAGCCCGTATATTTCTCCCATGAAAAACACAACCCTAATCCTGGGCTTTCTTCTTTTATCTGCATTAACAGCCCATGCTCAAAATAGCTTTCCTTACGCCTTCACAAAGGCGAGCTGGAATGCTACATTTGTTGGTATCGCGGCTCAAAGTGCAGCATTTGCGATACCCGACCCGGTGTTGTCTCACGAGTCGATCGATAACCTAAATGCAACACAGGTGAATTGGTTCGATCGCGCTGCCACGCGGAATTATTCTCTTTCCTACGCAAAACGAAGCGATCAGACTTTGAATATTTTAATGGTGGCCCCTGCCACTACTTCTGCCGCACTACTGCGTACCCATTCTTTTAACAATACTTTGACCTATGCGGGCATGTATCTGGAGACTTTCGTAATTACCAACGGCACCAAAGATTTGATCAAAGACCTTTTTGGGCGGACGCGCCCGGTTTTTTACAATTCTAACTTGAGTCTAAGCGACCGCTACGACCTTGCCGATATGGGTGATGGTCGAACCTCCTTTTATTCTGGACATACAGCCGTAGCGTTTTCAAGTGCTGTTTTCCTCGCCAGTACACACGATGAACTGTACGACGCACCGATGAGAAGTGCTGCCCTGTGGACAGTATCTCTTGGCCTCGCAGGATATACAGCTTATGCCCGGTATGAAGCAGGAAAACACTTCCCCACGGATATTCTTGCGGGTGCTATTATAGGATCAGCACTCGGCTATGGAATTCCGAAACTTCACATGGTAAGACACAGCGGGTGGTCATTTTCAACGCACCCACAAGGCCTTAGCTTGAACTATGATCTCACCTGCCGCTTTCTAATGTAGACCAAGAAATGAGTACTTCCTAAAACCGCCAAACCACACCCACAGAAGGGCTCCCCTCTATGGCCCCGGCTACGGCGCTAATCTTACCAGAATAGCGGTATTTCAGCGCTTCGTGTTTGCGCTCAAGGGCCCACTTTCCATGAATATGATCAAACGCAAAAGCCCCGAAAATCATGAGCGCCCCGGCGTTGATGGCGGCGCGTTCCGAGGCATACAAGCCCGTGCTTTGCGCCTGAGCAATGGTCAGCCCAGAGTTGCTAATCGTTCGCACATTCATGGCTATGACCCCAGCACTTACAAGGTCCACAGCGAGCACTGCATAGCCCAGCTTGGTTTCCTGCGCCTTAAAATGGGTATAGCCCGGGACAGCCATGGCGTAGCCGATGTCTATCATGCGAATGTCGCGAGACAGGAGCTGGTATTCCTCGAGGGTCATGCCACTGGGAATGGGCTCCAATTTCAATCGATCGGCTTCATAGCGGTGAAAAATTGAAACATCTTGAGCCTGAGCAGAAAAGGCAGTTAAAACGAGCAAGAAAATGACGATATTCTTCATCGTGGCGGTTATTTTCATCGAAGATAGGAAGTAAAAAAGTGGAAACATAAGCCTACTCGTTTATATTAGCAGTCACACTCGAAGGTGGCCCAGCTGCCCGCAGACTCGCTTATGGAGACGACAAAACCGAAAACAGGAATTGCCGGACTAAAAGAAAACTTCAAGCAAGATTTCAGCTCTGGATTTAGCGTATCATTGATCGCATTACCCTTGTGCCTAGGCATCGCCCTGGCTTCTGGGGTACCACCGCTCGCAGGCCTTATCACAGCTATCGTTGGTGGCCTTTTTGCCTCTAGAATATCAGGAACATTTGTAACCATCAGCGGCCCGGCGGCCGGCTTGATTGTTGTCATACTGGCGGGGGTAGAATCCCTAGGGGGTGCAGGCGCAGAAAACGGCTACGCAGGGTATCCTCACACCTTGGGCGCCATTTTAATCGCCGGTCTGATTATGACCATCCTCGGCTTCCTAAAAGTGGGAAAAGTGGGTGATTTCTTTCCGAAACCGACCGTGCGAGGCATGCTCGCCGCCATCGGCGTTATCATCATGATCAAGCAGATTTACCCCGCGCTGGGCATTGCTTCGCCTAAAGGCTCTATACTGGAAGTAGCCGCGCATTTGCCCTTCGCCTTGGGGGAAACGAATGTGAGCGCTGCGGTGATTGCGGTGGTGAGCGCGGTGGTCCTGGTTGCCTATCCAAAAGTGAATTGGAAACCCATTAAAATCATACCGGCCCCGATGTGGGTGATGATCATCTCGATCATTATGGGCCGATTCCTCTCTGGCTCTATTGATACGGTCATCATGCCCCATCACTTGCTCGGTGAAGATGGCATCGCGTTCCCAAGCTTTGAAAAAATCGGCGAAAGTGCCTTCTGGTCAGCTGTTATCGCCATTGCTCTGGTGGCTGGATTGGAAAGTCTACTAAGCGCCAAAGCCGTCGATGAACTCGACCCGTACCACCGCAAATCGAACCTCGATCGCGATCTAATCTCCATGGGCTCGGGCTCCAGTCTCGCTGCCCTGTTCGGTGGACTTCCGATGATCTCAGAAATCGTTCGTTCGTCCGCGAATGTGAGTAATGGCGGTAAGACCCAATGGGCAAATTTCTTCCACGGTCTATTTCTATTGATTTTCTTGCTGGTGGCCTCGGCGTTCATTGAACTCATTCCTCTTTCTGCCTTAGCAGCAATGCTCGTGGTGACGGGATGGCGTCTCTTCGCTCCTGCCGAAATGAAGCGCCTGGTCGCTATTGGAGTGATGGAGTTTGTCGTTTTCTTGACGACCCTTTTAGCGGTGTTGGCCACCGACTTGATTATCGGAATTGGTATTGGTATATTGGCCAATTACCTCATCCTTCTGTTCAAAGGCGTCGCACCCAAATACTTCTTTTCCATTGCAAAAAGCAGCGAGAACGGCTCAGTATCCGTGCAAGGCGCCCTCTCTTTCTCGAACTACCTCCGTCTGAAAAAGACCTTGGACCAAGCCTTTGAGTCGAAAGACCGCCTTGTCCTTAATGTAGCGGGAAGCACCTACATCGACCACACCACTATGGTACACCTCGACCACTACCAGCGACGCAAAAATCTCGAAAACAAAACGTTCAAAATCGAGGGTATGGATGCACTAAAGGCTTCAACAAACCACGAATTTTCCGAACGAAAAGCCTAATCCACCTGGAATCTGCCGTACCTTGAGGACTATGGAAAAAATCCTTCTCATGTCCTTGGGTTCACGAGGTGATATGGAACCCTTTCTCGCCCTCGGCGAAGAACTCATCGCTTCAGGTCACCAGGTTGCCTTTTGCCTCCCTGACCAATTCCGCCCGCTAGCGGAACAAGTCTGCCCCACCTTCTTCCCCCAGAGTCGAAAATTCATCGAGCTCGTCGAGAGCCCCGAAGTACTTCAAATCACCGGCCAGATCGGCTCCGGCTACTCCCGCCTTAAAACAGCCTTCAAACTCCTGCGGGAAACCAAACCCCTGCAGCAGCAGCTTATTCGTGATCAAAAGGCCGCCGTTGACGCCTTTGAACCCGACCTAATCATCTACCACACCAAATGCGTCTACCCTGTGCTAGCCGCCACGAACTACGGCCAGAGAATTAAACTGCTCAGTCCCGTACCCTGCCTCGTCCATCCCATGGACTACGAACCGAGCATTGGCTTTGGAAATCCAGGCCCGCGCTGGTGGAACCGGCTGACCTACAAAATCAGCAACTACGCAATGATCAAACAAGCCATCATCGGCTACGGCAAGGAGCTTGCTCAAGAATGGGGAATGAAACCCTTTCGTCGCAAAGCTATTGAGCACTTTTTGTTGCATGAATTACCTATCGAGTTTGCAGTGGACCAACGACTCGTTCAACGACCAGAAGATTGGCCCGAACACGTCCAAATCACCCATTTCAGAGAACGCGCAAAATCCCGTCATTGGACTCCTGACCCCACGCTAGTGGATTTTCTAAACCGGAACCCCAAGCCCCTTTACATCGGCTTCGGCTCCATGGTCAACGGGAGGCCCAAAGCCATCGGCGAGCTCATTCTCGAAGTAACAGCAGAGCTCAACCAGCCAGTGATCATCAACACGAGCTGGGGCGGGATCGAAGTACCCGAAAATCTGCCCAGCCACGCTTTTGCCGTGAGCGACATCCCCTACGACTGGCTCTTCAGCCGTGTGGGCGCTGTCGTCCACCACGGCGGCTCTGGCACTACCCACAGTGCCTTGCAATTTGAACTAAGACAGCTGATCATCCCACATATCGCCGACCAATTCCTGTGGAGCCGTTTGCTCCACAAAGCCGGTATGGGGCCTAAAGGAATTCCCATTAAAAAGCTCAACGCAATAAATTTCAAAGCCGCACTCCAGGAGTTGCAACACTAAACCTCTTCTCCTAAACTCGGCCCCGATAGTCACTTACATACCTTCCTGTTTGTATTTTAATAGCATTACTATTATATTAGCAATGCTAAACAATCACAAAGCAAGAGTGTTAATTTGATTATGAATGCACAACAAATTGCCATCAGCCCGAAGCTGTTCGTAAAGAATCCGGAAGAAACGGAGCTCGGTCAGCGCATTTTATCTGCGAGCATTGAGCTCATGGACGAATTGGGCTATGAAGGATTGACCTTTAAAAAAATCGGGGCCAAAATGGAAAGTCCGGAAGCGAGCGTGTACCGCTACTTTCAGAATAAACACCAACTGTTGGCATACCTGATCAATTGGTACTGGGGCTGGCTAGAACTAAAAATGGCCGAAGAATTCTTACTGCTCAATTGCCCCAAGGAAAAGCTTGAAAAGGCCATTGACCTGCTTGTATTACCTATGGATGAAGATCCTAGCATTCCCCACATCAACGAGAAGAAACTGCAGCAAATCGTTGTGGCCGAATACCCAAAAATCTACCTCACTAAAGCGGTGGAGCAAGAGAATAAAGAAGGATACTTCCTGGGTTATAAGCACATTTGCGATACCATGAGCAAGCTTGCCCTGCAGGTCAATCCCGACTACGCGTACCCGCACAGTTTGTTTGCCACTATTGTCGAAGCAGCACAAAGCCAGCAGTTCTTTATGAAGCATTTGCCTCGCCTAACCGACATCGAAAACAACCGAACCGTGGTATCCACCTTTCTAAAAGAACTCATGTTTAAAACCATAAGTGCATGACCCCAACAAAGCCATTCAAGAAGTTTTTATCGATGCTCTCGGAAGACCGCCGGGACATCATGTACCTATATGCCTATGCACTCTTTTACTCCTTGGTAAACTTGAGCTTGCCGCTTGGAGTTCAAGCCATCGTCGGCCTCATACAGGCCAACACGGTCAGCACGAGCTGGGTTATCCTCTCGGCCGTAGTGACCATCGGGGTAATCATCGGTGGGGTGCTCCAGGTGCTTCAGCTGTCCATTTCGGAGATTCTTCAACAGCGGATTTTTACCCGGGCGGCCTTCGAGTTTACCTACAGAATACCGCGTTTTGAGGTAGCTTCAATGCGAGGGTATTATCCGCCGGAATTGATCAATCGCTTCTTTGATACCCTCAACGTACAAAAGGGATTAAGCAAGATCTTGATGGACTTTAGCGCTTCGGCCCTGCAGATCATCATCGGTCTCATCCTCCTCTCCACCTACCACCCATTCTTTATCACCTTTGGTATTGCGTTGATTGCCTTGCTGGTGGCCATTCTTTACTACACGGGGCCGCGCGGTATGGAGAGCAGTATGCAAGAGAGTACCTACAAGTACAAAATTGCGCACTGGCTCAAGGAGATTGCGCGTACCATGGATACCTTCAAGCGTGCGGGTCACACGGAACTCCCAATGGAAAAGACCGATGAATTGGTCACGCATTACCTGACCCACCGCAAGCGTCACTGGAAAGTTCTGATCTTCCAATACGCGAACATTGTGGGCTTTAAAGCGCTGGTAACGCTCGGTTTGTTGCTCATCGGAGGCCTTTTGGTTATGGAAAACGAAATCAATATCGGGCAGTTCGTAGCCTCTGAGATCGTCATCATTTTGATTATCAATTCCGCCGAGAAGCTCATCCTGACCATGGAACCATTCTATGATGTGCTCACAGCTGTAGAAAAGATGAGTAAGGTCACCGACATCCCTCTGGAAGAAGATCAAGGAACCATTCTCTTCGATAGTATCGATACGGGTATGGGTGCTCGAGTAGAGCTCAAGAATTTGTGTTACAATACCGAAGATTCAGGCAAGGCTATCTTGAGCAACCTCAACATTACTATTCCTTCAGGTTGCCGAGCGGTCATCACGGGACAAAATGGCTCTGGGAAGTCTACCCTTTTGCGACTTCTAGCCGTACAGTACGAACCCACGCGCGGTACTGTGAGCTTTAACGGGCACCCAAGCGGAAACCTCAACACAGCCGACTTACGCTACCATGTGGGGGACTGTTTCCTTTCGGAAGAATTGTTTGAAGGTAGCTTGGTAGAGAATATTACCCTCGGCCGTCCTGAGATTGAACTCAGCGATGTAGAGTGGGCAGTGAATGGATTGGGGTTGAAAAACTTCATTCAAAGCCTGCCGAAAGGTTATGAAACCCAAGTCGGACCGACGGCCATCCCACTATCGAGCAGCATCATAGAACGTATCCTCCTAGCCCGTTCTATAATCGTTCGTCCACGTTTGCTTCTGCTTGATGACATCTTCCACCTCTTCGATCCGAAAGAGCGTGAGCAGATCATCGACTTTGTCTGGGATAAAAACCAACCCTGGACCCTGGTGGCGGCATCCAATCTCGATGTCGTGAAGAAAAACAGTAGTCAAATCATTGAATTATAAGCCATGCTCAATATCAGTCCAAAGCGCATAAATGATCGTATACAAACCGATCGATACACGAGTTTCCGGATGCTGGGCAATCCTTTTATCGGGAAGAAGGTAAAGCGCAACATTATCATTGTGAGCCTTTTAAGTTTGCTCGCATTATTCCTGCCTTGGACCCAAAATATCCAAGCGAAGGGAAAGGTAACGATGCTACAACCCGAACAGCGACCGAGTGAGATCCAATCAGCCATCGCTGGACAGATAGTGCAGTGGTACGCTCAAGAGGGAGATATCGTTGATGCTGGCGATACCATCGTTCGGATTCAGGAAATAAAGAGTGAGTACCTCGATCCGGAATTGATTCAGAGAACTCGTGAGCAGATGCAAGCCAAGGCGGATGCAGTGGAAAGTTACAAGCTTAAGGTAGCGGCCCTCAATGATTTGATTACCACATTGCGCACCAACCGAGAGGTTAAAGGCCAGAGTCTGAGCTACAAATTGGAGGCGGCAAAAGCATCGGCGGCGTCCGACAGCGCCAATGCAATAGCGGCGGCACAAAATCTCGAGGTGGCAAGAACCCAGGCCGAGCGTTACGAGCAGCTACTCGAGCGCGGACTGAAAAGCCGCACGGAGGTCGAGCAGTACAGGGTAAAATTGGTCCAAAATGAAGCGAAAGCTCAGGAGGCTGCGCAGAAATGGGAAATGAGCAAAAACAAGCTCTTGGACGCACGATTAGAGTTGCGCAACAATGCCAATGCGTATCAAGAAAAAATCGCTAAAAGCCAGAGTGATTTAGCGGAGGCGCAGAGTGCATTGGCGGCAGGTGAAGGGGAATTGGCCAAACTACGGAATACCCTCAGCAGTTATGAGGTGCGCAGCGGCTACTACTACATTCTTTCGCCTCAGGATGGAATGCTTGCCAAGGTCAAAAAGCAAGGGATCGGCGAGACGGTGAAGGAAGGAACCGCGCTGGCAACCATCGTTCCAACGCACTATGAACTGGCGGTAGAGCTATACATAAGTCCCGTCGATATGCCGCTCATTCACGAGGGTTCCACGGTCCAATTCCAATTTGACGGTTGGCCGGCTATCGTCTTCCGCGGTTGGCCAAATACTAGCTACGGAACTTTCTCGGGTGAGGTGGTGGCTGCCGACCGCGTCACCAACGAGAATGGCAAATACCGCATTTTGGTCGCACCCGGCGAGCAGTGGCCAGAGAATCTGCGTGCAGGGACCGGTGCCCGTGGGATTGCACTGTTGAACACGGTACCAGTATGGTACGAGATTTGGCGCCAATTCAATACATTCCCTCCCGATTACTATGAACCGATCAAGGCCAAGGAGAAGGTGGACAAACTCAAAATCAAGCTGAAATAATGCGCAAACTGGTCTTATTCTTTTTGTTGTTGGGTTCTACCCTAGGCTGGGCACAGACTAATGAAAACGTGCTTAGTCTGGAGACCTACCTCGAGTGGGTACAGCGTAACCATCCGCTCGTGAAGGCGGTCGAGAATAAAATCCCGACCGCTAAGGCGGAATTGGTCCGGGCTCGCGGCGCTTTCGATCCAACGCTGGCGGGAAACTATGCGAGTAAAGAATTCAAGGGCGATCTCTACTACCGCCTTCCGTCGTGGTCGTTGGAGCAGAATCTTCGCGGCCCCATCTCTGTGGGTGTCGACTGGAATGCGACGGCAGGTTTGTATACCAACCCTCAAGACAAACTTCCCGAGGAAGGCATGTTTGCCATTGGAGGCATGGTAGAACTCGGTAATGGTCTCTTCACCGATGCAAGCCGAACCACCCTTCGCTTGGCAAAAGCAGGTGTAGACATGAGTGAGGCGGAGGCGCAATTGTACAAAAACGAATTGCTCCTCAAGGCGACCAAAAGCTATTGGAAATGGTATGCTGCTCACGAAAATTTGAAATCCTACGAGAAAGCTATTGAGGCGGCTCAGGAGGTTTATGATTTTGCGCTCAATGCCTTTGAAGCGGGTGATGCGTCAGCGATGGATACCCTCGATGCCCATGCATTGTTGACCACGTGGCAGACGGATTATTTCCAAGCACGAAATAAGGCACTAGCGGCACTGTACGACGCCAGCACTTGGTTGTGGTCAAGCGCGGAAGAACCTATGGTGTTGAATCCTGAGGTTACGCCATCGAACGATATTCCCACCTATTCGATCCCGCTGAATTGGGATGAAAATCACCCGCTCATTCGCTACAATGATGCAAAAGAAAAGCAACTTCGTGCGAAGCGGGCTTTGGCGCGTGAATACATCAAACCTAAGGTCGCCGTGGGCGGTGCATTGCTCGTTCCTGGCAACCTCGAGGCCTTGCCGTCCACTTCAGAATTTGACGAAAACAATCGAGTACTCAAAGCGAAGATTGATATGCCCATTTTTGTGCGCGAGGGTATTGGCTACGCACGCAGCCAAAACTTGCAGTTGGAAACCTTTGAGTTTGAACGTGCTGGTGCGGAATATGCGCTTAAACTAGAGTGGGCATCGATGGTCTTACGTATCGCTGAGCTGGACAAGGCTGTGCAAGCGAGCTTGGGAAACCAAAACACGCTTCAAGCACTTCTGGACGGCGAGAAGGAAAAATTCGAATTGGGTGATTCCGAGCTAATCAAGGTGAATTTACGGACGAGTTATTACGCTAAGGCTATGATTCAGCGAGCGAATTTGCAGGCCGAGCTTGGTATGGCATGGGCGACCTGGGCGAATTTGGCCGCAGCCCTATAACCTCTGAGGTTTTAGAATCTTTGCTTACATTGAGAGCGCTTAACACGTACTTTCAATGAACAAAACTTGGAATTGGTCGCTCACTGTGGCCTTAGCCGGATTTCTTTTTGGATTCGATACTGTCGTCATTTCTGGAGCAAATGCGCCAATCAAAGAACTTTGGAATACCTCAGCGTGGTTTCACGGGGTATTTATCATGTCCATGGCCTTGTGGGGAACGGTTCTAGGCTCTCTAGGCGGTGGGGTCCCAACGCGAGTACTGGGCCGTAAAAAAACCCTCATTTGGGTAGGGGTGCTCTACCTCGTTAGTGCCTTGGGATCGGGACTTGCGCCAGATCCGTACAGCTTCAGCTTCTTCCGGTTTTTAGGCGGTGTCGGTGTCGGTGCCTCGACTGTGGCAGCTCCCACCTACATCTCTGAAATATCCTCAGCAAAAAGCCGTGGAAGTTTAGTCGCCCTTTACCAATTCAACATTGTCTTCGGTATCCTCATTGCCTTTGTGAGCAACTACCTCCTTGACGGCGTCGGTGGCGCAAGCGACTGGCGTTGGATGCTCGGCGTCGAAGCCATTCCAGCAGCATTCTATTGCCTTTTGATTTTTAGCGTGCCCAATTCCCCCCGCTGGCTTGTGGTTCAAAAAAACGACCACGACAGTGCCCTCGCCGTACTTCAGCAAATACATGATGATAAGCAAAGCGCTAAGGCCGAACTCGAGGCCATTAAAAACCACAGCAACGAGCAGTCCTCAAAAGACAGCGTATTCAGCGGCAAATACAACCGCTCCCTTCTTCTTGCCTTCTTGCTAGCCTTCTTCAACCAGCTTTCGGGGATAAATTTCATTCTCTATTATGCCCCTGCAATTCTTGAGAACGCTGGCTTTGCGTCATCTGATTCCCTCCTTTCCTCGATCTCAATCGGGGGAACCAACCTCATCTTCACTTTTGTCGGCCTCTACCTCATCGATCGAATGGGTCGAAAATCACTAATGTACATCGGCTCCATAGGCTACATCATCTCCCTTGCCATGGTCGCTTATGGCTTTAAAACTGATGCCAGCGCAAGCTTTAACCTGAGCTTTATCTTGATGTTCATCGCCTCTCATGCTGTCGGCCAAGGTGCGGTCATTTGGGTCTTTATTTCTGAAATCTTCCCCAACAGCGTTCGTGCGGCCGGACAGGCTTGGGGCACAGGGACGCACTGGGTTTTTGCTGCGCTGATCACCATGCTTGGCGAGGTCGTTATCGAGGCCTTCCCTGGCTGGACGGTGTTCGCTTTCTTTGCGGTTTTCATGCTACTTCAACTGCTCTTTACCCACTTTATGATGCCCGAAACCAAGGGTACGAGTCTCGAAGACCTTCAGGACCAACTCTCTGGAAAACATGAGTAGGATTATTTGCTTTGGAGAAATCCTCTGGGACCTTTTTCCTTCTGGACCAATTCCCGGTGGAGCCCCCATGAATGTGGCATTCCACGCCAAAAACCTCGGTGCCGATGCCTTAATCTACTCTGCCCGTGGTGAGGACAAGCTGGGCGAGGAACTTTGTGAGATCATCACGGAGCGCGGGATCAATACCGACTATATCCAAAACAACCTACACCCGACAGGAACGGTTGATGTAAATACATCGAACCCCTCAGAGGTAAAATACACCATCGTGAGCCCGAGTGCATGGGACTTTATCGAATACACCCCAATGCCTATGGGCCATAGTGACTTTTTTGTCTTTGGGACACTCGCCGCTCGCAACGACATAAGCCGTACAACACTCCTTAACTTACTCGATGGAGATGCTTACAAAATCATGGACATGAATTTGCGCGCACCTTTTTTCGAAAAGGAATTGATCCAAGAACTTCTTGAAAAGACCAATCTATTGAAGGTTAATGAACAGGAGTATGCGAAGCTGAGCCAGTGGTTTGGTTACGATACAGACCCCATGATCGGTTACCAACAAATTCGCCAGGAATTCGGGCTAGATAAGCTTCTTATTACCTACGGCAGCAAGGGCGCTTCCCTCGTGACCCCTGAAGGTCATTGGAAAAGCCGTACCTACAATATTACCGTCGCTGACACTGTCGGTGCTGGCGATAGCTTTTTGGCCGCCCTACTATGGGGACTACAACAAGGCAATCCTCTTCAAGAGGTTTTGGATTTTGCAGTAGCGCTAGGCGCCATGGTTGCCACACGCAAAGGCGCAAACCCGATTATTCGAGCAGAGGAAGTTCACGATTTTATCGCCGCGTCACACTGATTCCAACGGTGTATTGAGAACTTTCCTTGGGGGCCAATTCCTCCCAAGGCGTTTCCATATGCCCCAATCCCGTCATTGGCTCAATAGCAAAAAAGGACGCACCGGCCGGTCGGAACAATTGCACCCACGGCCCAGGACTCTCAATCCTCACCACGGCATCTTCACGCACCAAAACTACAGCAGACCCTAGAAATAGAAACGCACCATCCACTTCCTGACCCCAATCGAAACCTTCAAAAGGAATTCGCTCCATGGGATGTGAAAACTGATTTTTGCCCAGTCGATGAGTCGGCAGCTCCTTCAAACTGAAATCGGCGCCAACTTTAAAATAGGGATGCCATCCCCAATGAAAAGGCATTGTCTCTACGCCGATATTCTCGACCCTTACCGTCATCGAAAAACCGTCCCGATCCAAGCCATAAAACACCTCCAGCACACAAGCATAGGGATAATACTCCAGGGCACCATCGTAATGCCATCGGCAACGAACCCCCTTATCTTCCTGAACCAATTCAAAGTTCACCTCGGGACTCAACCCATGTAAAGCCGCACGATGGCGCTCGTCATTCACAGGCCAAACCGTCGTTTGTCCGCCATACACAAACTCCACCCCACCCTGCAATCGCACGGGAAAAGGGAACAGCACCGTCCCTGCATTCCACATAGGATCGAGTAAATCGGGTCCATGCAGAAGATCGAGCCCCGCAATGTTAAGCGCCCGCAACGAAGCACCGCGCGCATCCACGACAAAACTGCCCTTATCATTTCTAAATTGGATCCTATTCATGGCAAAAACAACGGTTCGAAAACCTTTGTGCTAAGGTGGCCTCACCTTCAAACACAAACCAACGACGCCCTGCACCGCTCGAAGAGACGGCGAATTTCCCCATTTCGTTTGAATATTCTAATACCATTTGTTTTGTAATGATGTGCTTTACACAAAGCTATGACGAAATACCCGCTGAAACCGCTAAAAACACATCATTTGAACGGCGATCTAATGATATAAGATTTAGGCCGGTAACGCTTGGCTATGGCTGCCAACAATAAGCGAGTTGTGCGGGCCGACGAGTAAAAAGAAAAATAGTTCTCACGAGGCTCTGCGCCATAAGTGCTTTTGATTTCGGTAGCCGTCCTACCTAAATTGATTTCAGCAAAACCACCCAGAATACCGTGCTCCACAACCTTCATCATGGCACGGGTGTAAAAGCCATCAGGCGCATCTTCATTCGAGGCAAAATGCATAGCCCGCAACACGGGACCGTCTTCCAAAACACTTATAAACCCATGAATTGCCTCACCTTTGTAGAAGGCCCAAATTTTATAATGTGATGAAAAACACTGTTCGTAAAGGGACAATAATTGCGTCGTATCGGCGGGCAAGGCTACCACGCGATCCTTAAGACTACGATTAAGCATATAGCCCAATTCCTCCCGAACAGCCCCACCCAGAACAACCTCACGTACCTCCAAAGCAGCATTATCCTTCATCGCCTTTTTGATCCGCTGACGGTATTTCTGCTTGAAACTCGCCATATAATTTTCGAAACTTTTCCATTCGTCCCGAACGCGCAGCACCATCATAGGATCACCCTCGAATGAATACCACGGGGAAGCCTCAACAGGGCCCGAAGTGATGCACAGCAACATTTTACAGGTACGACCTTGGTTGAGAATGGCTGGAGGAACGAGAACAGCCTCTTCCGCTTTCAAGGTATAAAACCCGGGCAACCATGGACTCCCGACCACCTGTAATAAGCCTTTGCGGAAAAATCTATTGAGCACCCTCAAACCGCGACTGCGTATCTCCCGCCCCGATCCTTTCCTAAGTTCAGGAGTGGTCAATGGGAGAAACCTTAAATTGTCGTTTATATTGATCAATTCACCCGGAATTGTTCCCTGTACGTACTTTTCTAGTGTGGAGTGTCTCAAACTATCCTCAGTAGTTAATTTGGCCGCAAGATTATAAAACCATGCTCATACCTAACCAATTCCAAACACAACTGTTCGAAGAAATTTTCAGTTCCACGAAAGGGAAGGCGAAAATCACAAAGGATTTGATGGAAGTGCTCGGTTGTTCGCGGGCCTCCTTATACCGCAAACGCACTGGCAGCACCCCATTGACTTCGGATGAGTTGATAAAATTGGCGAACCATTTTTCTTTGAGCATTGATGCCCTACGAAGCAAGCCGGATGAAAACTCGCAGGTTGTGGTATGCACCACCTTGCCGCCGATCAATGCTTATGCGGATATAGATTTCTATTTAGAGAACACCGCGCACAACTTGGAATTGGCCGTAACCCAACCCACCTCGCAGCTTTACTTTAGCGCCAAAGAACTTCCGCTCTACCGCTACATAGACAAGCCGACGCTAAGTGCCTTCCGCTACTATCTTTGGGTCATTGAAAACCTGCGACACTACGAGCGATTCGATCCAGAACACATTCCGAATGAACTTTTCGAAAAAGGGCGCAAGTTGGCCACTATGAGCCACACCATTAAGACCACAGAGTTTTGGCTTCCCTCAGGATTTAACAATATCATCGGTCAGATTACCTACGCGGTGAATACGGGGCGCGTTTCGACTCGCTTGAAGGAAGCCATGAAATCCGAGCTTCACGAAGTGCTGGACACGCTGATCTTGAATATCAAGACTGAAAAAACTTCGGGAGGTGCACCGTACCAGATGATCTTATCACACTACCTCACCTTGAGTGATGGTGCTTTGATAGAGATCACACCGAGTGCAGCTGAAGTACTGTTTTCTTACAGCTCTGTGAACTATATAAAAAGCTCCAACAGCTACCTCGTCGATGCTTTTAAGCGCGCACTACGCTACCACAAATTAGAAGGACAAGCCTTGGGAGCGCTTGACACTGAAGCCATTCAGGCTTTTGAGCGAGGCATTCGAGCTAAAATTGAAAGTCTCTAGAGCGCACTCAAAGGCATAATCTTTGCTATTTTTGAGGGGTGAAACGATTTATAGCACTCTTCTTATTATTCCTTTACACCACCCTCGGGTCTGGTGCTACGGGACTTTTGCACTTCTGCCACGTAGAGGAAGGATTCCATGTAGGCCTTGAAATCGATCACGAACAGTCACATGTAGACCAGGAATCCCATCATTGTTGCTCATCCCCAACGGAAAAGACCACGACATGTCCGAGCGATGCGTTGTCTTCAAACGAAGAACCATGTTGCGAGTCACTCTATATTCCTATTCCCGAAACTGACCTTCGTGATGAAGTCTCTGCATCGAGCCTTGATATCTTCAAAGGACAACAAACACTCCCTTTAGATTGCCTTACTCCTGCTGTGAATCGCATCAAATCGAACTGCTTATCGTATTCGATTGACCAAAGGCGTACTGCTTTTTTTCAAAGGGCTGGACAGTTACTATTATACCACTGATTATTGAATTGGGCCCCAAACAATAACAGAATTAATAGTTAACTGACTCAAAATGAAATCACTAAAAATCCTTGCGCTTTTCCTCCTTGTGAGCTTTGGCGCACATGCACAAAATAATGTCGTAAACACGACCATCGAAGTCGATGGACTTTGTGGTATGTGTAAAGAACGAATCGAAAATGCCGCCTACATCAAAGGCGTAAAGCAAGTCAACTGGGACAAAGAAACCCACTTACTCAATATCACTTACAACGCTCAAAAAGTGAGCATGGACGAAATCGCAGCTTCCATCAACGAAGCCGGTCATGATGTTCGCGGACATATAGCTACCGATGAGCAATACGCCAATATTCACGGATGTTGCCGCTACCGCGACGAAGTTCTACGGAATTCTCATGGTTTGGGTGGCACCCCAATGTGTAAAGAAGAACAGAAGTAGGTCATGAAAAGATCTTTTCTGTATACCGCACTCCTGTACGTCGCGGTAATACGACTTCATGCACAGACGGACACCACGGCGCCCATTTTTGAAATGCTCGAAGAGGTCGAAATCCGTCGTGACCCTGGAGTCGTATTGTCTAAAAAATCGGTGTTGAGCAAAGAGCTAATCTCGGAAGTAGAATTGCGCAAGGCGGCCTGCTGTGATCTTAGCGAAAGTTTTGAAACCAATGCTTCTATCAGCGCCTCCTTTACCGATGCCGTGACGGGCACGCGACAAATCAAACTCCTGGGACTCGAAGGCCCCTACGCCCTGTATACTCGCGGAAACCTCGCAACAATGGGCGGGTTGAATGCCGTTTTAGGTTTGGGATTCATCCCTGGGGCCTGGATTCAAAGCATACAACTCTCCAAAGGACCTGGAAGCGTGGTTAATGGTCCTTCTGCTATTAGCGGTCAGATCAACTATGAATTGCGCCCTTCAAACACTAAAAAAGTGGGGCACCTTAACCTATTCGCAGGTCCCGGGCGTTTCGAGCAGAATCTCATTTACAGTTGGAAGCAAGGCCCAAAGCTCAGCTCCAATATCATGGTACACGGCCGGCAGCAGCTTTTCCGCTGGGACAACAACAACGACGGTTATCTTGATGCGCCCCTATCTAAACACTATTTCATTCAGAATGCCTGGAAGCATAGTGGTAAGAATTCGGAGGCCCAATTCGGCGTTAAGGCAAGCACCATACGCAACATCGGCGGCAGCACGCTCTACGGTTATGAAACGCTCGTCCCTATCTGGAGTCACGAACTCAACACCAACCGTTATGAACTTTGGGCGAAGCGCGGGTATTTTCTTAAAGGGGGAATTAACCGTAGTATTGGTACACAAATGGCTGCGACCTATCAGGAATTGGACAGTTACTTTGGCAACCTCAGCTTTACCGGCAAAGAGCAACGCTTTTACGGCAATCTAATTTTCCAGGACAACCTGATCGATACGCGCCACACCCTAAAGACTGGTCTTGATCTCAACAGTTTTGGGGTAGCGCAGAACATTTGGAATAGGGATGCTTCCTACGATGGTTTAATCACAGGAGCCTATGCGGAATACAGCTTTGTCGCTTCACCAGACGGAGAAGGATTGAGTTTGATAGCGGGACAGCGCACCGATTTCTTGAATGTTGGACCTCGAATAGGACACTCCTTTTACCATACCCCTAGGCTACACCTGAAATACGGGCTAGGTGCCTGGAATTTCCGTGCGCAGGCTAGTAAAAGCTACCGTATAGCAACGTTGGGAGCTGAATATATGGGGTACATGGCCAGCAGCCGGGTATTGGTGAGTTGGGGAGATCCCACGGGAGGTGATTTGAATGTTCCCATTGAACGAGCGACGACCTACGGCTTCGGCGTGAATTGGACCCAAGACGTATTCTACAAAGAGCTACAGTGGTATGCCGATCTGTACCTTAATCGTTTTCAAGACAAGGTCATGTTCGATTTCGACCAAGACACCGAAACCCTGTTGATACTGCCCTATAACATTGGCACCGCCACCCCTTACGCCCTGGCAGGTCAAGTAGGCGGACAGTACGAACTACTTCACCGCACTATGGTTAAGGTGGCGTACCGCTACCAAGATGTAAAGCAAATCGACATCAGCGGCTTTGCTGCCACGAATGAAATCAAGCTCGAAGAAGCCTTACTCACCGTGCCTCATTTGGTCTATATCGGAGCGAGTTATAGCGGACGAAAGGGACTAGGACTGGAATTGAACGCCACCTACAACAGCAGTCAGCGCCTGCCCGATGTGGGATACGACGACCGCAGTCCCGCTTTTACCATGTTGAACATGCAAATCAGTAAGGAGTTTAAGCACTCTGGCCAATTCTATCTCGGACTTCAAAACGCCCTGAATGTCCGTCAAACCGACCCAGTCATAGGAGGCAACCTGCCTTTCGATGGCCGGTTTGATGCCTCTGTGGTTTGGGGCCCCATTATGGGCCGGCAACTATACGCCGGATGGAGACTCGATCTGCAAAAGGAATAGGCCGCACTGCGGCCCGCCGCACAGGCCAGTATCAAAAAAGGCGCCCCGTTGGGGCGCCTTTTTTCGGGGGTTTATATCTCAAATTTTCGCGCTACGCGCTATTTCTTGAGGCATTGATGTTTCCGTACAAAGATCTTACGATCATTTTTTCGTACACTAATTTCTCCTCGTCTGAAAGCTTTGAGTCACGAAGGGTCATTAGCGCATACTGCTGAATGACTAGAAGTGGCAACACAATGTTTTCACGAAGCGCAATGGAGGCCTTGATTCCCGGGTTATTGCTCAATAACTCAGGTTGACCCGAAATGGCTAGTAGGTACTTCTCGGTACGTTCAAATTCCTCATTCAACATTGCCCAGAAAGCACCAAACTTAGGATCATCAACCATATAGGCTGTCAACGGGAAGAATGTCTTACACATACTCTGCATAGAGTTCTCTACCAGGGTTCTAAAGAACTTACTCTTCTTATACAACGCCTGAGCCTCGTGCAACCTGCCCTCCTCATCCACTTGCTGCAGTGCAGCGCCTAAACCATAGAACCCGGGGATGTTCATCTTAAGTTGAGACCAAGCTCCAACAAAAGGAATAGCTCTCAAGTCGTCCAATTTCAACTTTGCAGCTTTTCCACGTTTCGATGGACGCGAACCTATATTGGCCATGCCATAGTACTTCAAGGGAGACATCTCTTCCAAGAATTCCGTGAACAATGGATTCTCTTTCAAATCTGTATATGCTTTTAAGGATCGATCGCCCAATTCCTCTAATAGATTGCGCTCATTGACCTCCAACACCTTCGTTTCATCTACCAACAGAAGATTTTCCAAACCCGCCGTAATCAATTGTTCCATATTAAACTGGGCACTTTGCGGGGTCCCAAAATTGCTGGAAATGGTCTGCCCTTGCACCGTCAATTGAATCTGCGAACTTGCAATGTTTGGACCCAATGACGCATAGAAGTTATGGGTATTACCACCACCACGAGCTGGTGGCCCACCACGACCATCAAAGAACAAGACATCTACATCATACTGCTTACTAACTCGGGTCAAATTCTCCTTGGCGAGATAAATGTTCCAGTTTGCGCTCATATAGCCACCATCCTTTGTCCCATCCGAGAAACCCAACATGATGGTCTGTTGTGAACCGCGTTGCGTAAGATGTTTTCTGTAGTGCTGGTCGGAGTACAAGGTATTCATCGATGCGCCAGCCCCCACTAAATCATCAATGGTTTCAAAGAGTGGAACTACATCTAGAGTTACGCGCTCCTCACCCCAAGCCGTCCAACGAGCTAAGGCAAATACGCGCGCCACGTCCATCGCACCACGACAATTTGAAATGATGTAGCGGTGAGCGCCCTTAGGGCCATTGCGCTTCTGAATCTCACGGATGGTCTTAAAACTCTGCAGCGTATCATCCACGCGATCATCACCTGTCAAAGTTCCATCCCATTTAGCCTGCATTTCGAACAAGGCATCGGGAGTAGTCGGTGCCTCGATGCCCATTTGATCCACCAAAGCATCGAAAGCACGTTTAATTTCACGGCTATCCTGACGGAGATCAATACTTGCGAAATGGCTGCCAAAAAGCGCTACGCGATCCAATAGTTCTTCGACCAATTCCACAAAAATCCCATCGTGCTTCTCATGCAAATCATTCAAAACACGGTGCAACGACGATCTGAATCCTAAGAAATCCCATTCCTCCTGATGGCGAATACAACGCAACACGTTTTTCTCGATATCCATCAATTCCTCGTAAACACCGGCAAATGAAATTCGACGTCTAAGTGTTCGCAAATCCTGGTAGTAGCACTGCAATAACACATCGCGAAGTCTATTGGCCACCTGCAAGGTTGTGTCCACGCTCACAAATGGGTTGCCATCACGGTCTCCCCCGGGCCAAAAACCAAGGTTGATCAGATTCAGAGTCCCATCCCAATTCGGCAATGAACGGCGCATCACGGCAGTAATTTCTCCTGCGCTTTGATAGAACACATTCTGCAAGTACCAAATAAGATTCACGGCCTCATCCAGAGGCGTTGGCTTTGTTTTTTGAAAGAAAGGTGTCTTGCCCAATTGCTTGAGGTACATCCGAATATTTCCCAGATCATTTTGTTGTATGGCCTCCGTCAAATCTGTGATAATAGCCAATACCCTTCCTGGATAAAACTGGGTGGGGTGTGCGGTCAATACCGGGCGAATGGAAAATTCCTGCAAACGGTTCTTAAGTTCCTCTAAGTTCCCAGCACGCTCAGTACGCATCATGAATTCAGACAAAGAACCCCGCCCAACCAAATTATTAAGCTCTCCATAGGCAGCATCTTCTAAGGCATCCACCAACACCACTTGACGTTCGATATACTGAATGACCTTGAAGAGAAAATCGACCTGGTCATGTGAAGAGTCACCATCCTTGTACTCCTCAAAAAACTGTTCGATGATATCCCTTGGACTGTGTCCCTCTGCCAATTTTGTCAAGCACCACTCGTTCAATACAGGAATAAATATTCCAGTGTTTTTAATGCCATCAAGGGGCAAGGTCAAGAACAAGCTATTATAGAGTTGAAACTTGAGACCTACGTGCTTTTCATAATTGGCCGCACTCAAGGCGAGCTGATCTGTATTCTCCATTTACGGCAATCTTTTTCCGGTCGCCGCTTGGTAAACTTCATACCATTGCTGACGATCAAATTGTATCCCCAAAGCGGTTTTCGCCGCTGTTAAGTTTTCTATTTTCGAAGTCCCTACAACGGGCAAAATCCCTGCAGGGTGTTGCATCAACCAGGCAAGGGCGGTGGCATGGGGAGTGATTCCAAATTCTGCACCCAATTTCTCCAGCACCGTCATTACCTCCGGCTTAAGAGTTCCACCACCTAGGGGAGACCACGCCATGGGCACAATATTATCTAGATTGCACTGATCGAGTCGACCATCGTCAAAACTACTGACATCGGCTACGCTGATTTCTATTTGATGTACCCCAATAGGCACGACCTTCTGAAGCATATTAATCTGTGAAGGCGTAAAATTGCTAACCCCAAAACTGCGGACTTTGCCACTGCGATAAAGCTCCTCAAAGGCCTCGCCGATCTCATCCGCGTCCATTAGGACATCAGGGCGGTGCAGCAGCAACACATCGATATAATCCGTCTGCAAGTTTCGTAAACTGTCTTCAGCACTGCGCAAAATGTGCTCTTTCGAGCTATCGTAGGCCTTGATGTAATACCCTGGTTTATTCTCGCAAACTTGATATATGCCACATTTGGTGACCAATTCCATTTGTCCGCGCCACTCTGGGTGCAATTTCAAAGCCTGCCCAAACTCCGTCTCCGTAGTGTGTCCACCGTAAATATCTGCATGATCAAAGGTGGTCATCCCTAATTCCAAAGCATGCGCTATCATACGCTCATATGCTTCAGTAGAAAATTTCGCGCCCCATTGACCCCAGCGCATGGTGCCAACTACGATATCACTCATCCATGGTGTGCTGTACATAGGAATTGATCTTTAGAACTACCAAAGTACATAAACTACGGCACTTGAACGATCTTAACCCACCTTCCATCAACGTATTTAAATTGAATGTTCGAATTGGCATTTCCATGACGTCCTAGAATATCCCATAACCCGGACCCCTCAATGACCACAGGATGTGGGCTATGCTCCTGAACCCCAATGGCCTCACCTTGATCGTTATATACCACATCCGGATGATCTCTAGATAGCCAATGAACCTTATACAACCCTTTTGAGTTTATTTTCAATCCTTGATGGCTAGGTATTAGGTTTGGCGGAATCCAGAACCATCCCGGTACTCCATTGGTTTGTAGATGCCCTTCACCACTGACTTCAATAGGATAATAACTACTTACAGGATAACAGCCCACAAGTAATCGTACACCTCCCCCTTTTTGAATCGAAACATGGTCTTTGGATAGCGCACCCATGTATAATTGATCCGTGGCGGGCATAAAGGCCGATTGATAAGAACTGTCCACTAAAAGCATGGCTTGATAGGACTTTGCACCGGTGGTAAAATTGAACCATGTCGTATCAGGCGTACCCACGCCCTTCCATGCTCCCGTGCCGGCTCCCTTGAAGATACCAGCGGAATCCAACGCATCGATTTTCACTGTCGAAGTTGGTATTTGCTTATTCGACAGTCGTATCCATAGCGCCGTTCCATCCGTCATTTGACCGCCCATACCGATACCGCCAGTGAATGGATTGTAGCTTGCATAACTTTGATCAACAGCATTCCAAGAATAAATGGTAGCATCGATGGAATCGGGCAGCGCACCACTTTCCATTAACCGCAACCAATTCCACCCTTCATCCGCACGAATACCAACCAAATTCCAACCACCCAGTGGGGTTTCCCCGTCCATTACCGTATCGGCCCAGCCCAACACCAACGCCTCTGCTTCACTACGCCACTCCGCCTGCAGTCTAAAGGGGGTATCCTGCGGCCATAAATACACCACCCTAGCCATAGACCTACCCGAATCAGATCGGCTGTAAAAATCCTGCGGGCTGGCCCATTGTCCTGCATCTGGATCAAAAACCCAACTATAATCCATGGTATCCAAAGCCGGAAAGAAACTACGCTCGCCTACAAAATGATATCCTGTATCCCGTAATGTCAATTCAATGCTCGGGCGAGACACTAAATTCCCACCGATAACCTGTCCATTTGCACTCCTATCGACTACAAGCCCTGGAGCGTCTAAATAGCCGCTCTGAATCCACAGTGGCCCTTGCAAATTGACAGAGCCATTCCAGCGCACGGTATCCTCATCGCCCGCACGGATAATCGCACCAACACTTTTTGAAGGCACGGTAAAACTGCCAGAAGATTCGAAGATGAACAGTGAATCTGATGAAAAACCGGATCCGGCGACTACGGCATTTTCGCTGCATAAGGTCAAGTTATCCACGACATAAACCTCGCTCTCATTCGTGCTATTGACAATCTCCAACTTGATTGCCAAATGTGGCACCCGCGGAAGTTCAGTAATTGTAATTCTTGAGATCCCGGCAATGGAATCCTTGGTATCTGGATTCACATGTCCATAGATTGTAGATGAATTCACTGAATATCGAAAATCCTTAGAGAAGTGCAATCCACCTTCAAAATCCCAACCGCCCATAGAGGTGTTATTCTGAGAACCTCGAACCTTGAGCTGAGGGTAATAATGTCCACCTCCATCGGTACTGATGTAAATACCGATATAGTCTCGGTTTTCAAAATTGCCCGATGGCGCCGCCAGATTAAACGAAAAGGACGGTGCTATTAATGCCCGGGTATCTAAAGTAGGCAATACCAATTCCACCCCTTTGTCGGTAGAATATTGACTAACGCGGAATCCATCACTGCCTTGAAAGCCAATGGAGGGAAAAATCCCGTCATTTCCACCGCTTTCATACTGTCTTTGTAAAAAGTACCCGTGGGCAGGCCCAGTTGAATCCGCATCAAAGGACCATTGGATAATGGTTGTTGAAAACGGGATTTTACAAACACTATCAGTTGTAAAACACTGATTTTCAGCACTCAACTGCTTGGATACTGAAAATAAAAAGGACAATAAAAGCCCTAGACGCCACCAATAGAGCGTCCTAAAAAATGTAAAAATCATGGTATTCGGTTTTAGGTTAGATAAATCGTCTCTTAATAAGTTAGAGTTTGGCGATAATTGGACCTACTTTTGCGGCAAATTAATTTTCGCACATGAATCTGCGCAACATCGCTATTATTGCCCACGTCGATCACGGTAAAACTACCCTGGTAGACAACATGCTACACACCGCTAAGCTTTTCCGTGACAACCAACAGGTCGATGACCTTCTGTTGGACAACAACGACTTGGAGCGCGAGCGTGGAATTACTATTCTTAGTAAAAACGTTAGTATCCGTTGGAAGGATACCAAAATCAATATCATTGACACCCCGGGGCACAGTGACTTCGGTGGTGAAGTAGAACGCGTCTTGAACATGGCCGACGGGGTTATCCTGTTGGTAGATGCCTTTGAAGGCCCCATGCCGCAAACGCGTTTTGTATTGCAAAAAGCTTTGGCTTTAGGAAAGACACCTATTGTAGTGATCAACAAGGTGGATAAGCCGAACTGTACTCCGGAATTGGTCCATGATCAAGTCTTTGAACTATTCTTCAACCTTGATGCAACTGAGGAACAATTGGAGTTTAAGACCGTTTACGGGTCTGGTAAAGAAAAGTGGATGGGACCGGATTGGACAACACCAACCGAAGACATTACCTACCTGCTTGATACCATCGTAGATACTATTCCCGCACCTGAAGTTGAAGAAGGTAGCTTGCAAATGCAAATCACCTCTTTGGACTTCAGTTCTTTTACGGGCCGTATTGCCGTAGGACGTGTAAAGCGCGGTTCCATGAAAGAAGGTATGCAGGTTAGCCTTTGCCACAGAGATGGCACCATAAAGAAAGGCCGTATTAAAGAATTGATGGTCTTTGAGGGGCTTGGAAAATCAAAAGTTTCAGAAGCACATGCCGGTGAAATCGTGGCATTGAGCGGTTTAGATGGTTTCGAAATCGGCGATACCGTAGCGGATATCGAAAACCCTGAAGCACTCCCAACAATGGAAATCGACAAGCCTACAATGAGCATGTTGTTCTCCATCAACAACTCTCCGTTCTTCGGAAAGGAAGGAAAGCACGTGACTTCACAAAAGATTCGTGAGCGTTTGATGCAGGAAACCGAGAAAAACCTCGCGCTACGTGTGGAAGAGACCAACTCAGCTGATCAATTCATCGTGCACGGCCGCGGTATTCTCCACCTTGGGATCTTGATTGAAACCATGCGCCGTGAAGGATATGAGCTTCAGTTGGGTATGCCTCAAGTTATCTTTAAACAAGTTGACGGAGTTAAGCACGAGCCTATTGAAGAGTTGACCGTTGACGTACCGGAGGAAACTGCTGGGAAAGTGATTGAATTGGTCACTAAACGTAAAGGGGAGCTTCTCGTGATGGAGCCTAAATCAGATCTTACGCGTCTTGAATTCGAGATCCCTTCTCGAGGTATTATGGGATTGCGTAACAACGTCTTGACCGCAACTTCTGGTGAAGCCATCATGGCACACCGATTGAAAGAATACCAACCTTATAAAGGAGATATGGAACGTCGTATCTCTGGTGTATTGATTGCAAAAGAAGCTGGAAAAGCTAGTGCATACTCTATGGATAAGCTTCAAGATCGCGGTAAATTCTTTATCGAACCAGGTGAAGAAGTGTACGGCGGCCAAGTAATCGGAGAACAAAACAAACCTGGTGACCTTGTAGTGAATCCTTGTGTAAGCAAGCAACTCAACAACATGCGTGCTGCGGGTAAGGATGACAACACTGCATTAGCAACACCTATTAAGTTTAGCTTGGAAGAAGCCATGGAATACATCGGACCAGATGAATTCGTTGAGGTGACTCCAGAGAGCATTCGTCTTCGTAAAATATTGTTAAACGAAAACGACAGAAAGCGCCAGGCGCGTTAAACTCATTATTATTTCCCTACTACGGGGATTAGAGATTCTATTGAAGGGCTTCGGACATAGTGATTGTAAACTGTGTTCCTAGCCCTTCATAGCTTACGACATCTATTTCCCAGCCAAGGAGGTCCACACATTGCTTTACTCACGTAAGACCAATACCTTGACCTTCTTCGTCTTTTTGTCCTCCTCGGTAATAAATATCGAAGATTCGTCCGAGTTCTTTCTCGTTCATCCCACAACCATTTTAACCTATGATCAAGACACGACCGGCTGTGGTCTTTCCGCAGTATGCCTCAACGAGAGAGTTTGGTCACAAACTCAATAGATTAAACATAGAAAACCAGCATTATTTTTTTAGATCGAGATAATTCTAATCTAAAAATAACCGCAATATCGCGTGTGCACTACTTGCTATTGGGGTACCTGGCCCAAAGATTCCTGCTACACCCTGTTCATACAGGAAATTATAATCTTGTGCGGGAATAACCCCTCCCACAATGACCATGATATCTTCCCGACCAGCCTTTCGAAGCTCTTCCATTACGGCAGGAACTAAGGTTTTATGTCCAGCCGCTAAACTGCTCACCCCTAAGAGGTGAACATCATTCTCCACGGCCTGCTTTGCCGCTTCCGCAGGGGTTTGAAACAACGGCCCCATATCCACATCGAACCCGAGGTCAGCAAAAGAGGATGCCACAACCTTCGCTCCGCGATCGTGGCCGTCCTGACCCATTTTAGCAATCATAATACGAGGACGGCGTCCGAATTTGGCCGCAAATTCGTCAGCCGCTTTGCGCGCGATTGTAAAATCTTCGTTCTCTACCATCTCTCCTTTATATACACCACTAATGGTTTTAGTCTGAGCTACATAACGACCCCATATATTTTCAAGGGCAAGTGATATTTCCCCCAAGGTCGCGCGAACTTTCGCCGCCTGTACGGCGAAATGCAACAAATTGCCCTCATCGGAGGCCGCCGCATTTTCCAGCGCTTGCAACGCTTCCTGCACCGCAGCTTCATCGCGGCTAGATTTTAGTTTTTCCAGATTGGCTAATTGCTCTAGTCGAACCTCATCACCCTTAACCTCGAGAATATCGAGTGCGGCTCTTTCAGAAGTTTTGAATGCATTCACACCAACAATAATATCTTGTCCACTGTCGATACGGGCCTGCTTTTTCGCTGCCGCCTCTTCAATTCGTAATTTCGGGATACCGGCCTCTATGGCTTTGGTCATACCTCCCAATTCTTCCACCTCAGCCATTAAAACTGAAGCACGCTCTATCAAATCTGCCGTCAACTTTTCGACATAATACGACCCACCCCACGGATCAGCCGTGAAAGTAATGTCCGTCTCCAACTGTAAATGCAGCTGGGTGTTTCGAGCGATACGTGCTGAAAAATCTGTTGGCAAAGCAATGGCCTCGTCCAACGAATTCGTATGTAAACTCTGCGTTCCGCCCATCGTCGCCGCCATCGCTTCGATTGCCGTACGCGTAATATTGTTGTAGGGATCCTGCTCCGTAAGCGACCACCCTGAAGTTTGACTGTGCGTTCGCAGCGCCATCGACTTGGGATCTTTCGCGCCCAATTCCGCCATATGCTTCGACCACAAATAACGCGCCGCGCGCATTTTCGCAATCTCCATAAATGGGTTCATCCCAATACCCCAGAAGAAACTAAGACGCGGCGCAAAGGCATCAATATCCAGCCCTGCTGCTACGCCCGTTTTGACATATTCCAAACCATCGCAAAGCGTATAGGCCATCTCAATATCTGCCGTAGCCCCCGCCTCCTGCATGTGGTATCCTGAAATGGAGATGCTGTTAAACTTCGGCATGTTCTTGCTGGTATACTCAAAGATATCAGAGATGATGCGCATGCTCTCCTTAGGCGGGTAGATGTAAGTATTGCGCACCATAAATTCTTTGAGGATGTCATTCTGAATGGTACCACTAAGTTGGTCCAGACGCACCCCCTGTTCTAATGCTGCCACGATATAAAAGGCCATCACGGGCAATACCGCGCCGTTCATGGTCATGCTCACCGACATTTGATCCAAAGGGATACCGTCGAAGAGGACCTTCATATCCTCCACACTGTCAATAGCCACTCCGGCCTTTCCTACATCACCGACCACGCGCTCATGATCACTATCATAGCCACGATGCGTCGCAAGATCAAAAGCAACACTGAGGCCTTTTTGCCCGGCCGCGAGATTGCGTCGGTAAAAGGCATTGCTCTCCGTAGCAGTTGAAAATCCAGCATACTGTCGGATGGTCCAAGGGCGCCCAACATACATCGATGCATAGGGACCTCTCACATAAGGCGGCTCACCCGGCAATGTCCCCAGGTGCTGAGCATCTTTCAAATCTTCCGGCCCATAGGACGGTTGTACCTCAATTTTTTCAGGGGTGGACCAATTCTTATTTGCCATCGTGCTCTGGGTATTGGTTCGACGCTCGCTCAAATTCTGCATTTGCAGCCCAACGCACAGGGCGCAGTGGCTCAAATTCCCGATCTGAATACATGGCCTTATGTTCCTGTCTAGTACGTAAGGCTTTAACAATCATTTGATCAGGCAGCTTTTGAGATTGTAGTGGGTAAAGATTAACACCCAAGACTTTTTCCGGCATGGTGCGCTCGACTTGCTCCTCGAGCA
>JBEAQE010000002.1:0-91624 GCA_041164065.1 Bacteroidota bacterium | reverse complement strand
GGAATCCAGCGCAGCAGATTTACTCTTTTGTTTGATCTGTTTGCGACCTTTTCTTACAAGCTGTTGAATCGTTGGCATACGTACCTTTTGATTTCTAGTTTATTCCAATAATCAGTTACCCATTTTTTGGGGACTGCAAATGTAGGGTAAATATTTCCACATCCAAGCCTAGTGTTGGTAAAATAATCCGCTCGTTATGAATTATTTATGTGAGGACACGTATAATGAGGGTTAGAACGAGGTTACGCAAGTTATCAACGAGGCTATGAAAAAGCAGTGCATTGGTTTACATTTGCTTAAACAAGTCGAATACTTAATTCCCTTTCAAATTGGCACAGTTTCTAAATGAATTGAACGACGCCCAACGCGTGGCTGTTGAGCATACCGACGGCCCTGTAATGGTCATTGCCGGTGCTGGATCAGGCAAAACACGGGTACTGACCTATAGGATTGCATACCTATTGAGTAAAGGGGTTGATGCGTTCAATATTTTGTCGTTAACCTTTACCAATAAGGCTGCGCGCGAAATGAAAGAGCGTATTGGAAAATTGGTTGGTGAGTCCGAGGCCAAAAATCTTTGGATGGGAACCTTTCATAGCATATTTGCTAAAATTCTTCGTATTGAAGCTGATCGCCTTGGCTATCCAACGAATTTCACCATCTATGATGCTGAAGACAGTAAAAAAGTAATCAGCAATATTATAAAGGAGAAAAATCTAGATAAAGAGATCTACAAGGCAAAAACGGTCGCCTCAAGGATCTCTTCGCTGAAAAATAATCTCATTACTCCTAAGGCATATTTTCAAAATGGAGAATTACAAGCGCAAGACAGTGCGGCAAAAATCCCAATGTTTGGAGAGATTTACCAAGCCTATACAGAACGTTGTTTCCGAGCGGGTTCCATGGATTTTGATGATTTGCTATTGAAAACCAATGAACTCATGTACCGGTTTCCTGATGTGCTTGCGAAGTATCAGGATCGCTTCAAATATATTCTAGTTGATGAGTATCAGGATACCAACCACAGTCAATACCTTATTGTAAAGGCCCTTGCGGCTAAGTTCGAGAACATCTGTATTGTAGGTGATGATGCACAGAGTATCTACGCCTTCCGTGGTGCGAACATTCGCAACATTCTCAATTTCCAAAAAGATTATCCACAGACGCGATTATTTAAATTGGAACAGAATTATCGTTCCACCAATAACATCGTGCAAGCGGCTAATAGTATCATCGCGAAGAATAAGGACCAGATAGAGAAGAACGTGTGGACTTCAAATTCAAGCGGAGAAAAGATTATCGTTCACAAGGCGATCTCCGATACTGATGAGGGGAACTACGTTGCCACCAATATCTGGCAGACGGCGATGAATGAGGGGGCTAAATATGAGGACTTTTGTATCCTATATCGCACCAATGCCCAGAGTCGTTCATTTGAAGACGCCTTGCGAAAAAAGAATATCCCTTATAAAATATATGGCGGGCTAAGTTTCTATCAGCGGAAAGAAATCAAAGACGTACTCTCCTATTTGCGTTTGGTCATAAACCCAAAGGATGAGGAAGCTTTCAGGAGAGTCATTAATTACCCTATTCGGGGAATAGGCGCTACGACCATGGCGAAATTGGTTCTGGCCGCAGAACAGCAACAATGGAGCTTATGGGAAACAGCCGAAAAACTAAACACTATTTCGAGCGGCATTAGTGGTGCAGCGGCGAAAAAGATTATGGAGTTCACCACACTGATCAACAGTTTTGCTGTGATGGCAAAAAATGCGGAAGCATTTGATTTGGTCGCACATGTGGTAAAGAGTGTTGGTTTGATTCGTCACCTTGGCGAAGACAAAACACCGGAAGGGGTAACCCGATATGAAAATGTTCAGGAATTGCTGAATGGGATCAAGGATTTTACCGAGCAGCAGAAGGAATTGGACGGTGGCGACCCTACCCTAGCTGGTTTCCTTGCCGATGTAGCACTTTTGACCGATCGGGACAATGAAGTGGATGATGGCCAACCGAAGGTGAGTATGATGACCATTCACCTTGCTAAGGGCTTGGAATATCCCTACATCTACATAGTTGGTCTAGAGGAGAACCTGTTCCCAAGCATGATGAGCTCGGGAAGTCGAAGCGAACTTGAAGAGGAACGCCGTCTATTCTACGTTGCCTTAACTCGTGGTGAGAAACGCGCGCACCTCAGCTACGCCCACACTAGATACCGCTGGGGCAAACTTATTGACTGTGAACCCTCGCGATTTATTGATGAGATAGATGACCAATTCCTTGACATCCGGGTGCCAGAATTTGCGCCGAGCAGCTTTAGCAATCCGGCTCTAGACGCTGCATTTGGAGGTGGATTCGGTGGTTCTGAACCTAAATCGCGAACGGTATATCAGGGAAAAAACAAGAATTGGGGACAAAAGAACACCTCTGGCGCCCCCAAGAAAGAAGCAACGAAAGCACCTACGCTTCGGGGTAAAACTTTGAAGCCCGTGAGCAAGGCTGGGGCAAGCTTCCAGGCCAGTGGCGACAATCTAACACCCGACCAAATGAGCGAGGGAATGCGTGTGGTTCACGACCGATTTGGACTCGGAACCATTGCACGCTTAGAAGGAGAAGAAGCAGACGCAAAGGCCATTATCAACTTTGATCATGCCGGTGAAAAGCGATTGTTGCTAAAATTCGCAAAGGTGCGGGCGGTCTAACTAAAGAATTTACTTAATTGACACCATGGAATACAACACGGAGAGATCACAATTAAAAATCCCTGAGTACGGAAGAAACGTACAACGCATGGTGGACTATTGTTTGACCATTGAGGATAGAGAGCACCGCAGCAAAGTCGCACAGAGCATCATCGATGTGATAGGGAATTTGAACCCTGCTATTCGTGATGCGCCAGATTATGCGCACAAATTGTGGGATCACCTCTTTATTATGTCCGACTTCAGACTTGATGTGGATAGTCCTTATCCTATCCCCACAGCCGAAAGTTTCGTTGGGCTCCCCGATGAAATGCCGTATCCCAAAAAGTCTAACCGTTTCCGTCACTACGGTAGCATAGTGAAGAACATGGTGAAACATGCGCACGGTTTGGAAGATGGAGAAGAGAAGGAAGCGCTTGTCTATGGTATAGCTTATGCCATGAAGCGAAATTATCTGAAATACAATAAAGACACCGTTCAAGATGCCACCATACTTGCAGATTTGGCGGAATTGGGCGAAGGAAAACTAAAGACCGACGGTATTGAATTACCGCATGCGAAGACCTTTGGAATCACCACCGTAGAACGTCAGCAGGGTAAAAACGTCGTGAAGAAAAAGAAAAAAAGGAGATACTAAGAGAATATGGATACTTTCAAAATCACCGGAGGCAAGAAGCTTAACGGAACCATCACTCCACAGGGCGCGAAGAACGAAACGCTTCAGATCTTGTGTGCTGTTCTACTCACCCGAGAAGAGGTTCGCATTACCAATATTCCGAACATCGTCGACGTCAATAAGCTTATCGATCTACTGGGTGATCTAGGTGTCTATGTGAAGAAAAATGGACCCGGTGACTACACCTTCAAGGCAGAGAACATCAACCTTGATTTCATGCACACGGAGGACTTTAAAAAGAAAGGTGCTTCACTGCGCGGTTCCATTATGATTGTCGGTCCCCTTCTAGCACGCTTTGGCAAAGCTTATATCCCTAAGCCAGGTGGTGACAAGATTGGTCGTCGCCGTTTGGACACGCATTTCCTGGGCTTTGAAAAATTAGGTGCTAAGTTCAACTACGATAGTACAGACAACTTCTACAGTGTAGATGCATCCAAATTGGAAGGGACATACATGCTACTCGACGAGGCCTCTGTTACAGGAACGGCGAATGTCGTTATGGCGGCTGTTATGGCGAAAGGCAAGACCTCAATCTACAACGCTGCATGTGAGCCGTACCTGCAACAGTTATGTAAAATGCTTGTGCGCATGGGCGCTAAGATTGACGGTATCGGGTCGAATTTATTACACATTGAAGGTGTGGAAGAATTGGGCGGTACTGAACACCGCATTCTTCCTGATATGATCGAAATAGGTTCATGGATTGGTATGGCTGCTATGACTGGTTCGGAGATTACCATTAAGGATGTAAGCTATCCAGACCTTGGCATTATCCCGTCGACATTCCGTCGCCTAGGTATTCACACTGAGCGCCGTGGAGATGACCTTTATATCCCGGCACACGACCATTATGAGATTGACAGTTTCATCGATGGATCGATCATGACCATCGCTGATGCCCCGTGGCCCGGCTTTACACCCGATTTGCTCAGCATCATTTTAGTAACCGCTACGCAGGCACGTGGCTCGGTTCTAGTGCACCAAAAAATGTTCGAAAGTCGCTTGTTCTTCACCGATAAACTTATCGACATGGGAGCGCAAATCATATTGTGTGATCCACACCGTGCCACCGTCATTGGTTTAGATCGCAAGACCCCTCTAAAGGCAACGACGATGACCTCACCAGATATTCGTGCAGGAATCAGTTTACTTATTGCCGCTTTGAGTGCAGAAGGAACGTCAACTATCCATAATATCAACCAGATTGATCGTGGTTACGAAAATATTGACGGACGCTTGAGGGCTCTTGGCGCAGATATTGTTAGATTGTAATCACAAACTCTTAACGCTATGAAAGTATTTAAAATCGGTGCTGCGATTGCAGCCGTAACGGTAGCTGGATTGATGATTTCGGCACAAAGCGGGACTGAACAAACAGGTAAAGCATCGTATGATATCGCTGCAGAGGGCACCAATATCGGTGATATGGCTCCTGATTTTGAGCAAATGATGCCCGACGGATCGACTATGAAACTCAGCGATTTGCGCGGCCAACTAGTTCTAATTGATTTTTGGGCTTCGTGGTGTGGACCATGTCGACGTGAAAACCCTAATGTGGTTAAGGCTTACCAAGAGTACAAAGACAAAAAATACAAGAACGGCAATGGCTTTACAGTGTTCTCAGTTAGCCTAGACCAAGATAAGGGCCGTTGGATTAAAGCAATCGAAACAGATAAATTAGACTGGGAGTACCATGTCAGTGATTTACAAGGATGGAGCAATGCTGCCGCTGCAAAGTATGGTGTGCGTAGTATCCCGGCAAGCTTCCTAGTCGATGGTGATGGCAGAATCATTGCTAAAAATCTTCGTGGCGCAACTCTAGAAGCTACCCTGTCAAAATTGATTAAATAAGGGCCAAATATATTTTGAAACATTTAGGAGGTGCTTTCTTTGGAGGCACCTCTTTTTCATTTCTGGGTGGAGTTCGCGTGACACGTTGTCAGCGCTGGGCGTTGTGGTCAGTAATTTGCATAACACACATCAAATTGATTTAAGTATAGCACTATGTCAGAAAAAGATTTGAAACAAGAAGAAGACATCGTGAACGAAACGATTGCAGCTGAAGAAGGTGCAAGCGGACATAACGAAACAACAGAAAGCACTGATAACAATGGTGTTGAGGAAAGTATCAATGAGGACCCCTTGGTAAAATTGGAGTCCGAGGTGAAAGACCTCAAAGACCAAAACTTGCGCTTATATGCGGAGTTTGAGAATTTCCGCAGACGTACCGCTAAAGAGAAAATCGAATTGATGGACAGTGCAAACAAGGACACATTATCAGCCTTGTTGCCAGTTTTGGACGATTTTGACAGAGCTTTGAAGAATACCGAAGAGACAGAGGGAAATGCCGCTGTTTTAGAGGGTGTACGACTCATCCAACACAAATTGGTCGAGACTTTGAAAAGCAAAGGGCTTAAGGAGATGGACAGCAGTATTGGCAAGGCTTTCGACGTAGAACTAATGGAAGCTATTACGCAAATCCCTGCACCAACACCAGATTTGGCCGGTAAGGTCATTGATGAAGTGGAAAAAGGATATATGATCGGCGAAAAAGTTTTGCGCTACGCAAAAGTGGTCGTCGGAAACGAAGCATAAAATGGCAAAACGCGATTATTACGAGGTTCTCGGCGTAAGTAAAAGTTCGAGTCAGGAGGAGATCAAAAAGGCTTACCGCAAGGTGGCATTGAAATATCACCCTGACCGAAACCCTGACAATAAAGAGGCCGAAGAGATGTTTAAGGAAGCGGCGGAAGCTTATGACGTGCTCGGGAACGAGGAAAAGCGTCGTAAGTACGACCAGTTCGGACACCAGGCTTTCGGGGCTGGTGCCGGAGGTGGCGGTTTCCACGGCAACATGAATGACATCTTCGACATGTTCGGGGATATTTTTGGCGGCGGCGGCGGCGGCGGTTTCGGCGGCTTTGGCGGATTCGGCGGCGGTGGCGGCAGAGCACGACAAGCCAAAGGCAGTAACCTTCGCATTAAGGTTAAAATGACTTTAGAAGAGATCGCCGAAGGTGTAGAAAAGAAAATCAAGATCCGTAGAGCTCGTGTAGCTGAAGGTACTACGTTCAAAACCTGTTCAACCTGTAACGGGCAAGGTCAAGTTCAGCAAGTAACGAACACCATTTTAGGCCAAATGAGAACTGCAGCAACTTGTTCGACCTGTAATGGGTCAGGAAAGGTTGTTGACCAAAAGCCAGCAGGTGTTGGAAGCGACGGTCTAGACCGAAAAGAGGAGGTCGTTGCTGTAAAGATTCCTGCGGGTGTTCAGGATGGTATGCAATTGCGCGTAGCCGGTAAGGGAAATGAAGTTCTTGGTGGTGTGGCCGGTGATCTCATTGTGTTAATTGAAGAAATCGAACACGAGGAATTGGTCCGTGACGGAGAAAATCTCCATTATGAACTCAATTTAAGTTTCCCTGATGCAGCATTGGGAACTTCGGTGGAAATCCCAACGGTAAGTGGCCAAGTGAAGATTAGTATCGATGCGGGTACACAGCCCGGTAAAATCCTTCGATTGAAGAACAAGGGTTTACCAAATTTACAGGGATATGGCCGCGGAGATCAATTGGTACACGTGAACATTTGGGTCCCTAAGGATTTGAGTAGCGACGAAAAAAAGGCGATTCAAAAGCTTAAGGATAGCGAGAACTTTAAACCAAACCCAGGAAAGAGTGAAAAAGGCTTTTTCGAAAGGGTAAAAGAAATGTTCTCTTAGAGAAATTAGTAACTTCAACTCCCGCACGGTGTGCGGGAGTTTTTTTTGACCTCATAAACCTTTACCTCTATGATCAAGGCGCAGTCCGTGACCAAGAAATACAGTGGCAAACTCGCCCTGGACAACATCAATCTCGACATACCTAAAGGCAGTATTTATGGCCTACTCGGCCCCAATGGCGCTGGAAAAACATCCTTTATACGTATTATGAATCAGATCACGGCCCCTGATAGCGGTGAGGTGATGTTCGACGGTAAAGTCCTGAAGCCGGCTGATATAGGACGAATAGGGTACTTGCCTGAAGAGCGGGGGCTCTACAAGAAGATGAAGGTTGGGGAGCAGGTGTTGTACCTCGCTCGATTGAAGGGGCTAAGCACGTCGGAGGCGCGCCAACGGGCGCGGAATTGGTTTGAACGCCTCGAAATGAACGACTGGTGGGAGAAGAAAGTTGAGGACCTCAGCAAGGGTATGGCGCAAAAAGTGCAGTTTGTGACGACCGTTTTGCACGAACCTGAATTGCTCATTTTTGACGAGCCGTTTACTGGCTTCGATCCAATCAATACCAATCTTATAAAGAACGAAATAAAGCGATTAAATAAAGATGGGGCGACGGTCATTTTCTCGACCCACCGCATGGAAAGTGTGGAAGAAATCTGTGACCATATCGGACTTATTAATCATGGTCAGGTTATGGTCGAGGGTCCCCTACTCGATATTCGCAAGCACTATCAAAACGGCAGCTACGCCTTTACGACCAAATCCGCGATGAGCCATTGGGAAGGTGTAGAGATAGTCGATCAAGCGCCCGGTCATTTGGGTGTAAAAACCATTGTTCTTTCTGAGCATTATCCCGCTTCCATAATCACCTCCCTTGCGAGCAATGGGGAATTGGTTGGTTTTGAAGAAGTCTTGCCAAGCGTTGGGGAAGTCTTTATTGATATTGTTAAAAACGGTGCTAAATAATACTTGTATGAACCCTATTCTACTCATAATAGAACGTGAGTTTTTATCACGTGTCCGTAAAAAGTCATTCCTCGTTATTACCATCCTAGGACCACTACTGTTCGCTGCGATGATGATCGTACCTGGACTCCTTGCTTCTATGCCTGAGGACAACAAGCGCATAATTGTGTTGGACGAACCCAGCATTCTTTTGCCACATGAAGGAAAAAAACAATACCAGCTTAGCTATCTAAATCCTAAGGAATATGATCTAGAATCAGCCAAGGCCGAGTTCCAAGAATCAGATTATGATGCCTTGATGTACATCCCTTCAGGAGAAGGATGGGATCCTGATTTCATTAAGGACAATGTTCTGGTCTTCGGCAAGGAAGATGTAAGCTTTGACATGGAAGGTTATTTAGAGTACCTCTTAGAAGACCAGATCAACAAGCAGAAACTCCTCATGCAAGGGGTGGATCCAGAAGTTGTTGCCCAAAGCAAGACGCAAGTAAACATCAAAGGATTCAAACTTTCTAAAGAGTCGCATGAGGCTGAAACCAGCGCCACACCACTGAAGATGGGACTGGGATACTTTGCCGGTACGTTTATTTACATCTTCATCTTCTTTTATGCGGTGCAAGTCATGCGCGGGGTCATCGAAGAAAAGAGCAGTCGAATAGTAGAAGTCATCATTTCATCCGTTCGACCTTACCAACTCATGATGGGCAAAATCCTGGGAATCGGTGCCGTCGGTGTACTCCAATTTGCCATTTGGGTACTACTCTCAAGTGGAATCTATGTCTTAGTCAGCCAATTCCTATTTGCCGACCTATTCGAAGCTGCAGCCGCAGGTCCTGCCGCAGGCATAAATCCACAGGACATAGCTGGTTTCGAGATTTTTGACATGCTTCGTTCCATCAACTTCCCGTTGATAATCTCCGGTTTCATTTTCTTTTTCTTCGGCGGTTATTTCTTGTATAGCGCACTTTTTGCCGCAGTTGGCTCAGCAGTAGATCAAGAAACAGAAACTCAGCAGTTCATGCTACCAGTGACGGTACCGATGATTATTGCCCTAGTAACAGCGACCAATGTCATCCAAGACCCCAATGGACCATTGGCATTTTGGCTAAGCATGATCCCCCTAACCTCCCCGATCACCATGATGATTCGACTACCTTTCGGTATTCCTTTATGGGAAGTCGGTTTGAGTGTTGTAATATTGATAGCAACTTTCTTCGCGGTAGTTGGCTTGGCTGCCAAAATTTACCGTGTCGGTATTTTGATGTACGGCAAGAAGATAACTTGGAAAGAACTAATTAAATGGTTGAGATACTAAGCACAATATTTGACTTCATCGGTAATCTACTTAGCCTTGAGATTTGGGAAAGCCCAAACTTTAGACTTAGCGTTCGAGGATTGCTCCAGGTCGTAGCAATCATGATAGCCGCACGTTTTGGCACATGGACCATAGGGCGAACTTTTGCAAGAACCCGCGGGAACTTTGCATTTGATGAAGGTCGTCGCTATACCATACTTCAGATTTCCAAATACATAATTTACACCGTAGCTTTTGTGATCGCACTTGAAACAGTCGGCGTAAAAATCACCGCACTGATCGCTGCATCTACTGCTCTTTTTGTCGGTTTGGGTTTGGGTTTGCAAGATGCCTTCAAAGATTTAGCCTCTGGGGTAATCATTCTGGTTGAACGCTCGCTTAGTGCAGGCGATATTATTCAAATGGACGATCAGATCGGCAAGGTAGAGGCCGTGGGATTACGCACCACAACGGTTAGGACTCGTGATGATATATTAATCATTATTCCAAACCATAAACTCACTAACGAAAGTGTTATCAACCTAACGCACAGCGAAGAGACCACACGCTTTCATATTGAGGTGGGTGTGGCCTATGGAAGTGATACGTTACTGGTTGCCGAAATACTGAAAAACATAGCGATGAATCATCCGGAGAGCGACCCTACCCATGAGCCGCAGGTGATCTTTAAAGATTTTGGGGACAACGCGCTTCAGTTCCAGCTTAACTTCTATACAAGAAATCTCTTTTTCGTTGAAAAGATCAAGAGTGAGATTCGATTCGAAATTGACCACCAATTCCGAGATAAAAATATCACTATACCTTTCCCGCAAAGAACTGTATGGTACGCCAACCAACCGGATTCAAAGGCATAGAGCATGAGCAGAATACTCCTGATTGAAGACGAAGAAGCCATTCGTCGCGTATTAAAGAAAATCCTTCTTGAAGAAGACGGAACACATGAAATCGCTGAGGCCGGTGATGGTAAAAAGGGCTTTGAACTGTTCGAGGATGGATCCTGGGACTTAGTCTTTTGTGATATAAAGATGCCACAGATGGACGGCGTTGAAGTGCTTGCCAAAATGATGTCCGTAAACCCCGATGTCCCGGTAATTATGATTTCTGGCCATGGAGATATCAATACTGCTGTGGACTGTTTGAAAAAAGGCGCATTTGACTATTTGCCGAAACCACCAGACCTCAACCGCCTCCTCAACACAGTGCGTCATGCGCTCGAGCGCAAGACCTTGGTACAGGAAGTTAAGACCCTAAAGAAAAAGGTTTCAAAAGGGTATGAAATGATAGGCGAAGGGTCTAAAATGGATGCTTTGAGGGATATCATTGAAAAAGTTGCCCCCTCCGAGGCACGAGTTTTAATTATTGGACCCAACGGATCCGGAAAGGAATTGGTCGCTCATCATTTGCATTCTGGTAGCCCGCGGAATGCCGCACCCATGGTGGAGGTGAATTGTGCTGCCATACCTTCTGAGCTCATTGAAAGTGAACTTTTCGGTCACAAGAAAGGGGCTTTTACAGGAGCTCAAAAAGATCGCAAGGGTAAATTTGAATTGGCGCATGGCGGTACCCTATTCTTAGATGAAATAGGAGACATGAGTCTGAGCGCGCAAGCCAAAGTTTTACGCGCCCTTCAAGAACATAAAATCACCCCGGTAGGTGGTGATAAAAGTATTTCCGTGGACGTTCGCGTTTTTGCAGCGACCAACAAAGACCTTCGCAAGGAAATCGCTGCCGGTAATTTCAGAGAAGACCTGTACCATCGTTTAAGCGTTATCATCATCGAGGTACCGGGATTAAATGATCGAAAAGAGGACATCCCCTTGCTTGCTGACCACTTCCTAAGGATCATCGCAGATGAATATGGCACACCGGTGAAGACCGTAAGCCCAGATGCTGTGAAAGCACTGCAAGCTTATGATTGGACTGGAAATATCCGTGAATTCCGCAATGTCATTGAACGATTACACATTCTTGGCGAAAACGAAATTACTGAAGGTGATGTGAATCGTTTCGCGCGGAAATAAGGTACTTTTGCGGGACTAAAACACCCGAAAAATGAGTTTTCCACGCTTTATGGTGGCCGACAATACCGATTTTCCAGATGCGGTATACATCGTTCACACTGAATTTCCTGCATTTGTATTGAACCTCGAAGACGACGAGGTGAAGTGGTTGGATGATATCTCCGACGAAAATGAAGGTGATCTAACCGCTACCTTGGAAAAATTAATCTCCGAGGCAGAGGAGTTCTATCAGCGCGAAGTCGACAACTACAATTTGTAGACGGAATTGGCCTATTCCTGGAACACATATAAAGAGCAATATAAAATCAGTTTGTCCCTAGCCTACCCAGTGATGGTCGGGCAATTGGGTCAAATCTTGGTAAGCGTTGCCGACTCTATTATGGTCGGTAAGCTCCTTGGTACTATTCCGCTGGCGGCTATTTCGCTGGCGGTGAGCATCCTCATTATACCTATGGTATTTGCCATCGGTGTGGCCTATGGTCTGACACCGTTGATTGCAGATGCCGATGGTGCTGAAGATCCGGCTAAAGCGACTAAATATTTCAAGAATGGCCTGGTATTGAATACTGCCCTGGGGATTTTAGTCTATGGCGTCCTGGCTATATTCGCTCTTGGAGCAAAATACATGGGCCAAGATGCTCGCGTTGTGGAAGAAAGTATGCCATACATCCATCTTGTCGGCTTGTCCATTGTTCCTATGATGGCTTTCTTCGCTTTCAAACAATTCGCAGAGGGACTTAGTGATACGAAGGCGGGTATGCGCGTAAGCTTGGTGGCCAATTTTCTAAACATCCTGTTGAATTATCCATTAATTACAGGATGGGGACCATTCCCAGAACTCGGCCTTGCAGGTGCTGCTGTGTCAACGCTATTCACCCGATTCTTGATGGTCGGCGGTATGGCCCTTTATATCCGTAAGAATAAAAGGTTTGCGCATCATTGGAGTTTTTGGCGTTCCACTAAGATTGAATGGAGCAGCATTAAAGACATTTTATCCATTGGCGTTCCTAGCGGTTTGCAATATGTTTTTGAGGCTGGTGCCTTCGCCATGAGCGGTATCATCGTTGGGATGATTGGCCCGGTGCAACAAGCTGCGCATCAGATTTCTTTAAACATCGCGAGCATCAGTTATATGATGGTTGGAGGACTAGGTGCCGCTGCGACCATAAGAATAGGCAATCAAAAGGGTCGCGGTGATATCCCAATGCTAAGATTGGCGGGTCAAAGCCTTTTCCATCTCACCTTTGTTCTCATGGTACTCACCATGATTTCGTTGATATTATTGCGCAACTTCCTACCAGGTTTCTACAGCTCTGATGCCGAGGTACTACAATACACTTCGGTGCTTTTGATTGCTGCAGGTTTATTCCAACTCCCAGATGGCATGCAAGCTACCACCCTTGGAGCCCTGCGAGGAATCCAAGATGTAAACCTACCCACCTGGATCACTTTTATCAGTTACTGGGTCATTGCGGTACCTGTATGTTACTTACTAGGGGTACACTGGGAATATGGTCCATTAGGGGTATGGATGGGACTGACCCTAGGGTTGATCATTGCTTCGATTGCACTATACGCTCGTTTCCAGAGTCGTACCCGTCGACTTTAAGCTATACCTGCACGCTTCAACAAAGCTTCCACTTTAGGATCTCTGCCACGGAATTTGCGGAATAATTCATCCGGTGCTACCGTTCCTCCTGACGAGAGCAAGGTGTAGAAATCAGAGGCCACCCTTTGGTTGAAAATTCCTTCATCCAAGAAACGCTCAAAGGCATCGGCATCCAAGACCTCCGCCCATTTATAACTGTAGTATCCCGCGCTATATCCCCCTTGGAAAATATGCGAAAAAGTAGTGCTCGTTACTGAGCCTTCCACGTGTTCGAAAAGCTTTAGATCATTCGTCGCAGCCAATTCAAACTCAATAACACTTCCAGTGAAAGAATCTTGAAGTCCATGCCAAGCCATATCTAGATAACCAAAGCTTAGTTGGCGAACAGTCATATATCCTTCCAAGAAGGTTTGGGAAGCACGCAATTTTTCCACCAATTCCGCCGGCAACACCTCTCCTGTTTCATAGTGCTTTGCAAACATGCCTAAGGCCTCAGGTTGGTAGCACCAGTTCTCCATAATCTGAGATGGAAGCTCCACAAAGTCCCAGTAGACACTGGTTCCTGTGAGTGATGGATAATGTCCCTTCGCTAACATACCATGTAAGGCATGCCCAAACTCATGGAATAAAGTCAACACCTCGTTAAAGGTCAACAGAGAAGGCTTCGAAGCCGTTGGTCGGGTGAAATTGCAGACTATGCTTATGTGCGGACGAACTTCCGTCCCTTCGAGAGTATACTGGCTGCGGTAGCTAGTCATCCAGGCACCAGCGCGTTTACCCTTACGCGGGAAGAAATCCGTGTACAACAAACTTAGAAATTCACCCTTGCTGTCAAAAACTTCATAGCAGTCAACCTCCTCATGGTAATTGTCGATGTCCGCATTTTTATTGAAGGTAATTCCATAGAGTTTGGTTGCAATATCGAAAGCACCTTGGAGCACGTATTCAAGTTTGAAATAAGGCTTCAGTAATTCATCGTCCAAATCATACTTCGCGCGCTTCACTTTTTCCGCCCAGTAGTTAAAATCCCAAGCCTGAAGAGGCAATACCGCACCGTTTTCCAAAGCAAAATCCTCCACCATCTTGAGGTCTGACTTCGCTGCAGGGAGCGCAACGTCCTTCAAATCATCTAGAAAATCGTGTACCGTAGCGGCATCCTTCGCCATTCGTTTACTTAGCGTCAAAGCTGCATGATTATCAAAGCCGAGAAGCTGTGCTTTCTTCAAACGGGTATTGACCAATTCCGCTATGACACCCTCGTTATTATGATCGTTTTCTTTTGCACCGCGGCTCGTGAAAGCGCGGTAGAAGTATTGGCGTAATTCGGAGCGATCCGCGTACTTCATCACGCTCATATACGTCGGCATATCCAATCCCAGGACATAGCCTTCTTTTCCTTTTTCTGAAGCCTGAGCTTTAGCCATTTCTAAGATATCTTCTGGAAGTCCGTCCAATTCCCCTCCGTCTACAACATGGTATTCAAAGGCTTGGGTTTCCGCAAGCACATTCTCACCAAAGGTCAAAGCGGCCTTACTGAGTGTCTCGCTATAGGTTTTCAACAGCTCCCGATCATCACCCTCAAGCAAGGCACCATTGCGCACAAAACTCTCATAGGTCTCTTTTAACAATCGCCATTGCTCTCCTGTATACGTCTCCTTAGATGAAGAGTCCCAAACCGCCTTGATACGCGCAAACAACGCCTCATTGAGCAAAGTGTCGTTTCCGAATGCCGTTAGTTTGGGCGAAAATTCCCGGGCAATGACTTGGATTTCAGCATTGGTCTCCGCGCTGTTCAGGTTAAAAAAACAACTGCTCACCACGTCTAATTCCTTCGACGCAAACTCCAGCGCCTCAACCGTATTAGCAAAGGTTGGCACTTCGGGGTTGTTGCAAATAGCATCCTGACGTTCTTTAGCCACAGCGATCCAATGTTCTAAAGCAGGTAGAAAATGGTCAGCTTGGATTTGACTGAAAGGCAAGCTTTGATGTGCCGTTTGGGGGAATTGGATCAGTGGATTCATGAAGATCTAAATTTGCTACCCAAAGATAGCAATGATTACCTTTGAGCATGGCAACAACAAAGGTGAATTGGATGGTGAGCGGCATGACCTGTGCGGGGTGTGCCCATAGTGCGCAAAACATTGCAGAGTCCACCACTGGCATGAGTAATCCCGTGGTGCGTTATGCCAGTGGAAGCCTCCGTGCCGAGGTAGATTGGGACCAATTCCAGCTCGACCACTTTGCAGACCAGCTTCGCCAGGCCGGCTATATCCTCGAAACCGAAAAAATCACCCCAAAAGAACGGCTGGACCGAAAAGCAAAAGCCCTTAAAGCCAAACGCCTCGAGCTCGTTTTGGCCGGCGTACTTGCCCTGCCGCTTCTCATCGTCGGCATGGCCCACTTGCACGCGCTTTGGTCAATCCTTTTTCAAGGCGCCGCAGCCGGCATCTTAAGTTTCTACTTTGGACGAAAAATTCACAGCAAAGCGTGGGCATTACTCAAGATGAAGACCACTAATATGGACACCTTAGTAAGCTTAGGTTCATTAGTAGCGTATTTCTATTCCCTCTTCAGCGCCATGACTGGGAGCCATCACATCTACTTTGAAAGCGCGGGGCTGATTATTTTCTTCATTCTTATCGGTAAGTACTTTGAAGAATTGGGCAAAGCTAAAAACGAGGAAGCCCTGAAGGCCTTAATCGACATGCAACCACAGAACGCCACCTTAAGTTCTGGGGAACAAATAAGTATTGATGCCTTAGAAATTGATGACCAAATCTGTGTAGGACCTGCCGAGCGCATCCCCGCCGATGGTGTCATTGTCGAGGGATACAGCACAGTAGACGAGAGCACTTTTACTGGTGAGCCATTGCCCGTGGACAAACGAGTGGGTAGCACAGTGCTGGCCGGGACCATTAACGGTAACGGAACCCTAATCGTCTCGGTGAGCAAAACAGGTTTCGCCAGTGCACTGGGTTCGGTGATCGAATCAGTAGTGGAAGCCCAAAGCACGGAGGCCCCTATCGAGGCCCTCACCGACCGCATCTCCAAAATCTTTGTCCCCACCATTTTGGTGCTCAGTGCATTGACTTTTTTCATTTGGAACGCATACTCGCCGTCCTCTACCGCTATCCTTTTTGCAATCGATGTTCTCGTCATTGCATGTCCGTGCGCTTTGGGACTAGCCACGCCACTCGCCATGGTTGCAGCAATGGGACTGGGTTCAAAAAACGGCCTACTCATTCGAAATGCAGCTGCGCTTCAGAAGGCACCTCAGCTACAATATGCACTTCTAGATAAGACGGGGACACTGACTGAAGGAAAACCCGAAGTGGTTAATGTAGAGTGGAGTGGCCCTTCCCAGCCTGCGCTTTTGCGTGGGATGAACGTCAAAGGAAACCATCCTTTGAACATAGCACTCCGACACCACCTCGAGGAAGGTGATACATTAGGGGTGAAGCGATTTAAAGCGGTACCCGGAATGGGCGTTGAAGGAAAAGTCGATGGTATAACCTACTACCTCGGTTCATCTAGGTACTTCGCCGAGGTAACGGGGAATACCGCACCTCAGGAAAACGGGACTACGAGCTTCTTGTTCAATGAGAACGAGTTAATCGCAGTGGTGCACTTTCAAGACCGGGTTAAGGAAGAATCTTTAAGATTTATTACGCGATTGAAACAACGCGGTGTGATACCGGTGTTGCTTTCGGGTGATGCGGAGGTGGCTGTAGAGCGTGTTGCGGCGGAATTGGGCATAGAATATTATCATGGCGGGCAGCGTCCCCAAGAGAAGGTTGCACAGGTCGCACAATATCAGCGCCTCGGTACGACAGCAATGATCGGCGACGGAATCAACGATACCGCTGCGTTGGCCAAAGCGGATATCGGGATTAGCCTGGCGGATGCGACGGATGCTGCACAGCAGAGTGCTGATGTCGTTTTCATGTACGGATCTTTAAACCAGCTGGATAGTTTCCTAACACTGGGTAAAGGGACTATAAAAACCATTCATGGAAACCTACTTTGGGCTTTCGGGTATAATTTAGTGGCCATACCATTGGCTGCTGGGGTGCTGTACCCTTCCTTAGGGATTAGTTTGAGTCCTATGGTTGCTAGTATCGCCATGAGTTTTAGCTCTATAGGCGTGGTGCTCAATTCATTACGAATGCATAAATTGAAATTATCATGACCATAAATTCCAAAATTAACTGCGGCGGTTGCATCTCTAAAGTGCAAGCCGATCTTAACGAACTCATTGGAGAAGGGAATTGGAGTGTGGATACCGCACAAGCCAACAAGCCCCTCACCTTTCCCGACAGCGTAGATGTAGACGACGTCCTTGACGTTTTGGAAAAGCACAACATGATTGCTGAATAAACATGCGCATCGCCCTGCTCGCACGAAAGTCTCTATTTCAACAGCCCGGTGGCGACACCGTGCAAGTTGAAGAGACTGCACGGGCCCTATCCTCTTTAGGTCACACGGCGATTATTATTAGCCCTGAAGACCCACTTCCCGAAGGAACTGAGCTCCTGCATTTTTTCAATATCGGGCGCCCAGCAGATGCCTATCCGCACTGGAAAACGTTCCGAGGGAAGAAGGTGATTTCCACCATTTTTGTGGACTATTCTGCAGTGGACCAATTCCGCTTTCCAACCCTCTACAAAACCCTTGGTCCGCACGGAACCGAGTACTTCAAAACCATCGCACGGGGCATGAACCGGTCCGACCGATTTCCACCCTTGCCTTACCTCCTGCGCGGCCAACGTCGCAGTATCCAGAACCTCCTAAGGACCACTGACGTGCTCATTACCAGCTCACAGAGCGAGTATAACCGTCTAAAACCAATGCTCGGAGCGCGCCCCATCATTCACCACGTCATCCCCTTAGGGGTGAATACCCAATTCTTCAGTGAAGAAACAAAGTCTGCACAAAAACTAACAGGTTTGATCATGGTCGGGCGGATGGAATACCTCAAAAACCAATTAACGATCATTCGTTGGGCAACCGCTAAGAACATTCCACTGACCGTTGTCGGTGGACCAAATACCAACCAACCCGAATATTCGAACGAATGCAATAAGGTAGCAGGGACAAACGTGCGATTCGTGGGACATTTAAGTACGGAAGAACTCATCCATGAGCTCGACGCGCACAGCGCCCTTATCATCCCTTCGCATTTCGAAACCTTTTCTATCGTAGGGCTCGAGGCTGCAGCCCGCGGACTCCATGTCATTGCCAACGATGTGGCTGATATGAATGAAACGCTTCAAAATCTGGCCACCTTTGTGTCTATGGAAAACGAGGAAGCCCTTACCGATGCCGTAAACAAGGCGCTCGCCCAACCCTCGGAGCATAAAAAATCCCAGACTGTGCTGGAAACACATGCCTGGGATGTTATTGCTAAACAGCTCCTTCGAGCCTACGGCGCCTAAGGCTTATAGGCCCGACTTCGCCATTTCTTCTTCGAACTGCGCTTTGAACTTCTCGTAGTTATAGTCGATCATGATCTTATCGTTCTTCTGCAACCCTTTGTAGTAGTCCTTAACGATTTTTTCACCGTCCAATTCCAACGCGATATAGTAGCGGTAGTTTCCACTCGCAGTCACCTGCGTCACACGGTCACAAACAACAACCACACCGCTCAGGCGCTGATCAACAACCGTTCTTGACAATTCTTCAAAGCGCTCAATAACCTCCTCGCGGTTGTTCAGTTCGGCACTTTTCACGTAGTTATCACTGACCACCTTCATCGTGCTCATCACCATGCCGGCAAGTTCCGTTTTCGCATTACTCAAGGCCTTTTTCTTCGCCACATTCATATCGGCACTCTCGCCGTAGCTGTAGGTACGAAAGGTCTTCTTATCACTCTTAAATTCTGAACATGGCAACACCATCTCCACTTCACCCTTAGGGGTTTTCGTCTTCGATCCACAGCTGGTCAACAACAAGGCTGCAGTGGCTACAGCGCTAAACAGTACTCTTGCTTTCATAAGGCAACGGTTTAAAATTGGGTCTTGTTAGTTAGGTAAGGTACGGAGTCCTTACCTGTTCTAATCCAAAAGGCGTGCCGAAAATTACTTTTTCCACTTTTGTGCTTGTTTTTCGCGTTCCGCCTCGAAGAATTCTAATGCGCGTTCTACCTGTAGATCGATGTTCTTAATCCGCTTCGTGCTGTGGCATATAGTTCGCTTTCGACCATCGCTCAGTTTGTCCCAAACCTTAGCTATGATGGGATCTTGAGCGATGAGCGCCTCGAGGACCTCAGGAATTTCAACCCCGAGTGGATTGGGATCAACATAGACGTCGATGTGCACTTTTTGCCCTAATAAAAAGGCACCTTTCTCCATATTGGCCTTACTGATCATCATGCAACGCTCACCCGGTCCCCTGGCATTCAAGCCGCATTGAATCTCGACGAGGTTATCCACTTTCAATAGGACCCGCGTGCGCGTCCCTTTTGGAAAACCCTTGGTCACCTCAGCGGGTATGGACACCACATGATGTGAGCTCATGTTCGGCATGAGGTACTCAATGAACACATCATCGCTGTAAAGAAGTTCCATCACCAAGGATTTGTGAAGCTCGTATCCGTAAGAAAATCTGCATCGGAGAACGTCTTTAAAAAGTCCATGAGGGCCTGCTTTTCAACATCGGACCAATTCCGTCCTACACCAGCCGCCTTCATATTAGGATCAATAGTCGGACTCGGATGTCCCCCCATATCGTAGAAATCAATAACCTCGCCCAAAGTAGCAAAACGACCGTCGTGCATGTAGGGGAAGCTGTACTCCACATTGCGAAGGCTTGGGATTTTGAATCGTCCACGATCGCTCGGATTACCCGTTACCGCTTCACGGCCTTCACCAACTTCATAGGTGCTGTCTAGCCCATTGTTGGTAAACTGTAAAAGACCAAAGGCACCCATTTGATAACCAGTGGAAGCCAGACCATGACAGTGGAAACAGTCGCCGCGTTCGTTGTTGAAAATTTCCATCCCCAAGGCCTCACTCTCAGAGAGTGTGTACGTCCCCTGCAAATACTGATCGAAGGGGCTATTTCCGCTCACTAGCGTGCGAATGAATTGGGCCATAGCTTTCGCCGCATTCTCTTTAGTCAGGGCTTCGGGGCCAAAGGCGTCCTCAAACATCCCGACATATTCCGGATCCTGCTCAAGTTTAGCGATAACATTCGTCCACGTTTCATGCATTTCGATCGGATTCTCCACAGGCTCCAAGACCTGCTCCTCCAAACTGCTTGCACGACCATTCCAAAAGAAGAACTCTTGCCAAGCAAGGTTGGTCAAAGTCATCGCATTCATCGTCCCTTCTATGCCATCAATCCCGGTACTGAAGCGAGTGTACTCTGCGAAGTTGCTTTCTTGCAGATGACAGCTGCCGCAACTTTGTGTGTTATTACCAGAAAGGCGTTCGTCGAAGAACAAATGACGTCCGAGCTTGACACCTTCTACGGTCATTTCATTATCCGAGGGAATCGTGGGTTCCACAAAATGGTCGGGATAGTCTAGCGTCAATGGTGTAGCCAGATGAGTCGGTTCGTCAGGGCCACAACTTGCGGCGGCGAACAACCATATAAGTGCTACGGCAAAGACACTGCGTTTCATATTATTCCGTGGTTTGAGAACTCGTGTATACCTCAAATTTACGAATTACCTCCATCATGTCGTGAGGCAGATCACTCTCAAAGGTCATGAACTCTCCCGTCGTTGGATGGGTAAACCCAAGGCTTCGCGCGTGCAGCGCATGACGAGGACATTCTTTGAAACAATTCTGAATGAATTGCTTGTATTTAGTAAAGGTTGTACCCTTTAGAATCTTATCGCCGCCATATCGCTCATCATTGAAAAGCGGATGGCCGAGGTATTTCATGTGTACGCGAATTTGATGCGTTCGACCCGTCTCGAGTTTACAGCTTACTACCGTGATGTATCCGAATCGCTGGAGGACTTTGTAGTGGGTCACCGCATGCTTACCATGCTCACCGTTTGGAAAAATATCCATTTGCAGACGGTCTTTCAAACTGCGTCCAATATTGCCTTCAATGGTCCCTTCATCCTCTTCAACATTTCCCCAAACAATGGCCACATATTCACGTTGGGTAGTGCGATCAAAAAACTGCTTAGACAAATGAGTAAGCGCATATTCTGAGCTGGCAACGACCATGATCCCCGTAGTGTTTTTGTCAAGGCGATGTACCAGACCCGGACGCTCCTCTCCGTCCTTACCGACCGGCAAGTTTTCAGTGATGTAGGCTAGTGCATTAACCAAGGTGCCGTCATGGTTCCCGTGGCCGGGATGACAAACGAGACCGGCCTGCTTGTTAATGACCATGAGCTGGTCATCGCGGAAACGAATGTCTAGAGGTATTTCTTGAGGAATGACCTCAAACTCGTGTGGCGGCTCGTTCATCACGATCTCTACCACATCCCCTGGTTTAACCTTATAATTACTCTTTACAGGTACCTCATTGACGTGAATAGCACCGGCATCCGCTGCTTTTTGAATTCGGCTCCGGGAGGTATCGTGTAAAAAATTGAATAAGAACTTATCGACGCGAAGCGCTTTCTGACCAGCCTCAGCCTCAAAACGATGGTGAACGAACAGCTCGTCGCTCTGATCCTGGTCCTCTATTTTTCCTGATCGCATCATTGCACCATGATTTTTTCTACGGACCAATTCTGCCCGCGCTGCACCCTCACCACATACAAACCAGCAGGCCACTGCTCAACCGATATGCTATGATTATCCGACGCATTATTGACTTCATAAAACTTGCGGCCCTGCATATCGCTGACCACAATGCTTCCACTCACGGCCCCGATAACGAAGAACTGGTCTCGTGCCGGATTGGGTAAAATTTTAACTGTAGTAAGGGCGTCCGTATCACGTGTTCCCATATCAGCTGGACTGTATCTAAAGTAGGGGCGCATCAGCATGGTTCCCGACTCCAAACTCGGGTACCAATTGAACCCGTCACCATAATATCTCGGCAAAGACGTAGGCAGCTCGCGCTCAACATCCAACCCCACGTACATCGGAGTAGCAGAGCTACAGACATATCCCACCCATACGTAAGAATGGCTGCTCAAATCCACGGCACTATCTAACTCGTAAGGAATCCAATCGCCACGGTCCCATCCATAATTCACTTCGTAGGCACTGTCGCTCAAATAAATACGATCCCCTGGGGCATCCATTGTATCCGCCGAGGCCCAGACTGCAAGCCTAAAGGTTCCTTTATAAGGTGCTCCTGCCTGGACAAAAGAGAACAGAACTCCTTTCAAAGAATCATTTCCGCCCAAGCCATCAACTCTAAATTTCTGTGCCACACGACCTCCTGTCACATTTTGAACGGCATAAGCCCGTTCCGCAGTATTGTCATCCAATGCCAAATAATTATCGAGTTCGAGCGTGCCTCGAACGGTATCATTGCTTCGGAAACCGGCAGCTGAACCGTCGTACCAAACTTTGGTCTCTACTGTCGTAGGGCCCGAAGGCAATACTAAAGCGCTCGCAGGAACATTAACCGTAAAGTTCAAATCAACATTGTGTTGGGTCGAGGTGATGACCGGAACATTGGTTTGAGAGGCAATGAGCTGGCCGTTTTCTCGCCAAGTGTAGCGCCCCATATTCAAACTCCAACCTCCAGGAGGTATAACCCCGAGGCGGCGGTAGGTGAATTTTAAGTCGTCAGGACGATTTGCGAGTATGTTGCTCATACTCAACCACCACGGCCAGCTGGTGTAAAGACCATTGCCGATGATCAGTGGATGAGGCAAACTCATGGCCGGCTCCGTTATGATGGAATCGGATGCGTTTCTATCTGCATCGAGCTGAACGTAGTCAATGTTCCATGTGTCATACGCACCGCCAGCCGCACCATAACTCGCGATGCGGAAGGCCATTCCTCTTTGGTAGTAGGCCTGTCCAACAACGGGAACCATAGCCGTGCGAAAAGGTGTGCCGGCACCCGTGCCTGCGGTACTCCACACGCTGGTCCAAGTAGCGGTTACTGGTGAATAGAACTGAACGACTAGGCTATCGTTGGCTGTGGGGGCTTCGCCGCGGCCTGCTTGCTGGAATTGGAAGGAGAGCCAAACATTTGACTTACCGGAGAGGTCGAGGTAGGCCGAAGTTAAAACGTCTGTCATGCTGTCGGTGCTCAATCCTCCTTGCTTGTAGGGCATGCCGTACTCATTCAATCCGTCGAAAGTTGCCACGCCGATACTGTTTTGACCAATGGCCATGGCGTCGTTCACCCAAACCTTGCGGTCGCGCCAAAGAGCCGGGGTAGGCATATGGCTGGGATATGAGAAGTCATCCGCGAAAGGCAACCCCAATGTATCCGTGGTCTCCGGCATGGATAAAGCCTGTGCTGGTGAAAGACCAAAGACACTTTCGTGAACCTGTCCGTAGGTGGGTAATGTAAAAGTGAGCACCGCTAAAAGTGCTCCGAAGTATTGCTGAAATATCGACATTTAAAATTGTGTTGTATCTCCGTCGAATTCACGTCTAGGCACAAGCGTAGAATCCGAGACTAACCAAAGGTCCACACTGCTGCCCGCTGGAAGTTGACGGTCCAATTCAAATTCAGGAGATTGTCGCATAATAAACGCTCCAGGAGTATCTATTATTTCACCGGTAAATACCACCGCTCCTTTCGAAAGGCTATATGTCAAAAGGGCCTGTTCAGCTTTGTCAAAAGTCAATCCCACCAAATCAGGAAGGGTTGTCTGACGCCCATTCTGCCCACCACTTACATGAAGAACAAAACGACTGCCCGCCTCATATGATTTCTGTTCGATAGCCACTCTACCCTTAGAATCAAACACATTCAACACCAGGTCGTGGCTCAAATCCGGAACTACCACAATACTATCAATGGCAAATCCTTTCGCTAAAAACTTCGAACGAACATAGGACACGAGTTGGTCCTTGTAAGTCGGCAGCGGAAACCTTGGGATGCGCGAAGGATTGGTACTCAGCATAATTTTACGCCCCAATTTCACCTCCGCCAATGCAGCAGGAAATTGTTCAATGATCGCTCCTTTAGGGACTTTTGGAACGTAATGCGTTGAGTCAATAACCTCGTAGCTCAAGCCAACAGCCTCAAGGGCATCGGCAGCCTCGGTCAAACTCATCAATTCTAAATCCGGTACGGTAATGTAGTTTCCATGATTGGTAGTTCTGTTCAACCAAAACAACACTACTACTCCGGTTACAATAACGGCAAATACTCCTATAGCCAATGTTTTGACAAATACCTTGGAGAAAATGAATTGGATCCACTGCTTCATGGTGGTAAAGATACCATACATTTACACGTATGGAACATGCTGAAATCACTGTTGCGATATTGGCGGGTGGGTATTCCTCCGAATACAACATCAGCCTAGCCTCTGGCCGGACGGCAGAGGCCGCATTCATCGAAGCGGGAATGAAGGTTATCTTCGTTGAACTCCGCAAAGAAGGATTCTATGTAAACGAGGAAAAAGTTAAGCTGACGGACCTCGAGGTGGATTATGTCTTCAACAGCATCCACGGCACACCCGGTGAGGACGGCCATATCAGCGGCATGTTGGAGGTATTTGGGTTGCCGCACAGCACTTGCAGTACTTTCGAAAGTGCACTTACATTCAACAAAGCTAAATGTAATGCTTTCCTTCGCGACATGGGATATCGCGTACCAAAGGGGGCGTCATTCACTGAAATACCAGAATTGGACCATTTTAAATCCTGGAATTTCCCCTTGTTCGTCAAACCCAACCGAAGCGGATCATCTTTTGGGGTCAGTCGTATCGAGCGCCTTGAGGAACTGCCTGCGGCCTTCGCTGAAGCCTTGAAGGAAGATCATGAGATTGTTGTGGAAGAAGGTGTCATCGGCACCGAGGTAGGTTGTGGAGTGGTCTCTTTAGCCTACGATTTGGAGCACAATACAAAATTAGATCGCACACGAGCTCAGGCAATCGCTATTACAGAAATAGTGCCCACTGAAAGTGCTTTTTTTGACTACCAAGCCAAATACGACGGCAAGAGCCAAGAAATCACTCCCGCCCGAATTGCGCCTGAAGTCTCAAAAGAAATCGAAAACCTCAGCACCGCAATCTATGAGAGACTTGAGCTTCGCGGGATCGTTCGTTTAGATTTCATAGTTAACAAGGACAATGAACCCGTCTTGATCGAAATCAATAGCATCCCGGGAATGAGCCCAGCCAGCATTATTCCACAACAGGTGCGTTATAGGAATTGGTCCCTAAGCAATATTCTTGCCTTAGGTGCGAAGGAGCACATCGCCGCACACAAGACGAGAAAGAATCGTTAATTTACGGCCTATGTCAAAGAAAATCGCACTCTTTCCCGGCTCTTTTGACCCCATTACATTAGGGCATGTTGATATCATCGATCGCGCCTTACCGCTTTTCGACGAAATCCAGATTGCCATTGGGGAGAACTCTCAGAAAAAGTATCTCTTCCCACTGGAGATGCGAAAAAAATGGATCGAGGAAACCTATGCGAACGAACCTAAAATCAAAGTAATCACCTACGGCGGATTGACGGTAGAATTTGCAAAAAATCAAGGAGCCAATTTCCTGCTGCGCGGATTGAGAAACCCTGCAGACTTTGAATTCGAGAAGGCCATTGCTCAAGCAAACCGACAAATGTGCCCCACTCTAGAAACGGTCTTTTTATTGACTAGTGCCAGCCATGCGTATATCAGCTCGAGCATTGTTCGAGACGTATACAACAACGGCGGTCGATTCGAAGAGTTTGTGCCTAACGCGGTGCGCCCTTAGGGTCTAATAAAGCCTGCCCTCCTCTATGAAGCGTTTGAATGCGGCTTCAATACTATTATAGCAAGGCATTTTCTTTTTGCGCTTAGCCAATTTTTTAGGTGAGGCCCAATACACATCACTGATTCCCTCCTCTTTTTGAGGCTTGAGGTCGTCTTTACCTGGATGACTCATCGGATACCAATAGGTAGTTTTTAAAATCATCCCACCATTCTCCTTGTAACAATGGTAGGTCTTCACTGCGGGTCCGACTATTGTGCAGCCTGGTAATTGGCACTCCTCCTCGACCTCACGAATAGCGCAAAGGTCGATTGGCTCATTTTTCTCCAATTTCCCCTTCGGCATGTCCAATTTCCCTTTTCGCTCGATGATCAGCAGCTTCCCTTCTGGATTCTTAACCCAGCCCCCGCCAGCAATGATATGTTTATGTAGGGTTAGAAATAAATCCCAAAACGGGTGGTCTATACCAATTCGAACTTCCAAGGCATCTTTGAGCTCGTAACGATCTAACAACCAGTTTTTAACGCGCTTAACCGTGGATAAGCTGTTGATAAACTCAGGCGCTTCAATACCAGGAATTGGTATTAAAACCGAAGCGCTAATGAAAACTTTGGCGTAATTTTGCACCATGATTTTGAACCAAGATATTGCTCTCAAAACTGCTGAGAGTTTACTGCAAATTAAAGCAATCAAATTACAACCTGAGGCTCCTTTTACATGGGCAAGTGGTTGGAAAAGTCCAATTTATTGTGATAACCGCCTCACACTGAGCTTTCCGACGATCAGAACTTTTCTGAAAATCGAGTTTGCGAAGCAAATTGAAGAGGTTTACGGAAAACCCGATGTTATCGCTGGAGTAGCCACTGGAGCCATTGCAATCGGTGCCTTGGTCGCAGAATACATGGGCCTTCCGTTCGTTTATGTTAGAGACAAAGCTAAAGGCCACGGACGCCAGAACCAGGTTGAAGGTTTCCTTGAATCCGGACAACGTGTGGTGGTTATCGAAGATTTAATCTCTACCGGAGGCTCCTCTTTGAAAGCAGTCGAAGCCTTAAAAGAAGCAGGCGCTCATGTTATGGGTATGATGGGCATCTTTACTTATGGTTTCCCATTGAGCACAGAGAACTTTGAAAAAGCAAATGTTCGTCTCCATACGCTAAGTGATTACCATCACTTGCTATTGCAAGCACAAAACTCAGGATATATTACGGATGCACAGGCCCAATTGCTCCAAGATTGGCGTCAGAGTCCTGATACTTGGGGACAATAAATTTTTGAACGGACGTTGGGTTAGTCCTTGTAAGGGTTGACCCAACGTACTTCATCCATTCCGTAGGTGTGTTCGGCGAAATCTCGAGTCAGGAGTATCAAACGTCCTTCCCCGTCAACACCCTTAACCTTGGCCTCAAATCGGTCTGTATTACTTTCATAAACCCGCCAATCGTCTTTGCCCCAAAGCAAACCCTCATACCTGGAACGCAGCGCAACAGGAGCACTTATTTTAGGGTTGTGTTTTTGGAATTGGTTTAGAATCCCCACGCAGACATTGAGCGGTGTAAATATTCCTTCCAACTGAACCTCAATAAATCGATCATCAACCAGTTGATCGAGAAAAGCCGATCTGCGCAGATATCCCGGGGCTTGGTGAACATTTATTCCAAGGCCAATTATACTGGAACGAATACCCGAGCTTCCCCAATGGTTCTCAATAAGCATTCCGCCTAATTTCTTATTGGCCACCATCAAATCATTGGGCCATTTGAACTCAACACTGGATGGAAAAAACTCAGAAAGTCTCGTACAAACCCAAGCATTCACGTCGAAACTGTGCTTCACCGGATCGGACCAACGGACAAAAACGCTCATCAGCGCGCTCTGTCCGGGTGAGTCGTGCCACTTTGACACGCTCCTACCCCTCCCGTTACTTTGTGTTTCGGCAATAACGGCACTAAAGGTTGGCAGGTCAGGCATCTCTTCCAAGAGTTTTTTAATAGAATCTTGAGTACTTGAGACGCACTTATGATGAATAATCAGGGGATCGCGTGACATTTTGCCTACATTAATGGGTAAAGCAAACTCTTGGCATTAGTTTTGGTAAATTAACGGCAAATACGCTAAGATGCATACAAAACCAGAAGCTTCTTCTGAACTATTAAAGAAATTCATCATCGATGGATTACAGGAGGTAAAAGGCGAAAACATTACCATATTGGATTTACGCGAGTTGGAAAACACGGTAACCGATTTCTTTATCATCGCGGAAGGAAATTCAAACACACAGGTCAACGCCCTAGCCGACAGTGTTCACAAGGTCGTTCGAGAGAACCTCAACGAGAGACCTTGGCACGTGGAAGGAAAAGACAATTCAGAGTGGGTCCTCATGGACTACGTGAACGCTGTAGTTCACATCTTCCAAAAAGGGATTCGCGAATTCTATGATCTCGAAAGTCTATGGGGTGATGCAGAAGTCACTCAAATCGAAAACTTGTAGTCAACACTATGGCTGATCAACCTAACAAAAAACAAATCGACAAGCTCAAAGAGCAGTTTGCGAAGAACAACGGTACCAATAAACCGAATAGCCCGAAAAAAGGAGGTTCGTTCAATTTTTATTGGATTTACGCCATTGTATTCGCATTGTTCATCGGCATGCAGATCTTTTCTGCGATGTCCTTTAGTGCAAAAGAGACAAGCTACCAGCAATTTGAATCGTACTTAGAATCAGGTGATGTAGAAAAGGTCAAGATAATCAATGATCGCAAGGTTCAAGTTTACATCAAAGAAGAAAGCTTGCAAAGCAGCGAGCGATATGACGATGTTAAGCACTCTAACCTGAGTGATGCCGTGAACCCTGGCCCTCACTACACCTTCGAGATGCCTGAAAGCACTTTTCAAGATCGTCTTAATAGCTTTTATGAAAATCACAGTGAGGCCAAACAAATTCAAATAACCTATGAAACGCAGGACAACTTTCTAGCCGACATCATTTCCTGGATTCTTCCGTTGGTTTTGATGATTGCCGTATGGTTGTTCTTGATGCGTCGTATGGGAGGTGGCGGTGCCGGAGGCGCCGGTGGCTCACAAATCTTTAATATCGGTAAATCCAAAGCTAAGGTGTTTGACAGGGATACCGAGGTAAAAACCACGTTCGAGAATGTGGCAGGAATGACCGGTGCAAAAGAAGAAGTCCTAGAAATCGTGGATTTCTTAAAAAACCCAAAAAAATACACCGACCTAGGTGGCCGCATACCTAAAGGCGTAATGCTTTCAGGCCCTCCCGGAACTGGTAAGACATTGCTTGCTAAGGCTGTGGCTGGAGAGGCAAAGGTTCCATTCTTCTCGCTCAGTGGTTCTGATTTCGTAGAAATGTTTGTCGGTGTTGGTGCTTCGCGTGTTCGAGATTTATTCAAGCAAGCCAAAGAAAAATCTCCGTGTATCATTTTTATTGATGAAATCGATGCTATTGGACGTGCTCGTGGAAAATCGAACTTTTCAGGGGGAAATGATGAACGCGAGAACACCTTGAACCAGCTTCTCACGGAAATGGATGGTTTCGGAACCAATGAACATGTGATCGTTATGGCTGCCACAAACCGTGCAGACATTTTGGACCGCGCTTTGATGAGAGCCGGTCGTTTCGACCGTATCATTTATGTCGACTTACCTGAGTTGCACGAACGAGAAGCTATTTTCAAAGTGCACCTTAAAAACATCAAGATTGATGATACCGTCGATATTGAATTGCTCAGCAAACAAACGCCAGGATTCTCAGGCGCCGATATCGCCAATGTGTGTAATGAGGCCGCATTGATCGCAGCTCGCAAGGAGAAAAAGGTGGTTGGTAAACAGGATTTTCTCGATGCCGTTGACCGCATTGTTGGAGGTTTAGAGAAAAAGACGAAAATCATCACTCCAGCCGAGAAGAAAGTAATCGCCTATCACGAAGCAGGACATGCCGCGGTGAGCTGGCTGCTTGAGCATGCTGCGCCGTTGGTGAAAGTCACTATCGTTCCTCGCGGACGCTCGTTGGGCGCTGCTTGGTACTTGCCAGAAGAACGTCAAATCACGACATCCGGTCAAATGTTGGATGAAATGTGTGCTACCATGGGTGGTCGTGCGGCTGAAAAGGTGGTTTTTGATGAAATCTCGACGGGGGCGCTGAGTGATTTAGAAAAAGTTACGAAGCAGGCACGAGCTATGGTAACCGTCTACGGCTTGAATGAGGAATTGGGCAACATTACTTACTACGACAGTCAAGGTCAGAGTGAGTACAATATGACCAAGCCCTATTCTGAGCGTACTGCCGAGGTCATCGACAAAGAGATTTCGAGCATTATTGAAGGGCAATATGATAGAGCCATCAAATTGTTGGAAGACAACAGGGATAAGCTTGATCAATTGGCCCAGCTCCTGCTCGACAAGGAGGTCATTTTTAAGGATAACGTGGAAGAAATCTTTGGTCCTCGTCCTTGGGACAAGGAAAAAGAGACCACTGAAGAGGTTCCTGTTTCGGATGAAGCTTCGGTAACTGAGGAGTCAACTGAGGAATAGTTCGACTATTTGAAATACACTAAGCATCAAAACCAACCCCTCGGGGTTGGTTTTTTTGTTCACAGCTTTTTTAAGATTCTGTGCAGATTCGGCTGAGCGTATTATTTTTGATAAATAGCAGCAATTGCAAGCCATGGGCATATTCTCAAAACTTAAACAAACTTTCAGCGGTAAAAGCGAGCAAACTTCATCGGTAGACATTGCCGGTAAGTTCGCACCGGAAGAACCCCAACCGCTTGATGTTCAGTTTGTAGGTCAATTCACTGCTGGCGGGGGTAATTTCATGTATTGCACCTCAGAAGCTGAGGCACATGCGGTCATCGAACACTATGCTTCGGAAATGAAATTAACGGGCTTGTTCATCTCAAGTCCTGAACTGGCCTCTGTAAAAAACGCCGTACGTGTCCCCACTTCCTTTGAGAACGATGGCCAGTACAATGCTGTTTTGAGCAGTTGTGAGGCCTTGATTGCATTTAATGGCGGCATCATGATTCATTCTCACCACACGGGCGGTAGACGCCTTGGGGACTTACCTAAGAATCATGTTATCATCGCGAATACCAGTCAGATTGTGCCCAACCTTCGTGACGGTATGACCGCGATAAATCAAAAATACAGAGACAATAGACCATCGAATATTAGTGTTATTCGTGCACCTCACGATCAAGCAGTGGAATTGGCCGCCGCCGATCCGAATAAGGGACGTACGGTAATGCTCATCTTGATTGAAGACGAAGTTTGATGGGAAAGCGTGTCATTTTCGGACTCCTATATGGAGCGTCCATGATTGGACTTTTTGGCTGGGCAGATCAATACGCCCCACTTGTCCTGGCAGGTTTCACCCTTTTACTACTTAACGAAACCGCTAAAATGGTAGCGCTGGATACCCGAGCCTTGTTGTTGGCTTTGGCCAGTGTTAGCTTAGCCGTTTTCGGCTTGAACGGATGGGGAGAACCCCAGGTTTTAATCGCATCGAGCATAACGTTTGCCGTCCTATTAGCCTTCGCCGCTTTACGAAGCTCTCGACCAGGGTTGAATGTTCGAAATGGACTGTTCACCGTAGCCTATATTTGGACGCCAATGGTATTCCTCGTACAAGAAAGCAGCACGAACAGTAATGTGTTATTGTTTGCATTGTTCCTGATTTGGTCATCAGACACCTTAGCTTATTTCGCGGGGCGAGCTTTTGGAAAAAGAGCGTTGGCTCCAGAATTGAGTCCTAAAAAGACCATCGAAGGTGCCATCGGCGGAGTAGCAGGTACGCTCATCGTAGCCTATTTTCTGAATCCCTACACAGCAGATGTAAGCACCGCTCATGGGTTGGCCATAGGATTGGCCGTATCCATCTGTGCACCTTTAGGCGATCTAGTAGCGAGTGCACTCAAAAGAGAAGCCGGCATTAAAGATTCTGGGATCTTCCTCCCAGGGCATGGTGGCGCCTTAGACCGCCTTGACAGTTTCATTATCGCGGCACCCGTCGCATTACTCATTCATTCATACTGGTTATGGTAATTCATAGAGAAGGCAAAGGAACTCTTATCGTTTCATTCGCAGCGTTGTTCATCATCAATGCTTTAGTTCAATATTTTTTTGAAAGCCAATTCCTTCAAATCCTAACCCTTGCCATCAGTTCCGTGCTGTATGGCATTGTGCTCCAATTCTTCCGCAACCCAAAACGTATTATCCAGGTAAATCCCAATGGTATCATTTGCCCTGCAGACGGAAAAGTGGTTACCATTCAGGAAGTCTACGAAGAAGAAATCCTAAAAGGCAAGGCCATACAGATGTCTATCTTCATGAGCCCGTTTAATGTGCACGTAAACCGTTATCCTCTAGGCGGAAAAGTGACCGACGCAATACACCACGACGGAAAATTCCTAGTGGCATGGCACCCGAAAAGCTCAACCTTGAACGAACGCACAACCGTGGCCGTAGAAAACGATGTTTGGGGCAAAGTAGTATTCCGTCAGATTGCCGGTGCATTAGCACGTCGTATCGTGATGTACAGCAAAGCAGGAGATCTAGCAGCTCAAGGCAGCGAGTTTGGCTTCATTAAGTTTGGATCACGAGTAGACCTGTTCCTACCTTTAGACGCAAAGATTGAGGTCAAGGAAGGTGATGTGGTTAAAGGAGGTAAGACTGTCTTAGCGACTCGCTAAAAAACAGCTACTTTTTCTGTAACTCCCCCACCCACTGAAGAACCAAATCAAACTGTTCTTCACGACTCATATGGCTATTGTCTAGAGTTCGCGCATCTCCTGCCGCGAGTAATGGACTGTCGGCACGTTCCATATCGGCTTTATCACGCGCTTTCAAATTATCTAGGACTTCTTTGAAAGATCCGTTCATTCCCTTGGCGGCGAGCTCGTCCGTGCGACGTTGCGCTCGTACCTGATCACTGGCGGTCATAAATATCTTCAATTCAGCCTTGGGAAAAACCACCGTACCAATATCCCGACCATCCATGACAACACCGCCATTCTCCCCCATAGCCTGTTGAAGACGAACAAGGTAACGGCGTACCGGGCCGAGTTTAGCAACATGGCTAACAACGTGGCTCACTTCCATCTCGCGAATAGCTTCTTCTACACGCTCACCGTTTAAATGCGTTGCATTGATTCCTAGAGCATCACGAACAAAGGATATTTGGAGATTTTCAACATTCGCATTGATCACATCCGCATCACACCCGTCCGCCTTACTTACCCAACCATTGCGCAATGCATTCAACGCTACAGCGCGGTACATCGCACCTGAATCGACATAGATGTATCCAAGTCGTGCTGCCAATTGTTTAGCAAGTGTGCTTTTTCCAGTCGAACTGTGACCGTCGATAGCTATGGTAAGTGGTTTTGGCATGGTATACGTTAAAGATTCAAAGTCAAAGATAGGGTATTGGCACGTCCGGCTACTGAGCGAAGCTCGTGTGCAAAGTGGAGCTGAAATTTAGAGAAGTACAATGCTACCCCACCTGAGAAACCACCAGAGGTTCGACGCTCCGGAAGGGCCAACTCGAACTGACGGCGAAAACAATAGCCCATCAATAAATGCAATCGTTCCGTGGGCATCAACTCCAACGCCCCGCCAAAATGCCTGAGCATCAAATTCAATACGCTTTGCTCCCCTTGAACAACCTGGCCCGTCAAGGGATCAACAGTTTGCGTATTCGGATCATCATAGCCTAACATGGGTTGTTGTAGCCTGTCGAGCACTAATGTCCAACGCAGGGGTGCGTGTTCTAATTTATCACCAACGGCCAAGACCACATCCAGGGGTAAAGGCTCTTTATTTCCAGAGAAAGTCGTCAATTGCGTTCCGAAGTTGCGTAGCATAATCGCAACGTCCGGCCGACCTTCCGCCTTATACATGGCGACAAGATCCGTCGTAGCAGCCCAACTCTGATAACTCTCGTATGATCCATTGACCACTTTGAGGTTCATTCCGAAATTCACGGGTCCCAACGTGTAAAGTGTAGTCCCCAAACCTAAAGCTACGTCACTTGCGGCAAAGGTTCCCGCGGCAGTACCCCAGATGTCAGTACCATCAAAAGTCCCGTATTGAACACTTTGAACGAAGGCAATAAAAGGCCTACCTCCCATTTTAAAACCATAGCTCGACTGCAGTGTACGTACACCTGCGCCAACGCCTCCCGTAGAGAATTCCAATTGGCCCAACGTACTATCGACGAGTAAAATCGGATTCTGGACGGCATAGGCACTCGAAGCGCCCGGATTCACGAAAGACATATTACCTAAGGCCGCGGTACCCGCAAAAGCGGATCTGTCGAGAAAGGTAAATACCCCATTAGCACCGCTCTGACCCAGGGCGGCAGTACACCAAAGTAATGCTATGACAATGAATCGAATCAAGCTTTCTTTTCTGGGCGCGGCTCGAGCACTTTCGCCCCTTTGACTTTGGTCTCTAAGATAGCTAAATCCAACACCTGTCCCATCGTACTCACATAGTGGAAAGTCATCCCCTTCAAGTAGTGTTCTTCGATGTCCTCAACATCTTGACGGTTATCCTCGCACAAGATGATGGTTTTTACTTTTGCACGCTTTGCCGCTAGGAGCTTTTCCTTTATCCCTCCTACTGGAAGTACCTTTCCGCGAAGTGTGATCTCCCCGGTCATGGCCAATTTTGGAGCAACTCGACGTTGAGTAAACAAACTGGTTAGCGCCGTGAGCAAAGTAATTCCTGCACTCGGCCCGTCCTTAGGAATGGCCCCTTGTGGCACGTGAATATAAATATCATATGCATTGAACAACTTAGGATCAATACCCACCTTATCGGCATTGCTTTTCAAATAAGCCAAAGCTATGGTTGCACTCTCTTTCATGACCTCCCCGAGATTACCGGTGACCGTAACACGACCATTTCCTGGTGCTAAAGAAGATTCAATGAAAAGAATATCACCGCCGACGGGGGTCCAGGCCAATCCCGTAACAACACCCGCAACCTCATTGCCCTCGTACTCATCAGGATCTCTCGAGGGACCAAGGATCTCGTGGATCTCTTCACCCGTCATACTGTGGCTCTCCCACTCCTCCATCGCAATTTTCATTGCCGTATTGCGAATAAGTTTTGCAATACGCTTATCGAGAGTTCTCACCCCACTTTCGCGCGTATAACCCTCAATGACAGATCTAATCTGAGGCTTGCCAATAGCAAAAACATCTTTTTCAAGACCGTGATTCTCAATTTGCTTCGGAACCAAATGACGCTTTGCGATTTCTACTTTTTCCTCGGTTGTATAACCCGACACATAGATAATCTCCATGCGATCCAAAAGGGCAGGTTGAATATTCTGCAGGTTATTGGCAGTAGCAATAAAGAATACCTTGCTTAGGTCATAGCCCATCTCAAGATAGTTATCGTAGAAGCTATTATTCTGCTCTGGATCTAAGACCTCCAACATTGCGGATGAAGGATCTCCCCCTGTACCGTAACTTAATTTATCTATCTCATCGAGTATGAATACGGGGTCGTTAGAGCCTGCCTTTTTCATGTTTTGCAATAATCGACCAGGCATAGCGCCAATGTACGTTTTGCGGTGACCACGTATTTCAGCCTCATCGCGCAAACCACCTAACGACATACGCACATAGGGACGCCCCAAAGCCTCGGCAATGCTTCGTCCGAGAGATGTTTTACCAACCCCGGGAGGGCCTGCCAAACAGAGTATCGGGCTTTTCATATCGCCCTTGAGTTTGAGTACCGCTAAATGCTCTAAGATGCGCTCCTTGACTTTCTCTAGTCCATAGTGATCACGATCCAGGACTTTTTTTGCCGTCTTTAGATTGATATTGTTCGTTCCCTTATTCTCATAAGGAAGGTCAAGCATGAATTCCAAGTAGTTTCTCTGAATGCTGAACTCAGGCATCTGAGGGTTCAAACGCTGCAGTTTACGAACTTCTTTATCGAAATGTTCTGCCGTGGCACTATCCCACTTCTTAGCTTTGGCCTTCTGGCGCATTTCTTCGATTTCCGTCTCGCTGCTTACCCCGCCCAATTCCTCTTGAATGGTTTTCATTTGCTGATGGAGGAAATATTCACGCTGCTGCTGGTCAAATTCGTGACGCACTTTGTCGTGAATCTCGTTTTTAACCTCTAACATGCGGAGCTCAAGGTTCAACCCTTCAAGAACCTTTAATGCACGATCTTTCAAGCTATCCACCTCAATTACCTCCTGCTTTTTCTCAATGCTCATCGAAGAGTTGGAAGCAATAAAGTTGAGCAAGAAAGTATTTGATTTGATATTATCTAAAGCCGCCTGAGCCTCTGAAGGGATGTTCGGGCTTTCCTGTATCAAACGTGCCGAAATATCTTTGATGGAATCCATTAGGATATTGAACTCCTCGTCCCCATCAGCAGGAACAAATTCAGGAAGAAACTCTACCCTTGCCATGTTGTATGGCTCCGTCTCTACCCACTCTAAAATACGGAATCTGCGCTTTCCCTGAATAATGATTGTGGTGTTTCCATCCGGCAACTTGAAGCTCTTTACTATTTGAGCTAGGGTACCTACGGTGTAAACTTCGTTTTGTTTAGGGTCTTCTGTATTCGGGTCGATTTGAGCAATCATTCCGACGAACTTGTGTCCGTCTTTTACGCTACTGATTAAGCGAAGGCTTTTGTCGCGACCGGCCGAGATCGGTGCGACAACCCCTGGAAAAATTACCGTATTTCGCAAAGGCAAAATGGGCAGAAGCTCAGGTAGATGCTGATCGTCAATTTGTGCCTCGTCGTCTGAGGTCATCAATGGAATAAATTCCGTGCTTTCGTTTACAATATCGCTAAGTGACAATGTGTCTAGATTCATAAGCCAGTTTTCTGTGCATTCTGGGCCTCAAAGGCGACACCATGTCACCCAAGGCTAAAAAAGGGCCCTGCGTAGTGCGGGCCCTATACGTGGTTCAAATGATGTGCCGAAGTTTATTGCTCGAAGAAACCGAGGCTCATTCCGAACTTAAAGGTAAGGCTTCCGTCGGGGGAATTGGTCCCCTCTGATAAGTTAAATCCTTCAACATTACTTGCACCGAAACCATTATAGTACAGTCCTAAGTTGTAGAAAGTCTTTAGGTTTCTGCGAATGCGCCATCCCATACCGATTGCATACGTGTAGGTATGACCCGTACCTGGGTACAAAGCAATTTCAGCTGGATACTGTGCATTGGTATTCAAGTGCGGCGTGTAGGACAAGGCTCCGAGACCCAAATGCACGAAGGGAGTATTGCTATTGTACTGACGGTATTTCCCGAAGTGCTTGAAGTGAATGTTTGTAAAGGCGTTGACATTTAGAACATCGGTATCGACAATATAGTTACGTGCCGCGTTGCCGTGCAGTTTATCGTGACTGTACAAGGATCCGAAGTTGACATCGGCACCATAGCTGAATATGCTATTGGTGTTGTATTTGAGCTGGACTCCCAAACCTAAACGTGATTCGTCAACTAAGGCGCTGAGACCATAGTTGTTTACATCACCAAGGTAGTTTTGGGTCATACCATAGCCGCCCAATTCCAAAAATGAAGTGCTTCGTTGGCCAAATGCCTTCGGTGCCGTAAAGATCAACAGAGCCACAAGGCCTGATTTGATGAGATGTTGCATAGTTGCTATTGTTCTTCTCGTAAAAATATCATTTTATCGTCTTGATGCACAGCCAAACTGTACCCGTCAAGGTTAAAAGAGGCCAGTCCCAGAATTGTTTGAACATTTTCCTCCATTACCCAACGCGCAAAGGTGCCTCGAGCTTGCTTACCAAAGGCAGAAATTGAAGAAATTTTTCCACCTCGTAACTGCTGAAAATCCACGTGCACTACCGGAATGTTAATGCTATTCCATTGCACCGCCTTGCGGTACTCACTGCTCATGGCATCCACAATGAAAGGAACCGAGAGTTCATTGAGGTAGTCTGTGATGAGCTGCTTCCACAGGGCATGTAAACTTTTATAGGCTCCGACACCAAGCTTGCCTTGCATTTCCAAACGGTAGGGTATAATGTGCATACCTGGTCGAACAACGCCATAAAGAGCGCTCAAGATGGCCAATGAGTTTTCTGCGCGTTTCGCTGCGGGGAGACTTAAATGCTCTGCGGCAAGAAATTTATACGCCTCGCCGGTATAAGCATATAAGCCAGGTATGCCGTCGGACGGATCTATAAAATCATTTGTATCACCTTGCCAGAGCGCTTGAACGTCTGGAAACATTGCATCACTCACTTTGAAGAGTTTTTGTTGCTCTTGCTCGCTCAAGGCTTGAATGTGTTCAACAATTGCTTTGGTCAATTCCGGAAAGGCCAATGGTACTGCATCTACACCGTGGAAGTTCTTCGATTCGGTGCGCATGCCTTTGGAAGGTGAGAGTAAAACCAAGGGATTGTTCATGGTGTAAAGTTATGACTACCTATCTTTAATGCCTAAGGCACGGCTTTTGTTTATATACAATCCTACCCGAGAACGATCCGCATGAAAAAAATACTCGCTTTATCCCTCTTTTCCATTTTGGCTTTATCCTGCAAGGGACCCCAATACCACTATCGTCAAGGAAACAGTTACTCAAATACGGGGATGCTGAAGCAGGCGGTAACGGAGTACAAGTTTGCCTTGGACAGGAGGCCGGATAAGGCTAAGTACGTCATCGCCATGCAGAATAAGGGAACGGCGCTGTTGGAGCAATTGTACACGGAGTATCGGTTGACGGGTGCGATGGAAAATGTACGGTTGGCGGATTCATTGGTGGTATACAAGTACGAAGAAGCACGGAATTGGACCGAATACCTCCGTCCCTACATGGATGTTAGCCCTTATGAAACTATGTATAAGAGGGACTATGAACGGCAATTAACCAGTTTTTTAGACCATAATTACGGGAAGGGAAAGTCCTTTATTCTGCGCAGGGATTTTGGACGAGCGGAAAAATATCTTCGAGTTATAGCGCATTTTGATCCGGATTATAGAGACGTCCAGTCACTCTTGGAATTTGCAGAAGTGGAGCCTGTCTACAGTGAGGCTTTGAACATTTTCGAGCAGCGAAAATACCGAGCAACCTATGCTATGCTTGAGCCCCTTCACCAAAAGTACCCGAATCAACTTGAGGTGAAGCAGCTCATGGACAAGGCTGTTGAACGTGGACAGGTGCGTGTCGGGATTATTCACGGAGGCAATCAGGCATCCCAATCCACGAGCATGGCGACCGCATTAAGTGCCACAATCATTCGCAATCTTCAAAAGAAGAAGGATCCATTCTTAACCTTGCTGGATCGTTCTAGCATCGAGGTCATGGAGGTTGAACAACGCGCGATTATTGAGGGTAGGACGAATGAGCGCGCGGTGAACGAGGAGCTGTTGGCGGCGGACATTTATTTCAAATTGGAATTGGGCGATTTCTATGAGAATGAGGGTCGTAAAACCAGCGAGCGTCACCAAGGGTACGAACAGTATACCTATAAAGAGAAGAATAAAGAAGGTGAAACCGTAACGAAGGTGGGATATAATAAGGTATACTACACGGAATACAGCCAGAGCACGGAAGTACGCTACAGCTGTTCAGTTCATATAGTTGACCGCGCGACATCTGAGATTTTATATACCGACGTGTTCGACTTTCATGATCGTCAGTCCATACACTACGTGGACTTCTCCGGTAAGGGCCCGCTGTATCCGGGAAGCTGGAAATTTCAAAATACAGCGCACAAATCGGACCACAGAAACACCAATGAAGGTGAGCGCCGTAAATTGGACCAATTGAGAAAAGCACCGCGCAAATTGGATTCATTGGGTGTTCTGCGCGATCGGGCGCAAGAGGAATTGGCCAGTAAAGCATCTGATGCGTTGGAGAATTACATTGAAAAGACTTATGAATAAAAGAGTACGGATGCTAGTTTTTGGGCTGGCAAGTTTGGTGCTTGCGGGCTGTGGTGTACAGAAAAATTTACCACCGGAATGGATCGCTTCGAAGCCGATTGATGCGGGACGTGAGTTCGTTTATGGTGTGGGCTCAAGTTTTGTAAATCCCAATATTCCATATCAAAATACCGCACGTGAGGCGGCGTTGAGTGATATGGCGCAGGAGTTGGTTTCGAGCGTTTCGGAAACGAGCCAATTCCTCCAAAAGGAAAACAAACTCGGTTATTCGAGCGTTTTCACGAGCAATGTTCAAAGCCACACCGCCCTCAAGCTGAGCCATTACCATCAGGTTGAAAGTGCAGTCCACGAGGGCCGTTATTACGTCTTGTACAAACTCGACCTCGAGGGGTTCGAACGGGCCAAAGCCGAGCGCGAGCGCGAGGCCTACGCTTGGATCAACAAAAGCCTCGCCCAAGCGGTGAGCACCGAGGATTCATATAGCATTTCACAGCGTTACCAATTCCTCGTTCAGGCACTAGAAAGAGCGCGTGAAGAACATCTTGAATTCTCCAATGAATATGGGGTGCAGATCGCAAAGGAATTGTTCGGAACATTGCAAAAACTCGAGCAAAACATAGAACTCGAAATCAACTTTCCGGAACAGTTGTTCTATTTAGGGTTGGCAAAGCCTGTTAAGGGTACTGTGCGTGTTCGCAGTTCTTGGAAGGGTGAGCAGGATATGGGCTTCAAGTTGGAAAGCTCGTCTGGAAGTTTCGAGGTTGGACCCAATAATTCAGTTTTCTGCGTGAAGACCGGGGATCAAGAACGAGCTGAGTTGCTTCTGGAGCCCGATTGGACGACAGTGGTGCCAAACGCGACTTTGGAACAAAGAAACTGGTTGCAGCTAAATAGCATGCTCAAAGCGCGTGAAATCATTCGATTTGAAAAGACTCCGTTGATGGTCAAGGGAGATCTTGCTGTGGTTCGGGAGTTAGAAGTTGGATTGGCTAAAAAATTTGAATTGGCCACAGAGGCACCCCTTGAATTAAAAGTGGAAAGTAAGCACTACTCTACTGGGAGCGGCTCTGCGATAAAGCATGTCATACAGGTGCGCTATAACCTAACGAATGATCAAAACCAAAGCATCTGGAGCAGTCAATGGCTGGAGTCGAAGGCCATCAGCGCCTCTAGTAATTCGGCCGTTAATTCCGCACTCCAGTCCATGTATGAAGATTTCGTCTACTTTATCCTCCCGCAAATCCTTCGAGCACTCGATTACTAGATGTTTTACTATGCACGCATAGCATATTGATGTATCTTCGAGGTTGAGAACCTATGAAACCAGAAGAAACATTCGATTTCCAGTTGCGAAAAACTTGGATGAGCGTGTCGAAAATGTACAACGACATCGTTGCTAGTGAAGGATTGACTATGTCGATTGGGCAAGTACTTGTGAACCTTGACATAAAAGACGGCACCCCCTCCACCGCCCTTGGCCCTAAAATGGGTATGGAAAGCACTTCGCTTAGCCGATTGCTCAAAAATATGGAAGAACAGGGCCTCATCTATCGAGAGAAGCATCCGTTAGACAAACGTTCTGTACTGATCAAACTCACGAACAAAGGTCTTGAAAAAAGAAATGTAAGTCGAGCAGCGGTATTAGAGTTTAACAACGTCCTGTTAAATGTCTTGAGCACGGAGCAACAATGTGATTTTTTCAAAATTCTAGAGCAAATAAATACGGTGAGCGAAAAACTTCGCTTCGGTAGTATTGAGCCATAACACGACCTTGGCGAAGACAAATCACTAACATACCGGATGTATATATCTATAGGTTAAGCGCTTGTTTTAGGCACCTCAAACCAAAATGCTATTTACATATGTGCGAACGCAACGTTATCTAAACAGCTATTTTTCAATAGAATCCCAAGTCAGTTTTGGCAAAACTCAGTTTTTGTATATTACAAGATGCGAAAAGCATACCAGCTATATTTCGCTAATTTACTATTGTTTTGGTAAAATACTATACACGCCTAGATTTCCTATTATGTCCGCCGAACACCATTGCCCAAAATGCCAAAGCGTCGAATACGTCAAAAGTGGCGTAATTAAAGGTCGCCAACGCTTCAAATGCAAAACTTGTAGCTATTACTATACGGTACAAAAACTAGGAAAGCGAATTGACGACTATTACGTCACCAAAGCTCTTCAGCTCTACGTTGAAGGAGTAAGCTACCGTGAAATAGAACGCCTTCTAGGCATCTCGCACGTCAGTGTGATGAATTGGATTAAAACCTATGGAATAAAACGTCCACAGCACAATGAAAACTATCATCCTACTTACAAGATCTTGACCTACGAAGAACTCGTATCCCATATCGGAGAGAAGAAGAATATCGTGGGTTCAGGGATGATTATTACGGAGATAGGAGACAAATTCATGCTCATTAAGTGGGAGCGATTCCGTCGATAGCAGTACAAAAAATAAAAGGGTAACTATACCACTTTACTGAAATGTATACCCGATTTTCATAGAAAAAGGGTTTTTGGAATATTTGATTAGGGAGACCGTAGCAAGTAACCCACTCGTTTAATCCAAAAACCCAGTTTTATGAGAACAAAACTAGCCGTCATTTTAGTGTTAACACTCTCCTTCACGGGATTGTTTGCACAAAAAAATGCAGCGCCGTATGGTTCAGGACTCAAGGTGAGCCTGAACGAAGATGGCAGTAAGTACTTCCGGTTGATCACCTGGCATCAAGCCTGGCTTCAAGCGGATGCGAACAATCCAACGATGATCACGCCGTCACTGCGTCGCTCTCGTTACCTTATGTTCGCACAGATCAATGATCGTTTCCTTATTTTGACCCACTTTGGTCTAAACAGTTTGAGTCCAGCGAAAATGGACCCTACTGGCCAGAGCTCGGGGGCTCAGCTCTTCATGCACGATGCCTGGGGTGAATGGAAGGTAAACGACCATCTTTATGTGGGCTCAGGTCTACATTACTGGAACGGCATTAGCCGCTTGAACAACCAAAGTACACTGAACTTCCTTCCCCTAGACAATGCTCGTCATGCATGGGCGACTATCGGAACCTCAGACCAATTCGCTCGTCACATGGGCGTATATGCTAAAGGAAAATTCGGCAAACTCGACTACCGATTCGCATGGAACTCTCCTATTGTGAACTCTATCGATGCGAATGCAGGTTTGGCACCCACGACTGACAAAGCAGTATATACAGGACGTCGCGACCTTGGAGCTTCTGCTTCCAACATTTTTGCGGGTTATGTGAACTACCAACTTTGGGACCAGGAGAGCAATAAACTTCCTTTCTTCGTGGGATCTTATTTCGGTGCTAAAGATGTCTTGAACATTGGGGCTGGATTCTTTAACCACGCAAACGGATCTGTAATGCTTGACGGTTCTGGAAACCTGGTTGGTCAAAACGTCAACATCATTGCAGCGGACGTTTTCATGGAAAAAGGCCTCGATAATGGCGGTGCTGTGACCGCGTATGCGCAGTACCAAATGAACGACTTCGGTCAAAACTACCAACTCGGAGGTTCATCGGAAGAAGTATTCACCGGAAATATTTTCTACACTCAAGCAGGGTACGTATTGCCTGATTTCAGCGACAACTACCGCCTTCAGCCGTATGCAACCTTCACAGCGAAGAGCATCGACGCAGCGGGATCAGCAAATACCGTAGGTGTAGGTGCTAACATCTTGCTGAACGGACACAACAGCAAACTCACCCTAGAGTATAAAAGCACGGGTAAGACCGATGGAACACGCGGTAATATGATCACCGCTCAAGCAGTAATATTCTTATAAAACTAATCTCATGAGTAACAAAAACATGCAAGAATACTGGAAGAAGAACATTCGGAAAGTATTGTCCCTTTTGGGCATTTGGTTCTTGGTTTCCTACGTCTTTGGAATCCTTCTCGTGGATCAACTCAACGCCGTCCAAATCGGTGGTTTCAAACTGGGCTTTTGGTTCGCTCAGCAAGGTTCAATCTATACGTTCGTGATTCTTATTTGGGTCTATGTGCGCCAGATGAACAAATTGGATACAGAATACGGTGTTAACGAATAAATAAGCTTTACAATGGATATTCAAACTTGGACCTACATACTTGTAGGCGCTACGTTCGCGCTTTACATCGGTATCGCCATATGGTCGCGTGCCGGTTCGACAAAAGACTTTTATGTTGCCGGTGGTGGTGTTAGTCCGCTGGCTAACGGTTTAGCTACCGCTGCAGACTGGATGTCTGCCGCTTCTTTTATCTCTATGGCGGGTTTGATCTCGTTCATGGGATACGACGGTTCTGTATTCCTCATGGGATGGACCGGAGGATATGTGCTTCTCGCCTTGCTTCTAGCTCCCTATTTGAGAAAATTCGGAAAGTTCACGGTACCAGATTTCATCGGCGACCGCTATTACTCAAATACGGCGCGCACGGTTGCAGTAATTGCCGCCTTGTTCGTTTCGTTCACCTACGTGGCCGGTCAAATGCGCGGTGTGGGTGTCGTATTCTCACGGTTCCTCGAAGTAGATATTAATACTGGGGTATACATCGGTATGGCAATTGTATTCTTCTACGCCGTTCTCGGTGGTATGAAGGGCATTACTTACACGCAGGTGGCGCAGTACTGTGTTCTGATCTTTGCCTTCATGGTTCCTGCGATTTTCATCTCTATTCAGATGACAGGTAATCCAATCCCACAATTAGGATTCGGCGGTTCTTATGATGGTATGCCAATTCTAGAAAAACTCGACGGATTGCACAGAGAGCTCGGCTTCTCTGAGTACACCTCAGGAACCAAATCGAAAATTGACGTCTTCTTCATCACAGCTGCCTTGATGGTAGGTACTGCCGGACTTCCGCACGTGATTGTTCGTTTCTTCACCACACCAAAAGTGAGTGGTGCTCGCAAATCCGCAGGTTGGGCATTGTTGTTCATCGCAATCCTCTATACGACTGCACCTGCAGTGGCTGTTTTTGCTCGCGTTAACCTTATTGAAACCGTTAGTGAGCAACCACGCGAGGAATTACCAGCTTGGGTTGATAACTGGGAAAGAACCGGACTCCTTTCGTGGGACGACAAGAACGGTGATGGCATCGTACAGTACGTTGCCGACGCTGAAACCAACGAATTCAAAGTTGACCGTGATATCATGGTACTTGCGAATCCTGAAATCGCCAACCTTCCGAACTGGGTAGTTGCATTGGTGGGTGCTGGTGGCTTGGCGGCTGCACTTTCTACAGCTGCTGGATTGTTGTTGGTGATCTCAACGTCTATCTCGCACGATTTGTTGAAGAAGCAGATTGCACCGAACATCAGCGATAAACAAGAGCTAATGTGGGCACGTATCGCTGCGATCATTGCAGTGGTTGTTGCTGGGTACTTCGGTATTCACCCACCTGGATTCGTAGCATCGGTAGTTGCATTGGCCTTCGGTTTGGCTGCGGCATCATTCTTCCCTGCAATCCTATTGGGCATCTTCACGAAGACGATGAACAAAGAAGGAGCGATTTCGGGTATGGTTAGTGGCCTGTTGATAACCATCTATTACATCGCCCGATTCAAATTGCATTGGATTGGCGATGAAGCGACTTCTGGTCCAGATAACTGGTGGTTCGGCATCTCACCGGAAGGCTTCGGTACCATTGGAATGATGGTAAACTTCGTGGTAGCCTTCGCTGTGAGCAAGTTCACTGCACCTGTTCCACAAGAAGTACAAGATATCGTTGAGCACATCCGTATCCCTTCAGGGGCGGGTGAGGCATCAGCACACTAATACCTCAGTTGTTTTCCACCCAGAGGTTAGCGGCTCCGGCTCCGGCTTCTGGGTGGTTTTCAATTTTTTGATTAACGGAATTGGCTCTCCATTGAAAACATCCGAACAAATAGGAATCTTTGCATCCGCGCTGCTTCTGCTCCTTCTGAGCATGCCCTTCGTCGGGCTCTACAACGAAGCATCACTGATTTACGGAATCCCACTCACACTGTGGGTGTTGTTCGGCACTTGGATTGGTGTGGTCGCGTTCCTGTTTTTCGCTTCACGAAATACCAAAGGAGAATGAAGGCCTACACAATCATCAGCCTCATTGGCCTTTACATCACGGCCCTGTTTCTCATCGCACAATGGGGCAAGCTGCGTGGTCGAGCATTTATTAATCGCCATAGTGGCATTTTCTACGCGCTTGGTATTGCCGTGTACTGCACCGCTTGGACCTTTTACGGCTCCATCGGTCGCGCTGCGACCCATGGTCTGGACTTTTTAGCCATTTATTTAGGCCCTGTCATCTCTTTGCCATTATGGGCGATTATTATCCGTAAGGTCAGTCGAATTTCGAAGACACAGCATTTGACCTCATTGTCGGATTTTATCACCGCGCGATATGGGCGGAATTGGGCACTGGGGCTAGTCGTTACCTTGTTGGTAGTCATGGCCATAACCCCCTACCTCGCCTTGCAAATACAGGCCATCAGCTCGAGTGCTAATGTGCTACTGTCGGACATTATGGTCGACCGCGTCAACATCGATATTGCGGCAACGGTTCTCCTGATGATCTTCACCTTGTCCTATGGCGTTCGATTCGCATTCGATCCCGAGGAGCGTTCGGGACTCATTGCAGCCATCGGGTTTGAAAGTGCTTTTAAGATGATAGCCGCTTTTGCGGGCGGACTGATTTTGATTCGCAGCCTCTTCGGTGGTGCAGGCAGTTTGTACAAGCGCGCCTTGGACGCAGGCATGAGCAACTTGCTAGTCATCAATGATCCTCAGGAGTGGTGGTGGATGCTGATCATCAGTTCCATGACCTTTATTTTATTGCCACGCCAATTCCAAATGGCCGCCGTATCTCAAAAAAACGAGCGCGACATCAAAACAGCCATGTGGCTTCTCCCCCTTTTCTTGTTACTCATGAATTGGTGGATCATTCCCATCGCATTAGGTGGAAACCTGTACCTCCCGAGCGACAGTAATCCCGACTACCACTTCCTAAACCTAGCCCTAGCTTCCAACATCGGCTTCCTTCCCGGCCTCGTATTCTTGGGAGGACTCGCGGCCAGCACCTCCATGATTGTGGTTAGCGCCTCGGCCCTGGGAAACATGGTCAATGCAAACTTCTTCATTCCCGCCACCCTCAAACGCCGAGAGGAGCCTGCACAAAGCATCAATCCGCTACTAATGCGCCGCCTGGCTATTGTCCTAATCTTCGTCCTAGCCTACTTGTACTACACATATTTTGTAGAACAGCGCAGTTCTTTGGTCAGCATCGGGATGATCAGTTTTATCGGTATCGCTCAACTAGCCCCAGGCTTTTTTGGAGCGCTTTTTTGGCGGAAATCGAACTCGGTCGCAGTCCTAGTAGGGCTTATTGGAGGATTTTTAATCTGGTTAGCAGCCTTCGGCCTTCCGCAGTGGACCCCAACGGACGTTGGTCAGGCATATGTGTTCCACATTTTCAGTACGTGGAGCCCTATGTCTAACATCATTTTTGCGTCGCTATTTGTCAATACTGTTTTTATGGTTGGTCTGAGTATTGTCCTGCCAATGAATCCCCTGGAGCGCACGCAGGCAGAGATCTTCTTCAACATCATGAACATCTCTAGAGACCGCTACGACCAAAGCCCTATCAAAACTGGCCGCATCACTTTCGAACGTCTGGAGAAAATGATGCTACGTTATTTACCAGAGGAATTGCTCAGTGAGACCCTGTATAAACGGTACACGATCATGCGTGTGGAAGCCGCGCCTTTTGCCGAAGTTCCTGGTGATCTGCTCAGCTATAGTGAACGACTGCTGACCCAAATCATTGGGCCCGTGGCGGCGCGTATCGTAATGAACCGAGAGATTGAAGAGGACAGCATCAACACCTTCGACATTCAGGACATCATTCAGGAAACCAAGGCGACTCAGCGATTGAATGTGGCACTTCGCGAGAAGACGGAGATTTTAGAACGCACCACGGCGGAATTGACCATGGCTAATGACCAATTACAGGCCATGGGAAGCCTGAAAGACGACTTCCTCTACACAGTTACGCACGAGTTGCGCAGCCCGCTCACTGCCATTCGAGCACAGATTGAGATTATACGCGACGATCAGGATATGCCTGAAGAGCTACAGAACCAATTCCTTGATGCCGCCATCTCTGAGTGCGAACGACTGACCAACCTAATCACCACCGTACTCGACATTGAGAAGTTCGAGAGCGGAAACCAACAGCTCAGTTATCAAAGCACGGACTTACGAAAATTGGCCGACCGCACCCTTGAAAATATGCGCGCTTGGGCCTTCAGCGAAGGAACCTCACTTGAGATTGACGGCCCTGAAGTAGCTTATTGTGATGTGGATGAGGCACGCATCCAGCAGGTTCTCATGAACCTTTTCTCCAACGCATTGAAATACGGTCGAGAACGCATTTCTCTCCGAATCCACCAAGAAACTGATGCCTGGACCATCTGTATTGAAGACGACGGACCTGGAGTACCCGCGGATGATGTGCCACACCTGTTCAATAAATTTTACCAAAGCACTGACCAAACAGTGAAAAAACGAATCGGCACAGGACTCGGACTGGCCATCAGTTATAACATCGTACGCTCACATGGCGGCCAACTCGAATTATCACAGAACCCACCAGAAGGCCCTACAACTTTCTGCATCACATTACCACAAAAAACCTCAAGCCTATGAAACGGATTTTGATTGTTGACGATGAACCCAACATTGTCATGTCCCTCGAATATTTAATGCGCTCCAAAGGGCTCGATGTCAGCATAGCCCGCAACGGAACTGAAGCACTTGAGGCCTTAAAAAAGAATTCTTTCGACCTCGTCTTGCTTGACATTACCATGCCTGATGTCAATGGTTACGAAATCTGTACCCGTATTAAATCCAACGAGCAGTGGAAGTCGACCCATGTGGTATTTCTCAGCGCGAAAAGCAAGCAGAGCGATATCGAAAAGGGGATGTCTTTGGGTGCGTCAGACTATATCGTGAAGCCTTTCTCTACCCGACAGTTGAGCCTGAGAGTTTTGGACCTATTAAATGAGAATGCATAACATGAATACCGCCTACTTAAAAGCCTTTGAGCAAAGCATTCATGATCCAGAGGGATTTTGGATGACGGAAGCCCAGAAACTGGACTGGATGCGCCCGCCAACGAAGGCGTTAGAACGTTTGAGTAATGGTGCCTCGCAGTGGTTCCCAGATGGCTTGCTCAATACTTCTGCCCTGTGTTTAGATGCTCATATTAATGCCGGACGCGGTTTAGAAACTGCATTGATTTATGACAGCCCTGTGACCAACATGATCGAGCGCTTTTCCTATGTGGATTTGCTCTCGGAAGTGAACGCCTTAGCGAAAGGTTTACAAGACATGGGGGTGGAAAAAGGCCACACGGTGATTATTTACATGAGCATGATTCCTCAGGCAGCCATAGCCATGTTGGCTTGTGCCCGTATTGGGGCTGTGCACAGTGTGGTGTTCGGTGGGTTTGCCGCAAGGGAATTGGCCATTCGGATGGATGATGCGAAGCCGCGGGCTATTATTACGACCGATGCAGGTGTTGAAATCCAGCGGGTTATTGATTATAAGCCTTTGGTGGACGAGGCGGTGGAATTGGCCCACCATAAACCTCAAAAAGTCATTGTCTTCAATCGCGGGATTTCCAGTTCCTTAAAAATGGGCGAGCGCGATGTACTTTGGGCCAATTTTGTGAAGCGTGGGCATTGGGTCGATCCCGTCGCAGTGGGCTCGAATGATCCACTGTACATTTTATATACCTCGGGAACCACAGGGCTGCCGAAGGGCATTGTCCGTGAGAACGGGGGACATGCCGTGGCGTTGCGCTACAGTATGGAAACCGTGTATGGCATAAAGCCGGGAGAGGTCTTCTGGGCGGCTTCTGATGTGGGCTGGGTCGTTGGCCACAGCTATATCGTCTATGCGCCACTGATTCATGGCGCTACCACGGTGCTTTTCGAAGGTAAGCCGATTAAGACTCCAGACGCCGGTACCTTTTGGCGGGTTATTGCCGACCACAAGGTCGTGACCATGTTTACCGCACCGACGGCCATTCGCGCCATTCGCAAAGAAGATCCTAACGGCGATCGCATTAAGGAGTTTGACCTCAGCCATTTCCGTGCCCAATTCCTTGCAGGCGAACGTTGTGATGCCGACACCCTCGAATGGACACAGCAGATTTTGGGTGTACCAGTGATCGACCATTGGTGGCAAACTGAGAGCGGCTGGCCCATGCTCGGGCAATGCCTCGGTTATGGACCGGATCATGTAAAACCCGGTTCTGCCTCCTTCCCCATTCCCGGTTACGACGTTCAGATCATCAATGCAAACGGAATTCCGGCAGGACCAAACGAAGAAGGTTTGGTTTGTGTGAAACTTCCCTTACCTCCAGGGGCTTTGGCTGACCTTTGGAACAATACTCCACGCTTCGAAAACGGCTACCTCAAGCCAGTTCCAGGTTACTATTTCTCCGGTGACGGGGGGTACCGCGACAGGGACGGCTATGTATTCATCACCGGTCGTGTAGACGATGTCATCAACGTGGCAGGACACCGTTTGAGTACCGCAGAAATGGAAGAAATCATTGCCGCTAATCCTGGCGTAAGTGAGTGTGCCTGCTTTGGTGTTCATGATGAGCTCAAAGGCCAGGTACCGATGGCGTTGGTAATCATGAACGATGCAGCACCTGAATTTAGCATGCTCGAAGGTGAACTGAAAGAAGCTATCCGCCATGAGATCGGCGCCATCGCCAGTTTAAAATCCGTGGTCGCCGTACCGCGATTACCGAAGACGCGCAGTGGTAAAATTCTCCGCAAAACCTTAAGAGCCATTGCCGACGGCGAGGCTTATAATATGCCTTCAACGATCGACGACCCAACAATTTTGGATGAGATCGCTATTTTATTAAAATCTGAATAATCTAAATCTTTCTACTATGAGTTTCTACGAGATCGATTCTTTTGAAAAGTATCATGAGGCCTATGCCGCCTCCATCGAAAATCCAGGCGCATTCTGGGATGGGATTGCCCAAAACTTCCACTGGCATGATCTGTGGACGAAAACCCTCGAATGGGATTTTGACGGACCAAATATCAATTGGTTCCAAGGTGGAAAGATGAACATTACCCAGAACGCACTGGACCGCCATTTGCCCGAACACGGCGACGATATCGCCTTGATTTGGGAACCGAATGACCCGAAAGAACAAGAAATTCGCATGACCTACAAAGAGCTTTACGCCGAGGTCAATCGTTTCGCTAATGTTTTGAAGGCTCAGGGCATAAAAAAAGGCGATCGCGTGGCAGTGTACATGCCTATGATTCCTGAGCTGACCATCGGCGTTTTGGCCTGCGCCCGTATTGGCGCAGTGCACAGCGTTGTGTTCGCGGGATTCTCAGCGCATGCCTTGGCCGATCGCATCAATGACTCTCAATGTAAAGCGGTGTTAACTTCAGACGGAATGTACCGCGGAAGTAAGGCATTGCCCGTAAAAACCACCGTGGATGAGGCGTTAGAATCTTGTACTTCGGTAGAATCGGTAATCGTTGTGAAGCGTGATGGTCGTGAAGTCACCATGGTTGAAGGACGTGATATATGGTATCATGAAGCACGTACTGAAGCCAGTTCTTACTGTCCGGCGCAAATTATGGATGCCGAGGATATGCTTTTCATCCTCTACACCTCCGGGTCAACAGGCAAGCCTAAGGGAGTTGTGCACACCTGCGGGGGTTATATGGTCTACGCCGGCTACAGCTTCAAAAATGTGTTCCAGTACGAGCGTGGTGATGTGTATTGGTGTACGGCCGACGTGGGTTGGATCACCGGTCACAGTTACATCATTTACGGGCCTCTGCTCAACGGGGCCACCACCATAATGTTCGAAGGCGTTCCGACATTCCCGGATGCAGGACGCTTCTGGGACGTCGTAGATAAGTATCAGGTGAACCAATTCTATACTGCACCAACAGCCATCCGCGCCCTTATGGCCATGGGTGACGAATTTGTAGGCCGTGCGAATTTGCACAGCCTCAAAGTCATCGGATCGGTGGGCGAACCCATCAATGCGGAAGCCTGGTACTGGTACCATGAAAAAGTGGGCAAAGGACGCTGCCCCGTTGTTGATACCTGGTGGCAAACCGAAACTGGCGGTATTATGATCTCCGGTTTGGGTGGGCTCAGTCCCCAACGAGCCACCTTCGCAGGTCTTCCCCTACCCGGTATTCAACCGGTGTTACTGGATGGTGAAGGCAGAGAAATAGAGGGCGATAGAGTAGAAGGCTATTTGTGTATCAAGCACCCTTGGCCATCAATGTTGCGTACGACGTACGGTGATCACGAACGGTGTAAAAACACTTATTTCAGCCACTACAACGGGTACTACTTCACTGGTGATGGTGCAAGACGTGAGGACGGTATGTTCCGTATTATCGGACGTGTGGACGATGTGATTAACGTGAGCGGGCACCGTTTTGGGACTGCCGAGATTGAAAACGCCATCAATTCCAGCAGCGTGGTCACTGAAAGTGCGGTTGTGGGCTATCCCCATGATATTAAAGGACAGGGCATCTACGCCTACGTGATCTTAGAAGGCGGTGACCACGATGCGGAGGCCGTTCGCAAGGAGATTATCGCCACGTTGGTGGAAGAAATTGGTCCAATCGCAAAACCAGATGTCATCCAAATAGTGCCCGGACTACCAAAGACACGCTCCGGCAAGATTATGCGCCGTATCTTGAGAAAAGTGGCGGAGGGTGATACCAGCAATTTGGGCGACACCTCTACCCTTTTGGATCCTTCGGTAGTAGAAACCATCAAGGAAGATGCGTTGAAATTGCGCGGATAAAAGATACTATATGGCCCCAGAAGAGCATTTCTTACACAAACGTGTTGCCGAAGAACTTAAGTCCCACCCACCTTTTGGTGAAATGGAGGGTGGGCTTCTTCTGGAATTGGCCGAAAATATAGAAGTCCACTACCTCGCTCCGGGGCAGTGGCTTTTTCACAATGGGGATACCCTCCATCCTTTCATCTATTTCGCTGCAAAAGGCACTGTGGCACTGTGGCGCGATTCAGTACTCATCGACCATGTGGAGCAAGGGGAACTTTTGGGACTGCGGAGTCTTTTTCAACAAGGTCAGTATAAGGCTGGTGCTAAACCGTTGGACGGCAAGGACGCCTTAGTCTACGCCATCCCGGTAGAGCTCGCTCGAGCGCGATTATTGAACAACCCGGATACTGCACATTTTTTCCAACTCGACTGGAAAGGCAATAGCGATAATTTCATTCCAAGCGGAACAAGTTTGCGCCGACTAATGAAGCGCAAAGAAGGCAACTTTGTCTTGCCAATCAGTGAAGATCGGCAGAAATTGATTGCCGGTAAGGCCTTAGCACTTCATCCACACACACCAATCTTTGAGGTAGCGCGTGCTATGACTACCCAGAGAACCGATGCCGCCGTGCTCGTGGACGAATGTGGTACTCCAAGGGGTATTGTCACCGACAAAGACATGCGTATGTATTTGGGAGCGGAGTACTTTGATCGACATGCGGCCGTATCTACCATGATGACGCAACCGGTTAAGACTTTTGCTGAGGATTTGAGTTACGCCGATGCCATGGTGGCCATGGTAGAGCAGCGTATCCACCACCTGGTGGTGACCCAAGATGGAACAGATGATAGTCCGCTTGTGGGCATCATTAGCGATCACGAGATTTTATTGGAACAAGCGTTGAATCCGACGGTGATCGTGAAGCGGATGGAGAAGGCTCAAAGTGCGAGCGAGCTGGAATTGGCGGCCGAAAAAGTGGAACAATTGCGCTTGAATTATGTGCGTGCCAACGTCAACACTGGCTATTTGCTCAAGATGATGACCCAATTCTATGCCGGACTATACGCTAATGCCCTACGACTGGCAGAAAAAACCATCGGCCCAGCACCGTGCGGCTATGCTTGGATTGCACTGGGTAGCCTCGGGCGCGGGGAACAACTCATGCGTACCGATCAGGACCATGCCTTAGTGATGGCTGAGGAGGGACATGAAACATACTTTGTGAGGTTGGCCCAAAATGTCAGCGGCACCATGCAACAACTCGGATTCGCCGAAGACCATTATGGCGTCAGCGCAACCAATTCCCTTTGGCAAGGCTCCCCTACCCAATGGAAAAACCGCATCCGCAGCTGGATCACAGCCGGTGAAGGCGATGCCCTACTGCAACTCAGCATTCTACTCGACGCCCGCCTCATTCACGGTGACCTCAACCTCGGACTAGAGGTCTTCAATGAGCTATATCGCGGGGTTGGCGGCAACAACGTACTCCTCCACACCATGGCGCAAGACGCCCTTCGCAACCCCTCGCCACTAGGACTTTTCAAGCAATTCAAACTTGAAGCGACCGGCCAATTCGACCTAAAGCTCCGCGCCATCCTCCCCTTTATTGACGCTGCCAAGGTGTTGGCAGGCTTCGCACAGAAAGCACATCTCAGCGGCACACGTGAACGCCTTGAGGCGATTAGAGACGGAAGCAATGAGGAATTGGTGAGCAGTGCTCAACACGCTTACGAAATCCTACTCGAAATGCGCTCACGTTTCAGTGCTAAAGACAACGAACACGGACGCTACATCAATCCCGAAGATCTCGACACCCTCGACCGTCAGCTGCTCCGCAATGTGCTAAAAACACTTGAGGCCTTACAAAGCCACCTCAAACTCAAATTCAAACTGTAATGTGGTGGAGAAAACGCCGTTTTGTCCCTGAGCTCAACCTGGCAGAGACTTCCATCGTTGCAATAGACACGGAAACCACCGGCTTCGACACGACCAATGACCGCATCGTTAGCATCGGAGTGGTTCGCATTCAGCATGGTCGCATTCTCCTAAACTCCGCCGAAGAGCGCTACATACGCCTAGATGGCACCTTAGGGTCCAGCCCGACCATTCACGGAATTACCCGAGATAATCTGGATCAGGCCCTTACAGAATCGGAGGCCATGTTATGGCTCTTAGACTACATCGGCTCAGATACCCTGCTTGCTCATTATGCTAAATTTGATCGCAACATGCTCGAAGCCCTGGCACGTCGCACGTCCATTAATATTCCCCAGAGCATTTGGCTTGATACAATGGACGTAGAAGTCGCGCTTCACCCTCAAAAACATGGCGTGGCAGATTTGCTCAAACTAGATACCCTACTCCAGGAATATGACATTGAAGCTGTTAGGCGTCACACTGCCTTGGGGGATGCCTTCAGTACTGCATTGTTGTTTCAAAAACAGTTGGCTCGATGCCAGCGGGTAGGAATACATAAAGCTTCTCAGGTAAAAGCCCCACGCACCGGACTTTGGTAGTTTTGTTACATTTAAAACAAAACGTGATATTTTATTGCAAATAGTTTTAATCGAGTATTTCTCGGGGGGAACGCCTTATTTTTGCCCCATCTAATAAGGCAAGGATGACCACATTTCCATTAAAGAATGCTACAACTTGGGTAGAGCAATTTGGCTCCCCACTATACGTATACGATTCACATACCATTGAGAAGCAATACAAGCGCATTACCAATGCTTTTGATCCGAGCATCAACCTCGGTATTCATTATGCTGTAAAGGCCCTAAACAACCTGAGCATCCTGCGTCTTATGAAAAGCTTTGGTGCTGGTTTGGATGCGGTGAGCTTGGAAGAAGTCATGATGGGATTGCACGCTGGATTTTCACCGGATGAAATTTTATTCACTCCTAACGGCGTTGGCATTCGAGAAATCCGCGAGGCAGCCAAAATCGGGGTTCAAATCAACATAGACAACCTCGAAACCTTGGAAGAGTTTGCGAACGAATTCGGCAATAGCATCCCTATTTGTGTGCGCATCAACCCTCATATCATGGCAGGTGGGAATGCTAAAATCTCCGTAGGCCATATCGACAGCAAATTCGGTATTTCTATACATCAGGTTAGACACCTCCACCGCATCGTGGACCACATGGGACTCCACGTACACGGCCTCCATATGCACACCGGTAGCGACATATTGGATATTGACGCATTTATGCGCGGGGCCAATTTGCTTATGGACCTCGCCCATGATTTTAAAGAGCTTGCCTATATCGACTTCGGTTCGGGATTCAAAGTAGGCTACCGACCCGGGGAGGAGACCACGGACATCGAAAGTTTCGGAGCGAAAATGAGTGTCCGATTCAAAGAGTTCTGTGCCGAATATGGCCGCGATTTGCAACTCATATTCGAACCCGGAAAATTTCTCGTCAGCGAATCGGGCATCTTCCTCACCGAAGTCAACAGCACTAAGACAACCCCATCAACAGTCTTCGCACAGGTGAACAGTGGATTTAACCACTTTCCTCGACCGATGATGTACGATGCCTACCACCACATTGAAAACCTAAGCAACCCAGAAGGGGAACAAAGACTATATACGGTCGTGGGCTATGTCTGCGAAACGGACACCTTCGGATATGACCGAAAAATCAGCGAAGTGCGCAATGGTGATATTCTTGCCTTTCACAATGCAGGAGCATACTGCAGCAGCATGTCAAGCAATTACAACAGCCGAGTAAAACCGGCTGAGGTGTTACTGCATCGCGGTGAAGCCATCCTCATCCGGGAGCGCGAGACCTTCCATGACCTGCTTCGAGGCCAGGTGGATAATCCTTCGCTCTTTGCTCAAGCCGCTGATGTGGATTCCAATGAAGTTGTTCTACCTTAGTCTTTATGATTGAAATTCAAGAAGCAACGGCACAGGACATGCCGGCGGTACACGCCCTGATAACGGAATTGGCCGTTTATGAAAAAGAGCCGGAGGCGGTCATTATTACCCCAGCAGACCTCATCCAGCACGGGTTTGTGGATGACCGATTCAAATGCCTAATAGCGCGCAACACGGAGGACAACTCTATCGTTGGCATGGCGCTCTATTACCCGCGTTACAGCACTTGGAAGGGCCCGACCCTACATTTAGAGGATTTTTATATCCAACCCCAATTCCGCGGACGGGGCATCGGTCGCAACCTCTTCGAACGCGTTGCCAAAGAAGCCGCTAAGCTCGGCGTTGGCCGCATGGAGTGGACCGTCCTTGAGTGGAACGAACCTGCACTTAATTTCTACAAACAATACGATGCCAACCTCGACCCCGAGTGGCACCTTGGAACATTGACCAAAGCACAATTGGCCCAGTACCTATGAGCACCCCAACCGTTTTCAAATTCGGTGGCGCCTCCGTAAAAGACGCCCAAAGTATTCAGAATGTCGCTGAAATCATCAGCAAATTCCCCAACCGCCCCATGGTCGTGGTCGTAAGTGCCATGGGCAAGATGACCAATGCGTTTGAAGAGGTGGTTGCGGCATGGAGCAATAACGATACGGCTGCTGCTGAAGCTGCCCTCGGGCGCATTTCTGCCTTCCACGAAGGCATTACAAACGAACTTTTCAATGGAAATGTTCCGGAAGACCTCTCCACCACCCTTGATGGCTGGATGAAGGACCTTCATGAGCTCATAGGCATTACCGACCGCCCATACGGCCAACAATACGACCACATCGTACACCACGGAGAGCTAATCTCCACAAAAATCATCGCGACCTACCTCAGCGAGCGCATGAAAACGGTTTGGCAGGATACGCGTACATTGGTGAGCACCGATGACCAATTCCGCCGTGCAACGGTGAATTGGTCCCTAACCCAACAAAACATCAAAACCGGCATCGACCCTGAGGCTGTAAACCTCGTCCAAGGATTCATCGGCAGCGACCCCCAGGGACGACCAACCACCCTCGGTCGCGAAGGGTCCGACTATACCGGTGCCGTATTCGCCTTCGCGCTGGGCGCAGAAAGCCTTACAATTTGGAAAGACGTTCCGGGGATGCTAAATGGCGATCCAAAAACCTTCGCGGACACGGTCAAAATAGACGAATTGCCTTTCGACGAAGCAATCGAATTAGCCTTCTATGGTGCGAGCATCATTCACCCGAAGACCATTCAACCGCTCAAGAAAAAGAACATTCCGCTGCACATCAAAAGCTTCGTGGACCCCAACGCTCAAGGCACTACCATCCGCGACGTGGCAGCACCCAACCCGCTGGTTCCAAACTTCATTTTGAAGCGCCGCCAAGCCTTGCTCGAACTGAGCACCAAAGACCTTGCATTTATCGCCGAGCATCACCTGAGCTCAGTGTATTCGCTCTTCGCTGAATTCGGCGTTGTCGTGAACCTCATGCAGAACAGTGCCACAAAAGCCGCCTTCTGTATCAACCACGACCCGGTCATTGTTCCCAAGGTGATCAGCGCCCTAGACTCCACGTTCAAGCTAACCCTGAAAACGGATGTTGAACTATTGACAGTGCGTCACTACAGTGAACAAACCATCGCAGCACACATTGGTGGAAAGACAATCCACCTCGAGCAGCGCACTCCGGATACGTTCCAGGTAGTGTATGAAGAATAAGCCTGGTAAAAGTTAAAGCGCCTCTAGAATTTTAGTTGCCAGACCGCGTCCCATCTTCTCGAAACTCTCCTTGGTCCACCCTGCGATGTGCGGGGTGATAATCACATTGTCCCGATCGAGTAGTTGCTGTAACGGGAGTGGCATATGACCATCAAAGAGGCTGGTGAAACTGCGCTTTTCGTACTCCAGTACGTCTAGGCCGGCGCCGAGCAATTGGCCCGTATTCAAGGCCTCTACCATCGCTTCAGTAGAAGCGATAGGGCCACGCGCCGTATTCAAGAAATACACAGGCTTCGCAAAGCCATTAAAAAATGACTCATCGGCGTAGTACCGCGTTTCCTCAGTGAGTGGCAAATGTAGGCTAACCACGTCGCACCCTTCCTGAATCTCCTTTAGGGTACACTCGCGAATGTTACCCGTAGCGAATCCACTCTTGTATTTATCATGAGCTAAAACCTCAACGCCCATGGCATCGAGCACTTCGGCAAACCTTGATCCCATAACCCCGTAGCCGATTATCCCGACCTTGGCAGAAAAGAGCTCCAGCCCTTTGTTCTCCTCGCGGCGCCAAAGCCCCGCTCGGACCTCGCGCTGCGCGCGAGGAATGTGATTCATGAGCGCGAGCAGCAAACCTAGTGCATGTTCCGCAACAGCCTGAGCATTCCCCTCGGGCACACGCAAACACGTAATGCCGCGCTCCCGAGCCACATTGAGGTCGATATTCTCTAGACCGGCACCAAGGCGTCCGATAACACGAAGTTTTGAGAAGGCCGCTAAAAAGTCGGCATCTATAGGCATTCGTGAACGAATCACGAGAACCTCAGCATCAAAATGACTGGCCGGAAAAGCATCGAAGGGATGTTCAAAATCACGCACGAGCTCCAACCCGCCGGCCTCGAGATCGGCCTCGAGAAAAGGGTGAGTATAATCAAGCAAAAGTGCCTTCATTGGAAGTATGGAACCGTTAGAATCCGATAATCACTCGACCTATTTGGAAGTAGATCACCAAACCGATCACATCGTTCGCGGTGGTGATAAACGGCCCAGTGGCCAATGCCGGGTCGACCTTGAATCGGTTCAACATCAGGGGCACAAAAGTTCCAAAAAGGGAGGCAAAAATGATCACTACCAACAATGAAATACTGACTGTAAGGGTCACCAACATGTCGAAGCGCAGCAACATGCCCGCACCGAGCATCACTAAAGCGAGAATAGCCCCATTTACTAATCCAACGGTCAATTCCTTCAGTAATTTTTGGATCATACTCTGCTGAGAGCGATCGCTTGCTAGTGCCTGCACCACGATGGCTGAGGACTGTACCCCAACATTACCACCCATTGCCGCAATCAGTGGCATGAAAAAAGCCAACGCTGGAACACTCACTAAATCCTTATCGTGATTCCCTAAAATTAGGGCCACAAAAAGTCCACCCATCAAACCGATCAATAACCATGGAATACGCGCTTTAGTCACATCGTAAATACTATCATCGCTCTCCACCTCATCGGTCAAACCGGAAGCCAATTGGTAATCGCGCTCGGCTTCTTCACGAATAAAGTCGACCACATCATCCAGGGTTATTCGACCGAGCAATTCACCCGCCGCATTCACCACCGGAAGCACAAACAAATCATACTTCTGCATCATGTTGGCGACATCCTCTGCAGGTGTAGTCGATAAAACCGTGTGTTGGATGGGCGTATATAAATCGGAGATCAGTGCTTTCCGATCCGCAGTCAACAGCTTTTTTAGACTGAGTGTTCCCACCAAAATATCATTGGCATCGACGACATAGACGGCATGAACGGTTTCGATATGCTCGGCTTGATTTCTCATCGCCGCCACGCAACGCAAGGCCGTCAAACTCTCTTCTACCTGTACCAACTCCGTCCCCATCAAGGCACCTGCCGTCGAATCCTCGTGTGTCAACAACTGTGCAATTTGCTTGGCTTGCTCCACATCCTCGACTTGAGCAAGAACTTCGCGCGTCATCTCATCTGAAAGCTCACTCAACAAATCCGCGGCATCATCAGAGTCCATGTTCTCGACGATTTCATGGGCCAATTCCTCCGTGGTGTAGTTCTCAATCAAATACACACGCAGATCTTCATCGACCTCCACCAAAACGTCCGCCGCAACTTCGCTTTCTAGGCGCTCAACAATACTGCGGGCCTCCTCGATATCAAGTTCATCGATAATCTCCGCAATATCAGCCGCGTGAATACCCTCCAACAACGCGTTAAATTCAGCTTCATCGGAAGCCACCAGGGCCTTCACTACCCGCTGTCTAATGCTGAGTTCTTCCATTCTCAATGGCTTTTGCTAGTTCTACAAACTGCTCATGACTGAGCTGCTCGGCGCGCTGCGCCAAATAAGGATGATCAAATCCTTCAGGCAAGTTAAGGACTTTCAGGGCATTGCGCATTGTTTTTCTACGCTGACCGAAAGCCGCCTTTACCACACTTTTCAGCAATTTAAACTCAATTTCCGGGTCCTGTTCTTTGCGCACCATGTGCATAACGCCACTATCCACCTTGGGCGGCGGATTGAATACCGTCGGCGGAACCGTAAAATCGTACGTCAAATCATAGTAGGCTTGACATAGCACGGATAGAATACCATAGGCCTTAGAACCCGGAGGCGAACACAAACGTTCCGCTACCTCTTTCTGGAACATCCCTCCAAAAAGCGGGATCTGATCGCGGAGGTCCAACACTCGAAAGACAATTTGTGAGCTGATATTGTAAGGGAAGTTCCCTACTAGCGCAAAAGGCTCCTGTCCAAAGGTTAAAGCTGGATTCCATCGTAAAAAATCTTCCTCGAGAATACGTGCACTAAGCGTATTGTAGTGCGCCTGCAAGTACGACACACTCTCGGTATCGATTTCGATTACCCAAACCTCGGCCTCTTCTTTAGCCAGCAGGTATTTAGTCATCACCCCCATCCCGGGACCAATTTCCAATACTTTGTTCACGCCGTCCAAAGGAACCACATTCGCGATGCGCTCCGCGATGGTTTCGTCCTTTAAAAAATGCTGTCCGAGGTGCTTTTTTGCACGTACTTGTCCATTATGCTTCATCCTTACAAATGTAGTTTTTCCTTTTGGCCCAATTGGTCACCAATTTGCGTAACTTCACCGCACCTATCACAACCAACAACCACTGACCATGGTACAACCAACCACCCTCGGCGAATTCATCGTCGAAAACCAGAAGGATTTCCCCTTCGCAACAGGCGAACTATCGCATTTACTCACCTCTATTAGACTGGCTGCCAAAGTAGTACACCGCGAAATCAACAAAGCGGGTCTGGCTGACATCCTGGGCGCCATCGGTACCGAAAACGTCCAAGGTGAAGCGCAACAAAAGCTTGACGTTATGGCCAACGACATCTTCATGCGCGCATTGCGAAGCATGGGACAGGTCTGCGGCGTAGCCTCAGAAGAGGAAGAGCACTATGTTGCCTTCGAGGACGACATCCACGCAGATGCACGCTATGTAGTGCTCATGGACCCACTAGACGGAAGTTCGAACATCGATGTGAACGTGAGCGTCGGAACCATCTTCTCAATCTACCGTCGGATTTCGAAGCCTGGAGCGCCTGTGACCATTGAAGATTTTCTGCAACCCGGGGACGAGCAAGTCGCCGCCGGTTATGTCGTTTACGGCTCCTCCACCATGCTGGTTTACACCACTGGGAGCGGTGTAAACGGCTTTACCCTTGACCCGAGTATCGGTGTATTCTGCCTTTCCCACCCCAACATGCAGGTGCCGCAGGAGGGAAAAATCTACAGTGTCAACGAAGGAAACTATGTGCATTTCCCCACCGGCGTGAAGCAATACATTAAGTACTGTCAGGAATACGATGAGGCGACCAACCGCCCTTACACCTCTCGCTATATCGGTTCTTTAGTTTCTGATTTTCACCGCAATCTTATCAAAGGAGGAATTTATCTTTACCCCACGGGAACAATGGCCCCTAATGGGAAGTTAAGACTCCTGTACGAGTGCAACCCACTCGCATTTATTGTTGAACAAGCCGGCGGTATGGCCACTGACGGTGAGCGGAGAATTTTGGAAATTGAGCCCACTGAATTGCACCAGAGGGTTCCCTTTTTCATCGGCTCGCCGGCGATGGTGAAAACTGCCCATGCGTTTTTGCAGAAATACCCGGAATAAACATTGGAATCGGCGGACCTCTTAAAGTATTACGAAAATCATCCTTTAGTCGAGAGGCTGGCCGACGCCGCTTCAAAAAATCAAACCACTGCGTTGGGGTTCACCACAGCGGGCGGTTCGCATACGGCTCTGTTGGCCGCACAGACTTTTGTAAGCACGGGAAAGACGCAACTCATACTTGCGCAAAGCCGAGAGGCGGCGGCCTATCTGCAGAACGACCTGGAGAAGTTGTTACCTAAATCGGCCACGTATTTCTACCCTGCTTCGTTCCGACGCCCCTACGAGGTAGAGCATACGGACAATGCTAATGTCCTGCTCCGTGCGGAGGTACTGAACCACTTGAGCAGCCGCCGTAAGGCACCGATCATCATTACGTACGCTGAGGCTTTGTTTGAAAAGGTGGTGACTAAAAAGGAATTGGAAACCAACACCTTGAAGCTGAATGTTGGGGAACAAATCGATATAGATTTCCTGAACGAAACGCTTTTTGCATACCAGTTCGAGCGTGTCGATTTTGTGACTTCCCCGGGCCAATTCTCCGTACGAGGCGGTATTGTCGACATCTTTTCCTTCTCTAAAGACCATCCCTACCGCATTGAATTTTTCGATACTGAGGTGGAGAGCATCCGTTTCTTCGATATCGAAACACAGCGCACATTGGGCATTGCAAAGAAGATGAGCATCGTGCCGAATGTGGAGAATAAGAGCTTCCTGGAATCGCGAGCGAGCTTCCTCAGCTATGTCCCTGATGACGCTATCATTTGGACAGATTCACCCGAGCGACTGTGCCATACTTTGGATAAGCTCATGGAATTTGCCCATGAGACCTTCGAAAAACTAGACCAAACCATTAGCCGTGCTGCCCCTTCAGAGCTTTTCCTTTCCGGAGAGGCCATGAAGCGCACCTTATTGCAGTACACACGGGTAGAATATGGACGAACGGACTGGGCGCAAGAAAAAATGGAGAGCAATGCTCTGCCACAGCGCGCCTTCAACAAAGACTTTCAACTATTAGCACAAACCCTCCTTGACCTTGGTGAGCGTGGAATGAACACCGTGCTGATGTGTGCCAACGAAAAGCAAGTGAGCCGTTTCGCCGCTATTTTCGAGGACCTAAAACTGGAACCGAAGTACCAAACCTCACAGGTGGCGTTGCACGAGGGATTCGAAGATGAATTGGTCGGGCTTTACCTCTATACTGACCACCAGATCTTCGACCGTTACCAGCGCTTCAACATTAAAAACGCCGGCAAGAAGAGTGAAGCCATCACACTGGCACAGCTCAATGCCCTAGAATTCGGCGACTTTGTGACCCACGTAGATCACGGGGTTGGAAAATTCGGCGGTCTTCAAAAGATTGACAACAACGGAAATATTCAGGAGGCGATCAAGCTTATCTACCGCGATAGCGACATCCTATATGTAAGCATCCACAGCTTGCACAAGATTTCGAAGTTTAACGGGAAGGACGGCACTGCACCCCAATTGAATAAATTGGGCAGTCCACAGTGGCAAAACCTCAAGACAAAGACTAAGGCTCGCGTTAAGCAAATCGCCTTTGACCTCATACAACTCTACGCGAAACGCCGCGAAGCAATTGGGTTCGAATGTGCCCCAGACGGCTACCTTCAGCATGAACTCGAGGCAAGCTTCCTTTACGAGGATACGCCAGATCAAATGTCTGCGACCGAAGCGGTTAAAAAAGATATGGAGGGCCCTATTCCGATGGACCGCCTCATTTGTGGGGATGTTGGTTTCGGGAAAACTGAGATTGCCATTCGCGCTGCCTTCAAAGCGGTGACCAACGGCAAGCAAGTGGCCGTACTTGTACCTACAACCGTATTGGCATTCCAGCACTTCAAGACCTTCACGAAACGCCTCGAGGACTTCCCCGTCACTGTCGATTACATCAACCGATTCCGCACCGCCAAGCAGCAGCGTGAAACACTCGAAAACCTGAAAAGCGGCAAAGTGGATATCATCATCGGCACCCACAAACTCGTCAGTGAAAAGATCGAATACAAAGACCTCGGACTGTTAATCATCGATGAAGAGCAAAAATTCGGTGTAGCCACCAAGGACAAGATCAAAAACCTCAAAGTCAATATCGACACCCTTACGCTAACGGCAACACCAATTCCTCGAACGCTGCAATTCTCATTGATGGCTGCTCGAGACCTCAGTGTGATGACCACTCCACCACCCAACCGTCAGCCGATCGAGACTGAAATCATCGGTTTTACGGAGGAGGCTATTCGCGACGCTGTGAGTTACGAAATCCAACGAGGCGGCCAGGTTTTCTTCATCAACAACCGCGTGAGTAACATCCAAGAGGTTGCTGGCATGGTTCAGCGCCTCGTTCCAGATGCCCGTATCGCCATCGGTCACGGTCAAATGGATGGAAAAAAACTCGAGCGCATCATGCTCGACTTTATGGACGGCAAATACGATGTTCTGGTGGCCACATCCATTATTGAAAGTGGATTGGACGTTCCAAATGCCAATACCATCATCATCAACCAAGCCAACCACTTCGGGATGAGCGACCTCCATCAAATGCGAGGACGCGTGGGCCGCTCAAATGTGAAGGCCTTCTGTAAACTCATTTCCCCACCGCTGCACAGCCTTACAGATGAGGCACGCAAGCGATTGCAAGCCTTGGAGCAGTTTACCGACCTGGGCAGCGGCTTCAAGATCGCCATGAAAGACCTTGAAATCCGTGGTGCGGGTGATATGCTCGGGGGTGAACAAAGCGGTTTCATTTCAGATATGGGCTTCGACACCTACCAAAAAATCTTGGCCGAGGCCGTTCAGGAATTGAAGGAAAACGAGTTCAAAGAGCTCTACGATCAGCCTGAAAAAACCCGTGGAGAGGACTTTGTAAGCGAGGTGGTGATCGACACCGACCTGGCCATCCATATTCCAGACGACTACGTGAACAATATTGAGGAGCGTCTCAAGCTTTACCAACGTTTGGCGGAACTCAAAGAGCCGCTTGAGCTTCAGATTTTTGAAGAGGAATTGTTGGATCGCTTCGGACCAATTCCGCCTTCAGCCCGCGACCTACTCCACAGTGTCAAAATCAAATGGGCCGCGAAGGAATTAGGCTTCAGTAAACTCATCATCAAGAGCGGCAAGCTCATCGGACACTTCGCAGCAGAAAACAACAGCCCCTATTACCAACTGCCTGTGTTCTCTTCCGTACTAAGCTACCTCCAACGCAATCCGCGCAAAGTTCAGATCAAACAAAAAGGTGAAAAGCTGACCTTCGTGATTCAAAACATCAGCGACCTCAGCAATGTCTTGGACATTCTCACCGAAACACTTTCGCTCCAACCTGCATAACCTCCTTATATGAAATGCAAGAAGACCGACGTCCAATTCTACATCGACACACGCCTCGCAGAAATCGACAGCTATCAAAAAACCTTCGAGCGACTCTTTTACTTCCTTGAGGACGACGAGCTATTCTTTATACCCGAAGGTGAACAGTGGGCAGCCATCGAAGTCATCGAACACCTAAACTTCTTCGCTGAGCTCTACCTCCCACAATGGACTTCCCTTTGTAAAATGGAAGGCTCGATCAGTCAAACGCCCACACTCAAAATCGGTTGGAGCGCCCGCAAATTGCGCCAGTGGATGGAGGGAGATCCCGACCCTAGCAACAAGTGGAATACGGCGCCGAAGCAAAGCTTACCGCGCCGACTCAGAGACGAAAACCTCCGCATCAACGCCCAAAAGATGCTGGAAAACTTTATCAGCGACCTGGACCAATTGCGCCGTATCGTAAAAATCATCCCCCACAGCCCAAAGCTCCGTCGTTCTCGCGTGCACATGGCCGTTAAGGCCATCCGCATCCCTGCCCTCAGTGCCCTTGAACTTTATATCCCACACATAGGCCGCCACATGAAGCAGGCCGAACGCATACTAAATGGAGGCCGTTTGTACCGAGAAGAAATCGCCAACAATCCCGACCTAATCAACCCTACCAAACCCGAGTAAACAGGGGCAATCGAAATAAAAAACCCCCGAGCGCAAGGCGCTCGGGGGTTTTTTGTTTAAAATATTTAAGATTGACCTACAAGACCTTGATCCATAGTTTACCGTTGTACTGACCATTAAATCCGCTCTCTTGAGCCGCCTTTGCCGCTTCGTAATTTGAGAACTTCAATAGGAATACATAGTACATGCTGTTATTAGGATCTTGGAAGATATCTGCACGAACTCCTTGGCGCTGCAAACGTCCTTGCAATTTATCCGCGTTATTGCGTGATCCGAAGACCCCTGCAGTCACATAATATCCTTTTGATCCAGCCTGAACTGAACCTGCGTACTGGTTCGGGTTGTAACCTTGAATCGAACCTGTATTCTGATAGTTCGGCTGGGTTGGGTAGCCTCCTTGTGGTGTTTGTGGATAGGCACTTTGATTTCCAGTTTGAACATTACCCTGAGCTTGCGCCGCGTTGTTTGAAGTCATCGCATTATTGGTGGCCAATTCCGCCGCCGCCTGACCAGCTGCTTCCTTAGCCGCCTGAGCAGCCGCCTCATTCAACTCTCCTTTCAACGCCTCTTTCTCCTGATTGAAAAGCTCGCTTTGTTGTGCGGAGATTTCATCCTTAAACTCATCTAATCGGTCATTTAGAAGGTCTTCCAACTCACCCGTTTGACGACGTTGACGCTCTTTAAGTTTTTTAATCTCATTCTCTAAACGCTTGTCTTTCTTGCTTTCACCAAAGGTGTAACGCAGCATGAATTCGTGCGAATTACCCAAAGCAAAACCGTAGGTATTTAATGAGAAGTCGTAGGCATAGCCCAAAGTGATGTTCTCAGTCACGTGAAGACCAGCGTTACCTGTAACGGCGTAGCTGCTGCGGTAAGCCGCACCCACATAGAAATACTCTTTGTGATTGAACATCAAACCAGCATCAACCTGAGGGATAGTTACCTCGTTAGCACGTACAGTTACAAAAGGACTCAAAGTCATCAACCCCTTTTGCATATTCACATTGTACTGCGTATTCACCACGTAGTGACGCATATACTGGTACTGCAATGGTGAAGAGAAGTTATCGCCAAAATCCACTTTTGGAGCAAGAATATTCGGCACAGCAGCGCCGAATTGGAAATCACCAAAGGTGAGGTTGAATCCAAAATTAAGGTCGAACTTACCAGAATTGAGCTGAGAATACAACAGTGGATCCAATGCATCTGGAACTCGAATCCCAGCACTATTAATGGTGTTGTTCACATAGCCCGCACCCATTCCTAAGCTCAAGCTGTTCTGGTCGGTAAACTTCACATGCCAAGCGTATGAACCGTAAAACCCAGAACGGCTTACAATGTCCGTAACGTCATTAAAGGCATAACCGCTGTATCCGAATTTAAGATCATCGCGATTCCCATTGAACGCCATAAACTGGGTCTCAGGCGCCCCTTGTACATCGGTCCATTGACGGCGATTTAAAACGCTAATTTCCGTTTTGCCCTCAATGCCGCTAAAGGCTGGATTGAACAAATATGCGGTATTCAAATAATTCGAAATGAGCGGCAACTGCTGCGCGTTCATCGCCATTGATCCCAAGGCGAGGGCTGCTGTAAATAGAACTCTTTTCATCCTTAGAAGTTGTTGAGGACGGTGATGGCCGCCTTGATTCGTATTGCATTGTCAAACGTGAGTACGTAATAGTACGTTCCATCTTCGAGCTGAGAACCACCATCGGTAGTACCACTCCAATCGTTCGTGTAAATCGCTTGATTGTATACCGGGGTTCCCCAACGCGTGTAAACCGTGAATTCACAATCATCACCATCCGTAACACCACTTAGATCAAGTACATCGTTCATGCCGTCGCCATTCGGAGTGATAACATTCTGTAGGTTACCATAAATATCGTTATTGATCACGTTGGTGTCCTGTTCTACAACAAACACGGTTACCGATGCCGTATCGAAACAACCATTATTATCCACGACTTCAATAAAGTAGGTCGTTGTATCCGCCCCTGGCAAGGTGGTTGTAGAAGAAGCGTGCTGGTTGCTGAAGGTTGATGGGTAATCGCTCCACCAGTAGTATCCGACCCCTCCTGATGAGAACAAGGTGGTCGTTTCACCTGGACTCACAATAGCAGGTGTAGCCGATGCCGAAGCTACCAATGTGTAATTGAATACATCCAAGGTGTCATAGCTCTTACATTGGTTAACCCCAGTAGCCACGATGACATACTGGCCTGCATCCGCTATGTAGTTTTGCTTACCATTGAACAATCCATTATTCCAAGAGAAGGTCAACGCATTTGAATTTAAGGATACCAAGACGCTATCATATGCACAGATGCCCAATGAGTCGCCAGGTAAAATATTAATCGTTGGGAAATTCACAAACTCAACCGTGGTCTCATTGGAAATGTAATCACAAGTCTCATTGATGATGTACAGACGGTAATCCGCGGTATCTGCCACAATACTTGTATCAACTACCAACCATGGCAGGGTATCATTCAATAGGTTTTGCCAGTTACCTGAACCCGAAGGATATGCTACTTGCCATTGGTAAACCCAAGAGTCGTTCAATACGGTATCTTGTGCGGAAAGCATCACAGAATCGGTAAGACATAATGTGGTTTTTGGTAAAGATTGACCTGGCCAAAGAACAACATCTACTGGGCTCGCTGGGATGGTATCCACAAACACCCAGAAAGCTACTGAAGTATCTATACAACCTCCCGGATCAGAAGTAACCTGTAAAAACCATTGTCCTGTAGTATCTACATTAATGGTTGGCAAGGTATCATTTGGAAGAGCATACCAGACGGTGTCTCCAAAAATATCGAGACTATCATTCTTCAACCATTGGTATGAGTAGCCGTTAATCCCTGGCGCTGGGAAGCTGAAGTATTCTAAGGTCGCTACAGTACCGTAGCACATTTGAATGCTGTCCTTACCGATGTACTGAACACCTGGAGTGTTGTTTGCGAATACAGCCGTTGGAGGCGTATAAGTATTCATAATGGTATCATTCGAGGTCGCATCACAAAGATTCGAGCTTACCTCAACTGAATAAACACCTGACTCAGTAACCAACAAGGTGTCATTGATTTCACCGCTCAAAGGATTTCCAGTTTCTCTCCATTGGTAGGTATAGGTTTGACCAATGGGTGGGCGATTAGCAACTAGCAATCCAGTATCGCCCTCACAAATGGTTAAGAAACCCGCCTTATCCCAGTAGTTGTAGGCGGTAATCAAGGCACTTGGGTTTGCCCCAATGATGACATTTGAAATAGTATCACTTACAAAGCCTGCAGGATCCGTCCCAACGAGTCGAAACTTGTAAAGCCCCTGAGGTGTAGCATCAGGGATGACTACATCAATGAGGTACCCAGTTTGGACACCGTAGGCGAGCAGTGGCGCTGAATTAACAAAATTACCGCTAAAAATGCCTGAGCTATTGCTCATCTCCACAGAGAAAAGGTTGCTCGGGTTAAATGCGGAAGTAATGTCGAAACTGAATTGGAGGGAATCGCCTTGACATGCTTGTAGGCTGATGCTCTCGTTTGCCGTCGTCTGCGCCTTTACCCCGATGGATAGGACGAGCGTTATGGCGAAGAATAAAACTTTCTTCATCTATGAACGTTTTAGTTTTTGAGTGTTGCCAATTCGCAACTTCACAACAAATTTCGCCATAAAAGAGCAAAAACCGTGCTACTTTTACTCATCGAATCCAACGATTTATCAATACTCCAGCACATTCATGAATACCTTACGTTCCGAACAGATCAAAACCGCCATTGAAAAAATCAGTGAATTCCGTGGTGCTGCCTTGCAACAGGAAATTGTTCAAATCCTTGATACCCATGTGGACTACTACAATTGGACAGGATTTTATTTCATGAATGACGAAGCTCAGCAGCTCGAGCTCGGCCCTTATGTGGGTGCACATACCGACCACGATCGCATCCCATATGGTAGAGGTATTTGCGGACAGGTGGCCGTGAGCGGACAAACTTTCGAGGTACCCAATGTGCATGCCCAGGACAACTACCTAGCGTGCAGTTTGGAAACAAAAAGCGAGATCGTTGTTCCGATGTATAGCGGTGATGTTTTGGTGGGCCAACTAGATATTGACTCCCACGTCCTAGACCCATTCACCGAAGAAGACCACAACCTATTGAATTGGGTGGTTAATTTCGTTGCGGAACGCTTGTAAATCGGCGCATTTCAATCCCCGGAATTCCCAATATTTGAGCGGAGATCAGCCTACCCTTATGCCTGCATTCGTATGGCGTCCACTGGATTCAACCGTGAAGCCATCCAGGCAGGTATAAAGCCACTGATCAATCCGATAGCGGCACTCATGCCCAATCCGAGCACGATATTTTCCACACTGAGGAAGATATCAAAGTCAAAGGCCTTGGCCGCAGCCAGCGAACCGCCCCAAACCAGGAGCAGTCCAACGCCCCCACCTACTAGACAGAGAAAGATACTTTCGGAAAGGAATTGGACCAAAACAACAAAGTTTTTCGCACCTAAAGCTTTCTGAATACCTATTTCGTTCGTCCGTTCTCGTACACTTACAAACATGATGTTGGCGATTCCAAAGCCCCCGACCAATATCGAGAATCCGCCGATGACTGTACCGACTAGGCCCAGTACCCCGAATAAACCATCGAGTTGATTGCGAATAAGGCTTGGATCATTCAATGCGAAGTTATTATCGGCTCCTGGACGCAGTCGACGAATGGACCGCATAATTCCCGTCAACTCATCTTTGAGCTGCTCTACACTCACGCCATCCTTTGCACTGGCCATGATGATATTCCCATCATTGCGATCGGTATTGATGATATTCCGAGCGAAAGTAAATGGAACAAGGGCCATACGATCATAACTCTGACCAACTAGGCTTTCACCGACCTTTTCGAAAACACCGATCACCACCACTTTGATCCCCTTAATACTGATGCGCTGACCGATTGGATCTTCGTGTGGCAAAAACAGACCTTCCGCTAAATCCGCACCGATAATAACGTATGGCCGCCCAGTGCTCATTTCCATTTCAGTAAAATACCGCCCATGGGACAATTCAAATTCCCAGATATCACCGTACTCATAGGTCGAACCCATGACGCTTACACCTTCAGCACTGAGTCCATTTCGCTTCGCATAAGTACTCCCCAGAGAGCTAGCAAAAGCCACGTGATCCGCTAGTTGACTTCGTTTTTTCACCAAATCTGCTTCGCGTTTAAGCGGAACGGGGCGATTCAAATACTTCCACCAAGGATATTCTCCACCACCACCCCATGGCCATTTTTGAACGTAAATCACATCATCACCGAGCTGACTCACGCTGTCCCGAATGTTCTTTTCGAGCGAATCAACAATACTGTAAACAAGAATAATGGCAAAGATTCCGATGGTAATACCCAATAACGACAGCAACGTTCTCAACTTATTGACTGTCAATGATATAACCGCAAAGACTAGACTTTCTTTGATTAAACGTAGGGTATGCAGCATTAGGGGTGGTATTTCCTTCAAATTTAGACCAATTTAGCACACTATGTCCCCTTCGAAAACATTACTTTTGCTACTTCATTTTTTGCACACAATTAAAGTACGGTTACATGCGCATTAAAAACGCCCTCATTTCTGTTTTCCACAAGGACGGTTTAGGTCCTATTGTCGATGCTCTGAACGCCCAAGGCACGACCATATATTCCACCGGAGGCACCCAAGCTTTCATCGAAGAACGTGGCATTAATGTAGAGCGCGTTGAAGACCTAACTTCTTACCCTTCAATCCTTGGAGGACGTGTTAAAACCCTCCACCCAAAGGTTTTCGGAGGAATCCTTGCGCGCCGTTCAAACGAGGGCGACCAAGCGCAGATGAGCGAGTTCGAAATCCCGTATTTTGATCTAGTCATTGTAGACCTCTACCCTTTTGAAGCTACCGTAGCCTCAGGAGCCCCCGAAGCGGACATCATCGAGAAAATCGACATCGGCGGAATATCATTGATCCGCGCTGCAGCAAAAAACTTCAATGACTGCTGGATCATCTCGAACATGAACCAGTATGAGGATGCATTAAATGTCCTGAACAGTGAAGAAGGTGCCACCCTCGACGTACGTCGTCGCTATGCCCTAGAGGCCTTCGATGAAAGCAGCCACTACGACACCGCAATCTACCGCTACTTTGCAGGCGACACCTTGGATTTAAAAATCTCTAACCGTCAGAAGCAAGTTTTGCGTTACGGCGAAAACCCACACCAAGAAGCCGCATTCTATGGCAATCTCGATGAGGCGCTTGAGCAAATCCATGGAAAAGCATTGAGCTACAATAACCTGCTCGATATCGATGCTACAGTAAACCTCATCCGCGAGTTCAATGAAACGACCATAGCGATTATCAAGCACAACAACGCATGTGGACTGGCTACTCGTCCAACCCTAGCACAGGCTTGGGATGACGCATTGGCGGGTGATCCAGTAAGTGCTTTCGGAGGTGTTATCGCTGCAAACCGCACGATAGACAAAGCGACCGCAGAAAAGATGAATACACTTTTCTTCGAAGTGTTGATCGCCCCTGCTTACGACGAAGACGCACTGGAAATATTAAAATCTAAGAAGAACCGAGTACTCCTTATCCTAAAAGATTACGAAGTACCTGCGTTCAATGTACGTACAGTACTTAACGGAACCTTAGTTCAGGCAAAAGACGCCTTGACTGAAGGAAAAGACGATATGACTACGGTAACCAAAGTGGCTCCGTCGCAAGAGCAGATTGAAGACATGATCTTTGCTGCAAAAATTTGTAAGCACACCAAGAGCAATACGATCGTACTTGCTAAAGGTGGCCAATTATTGGCTAGTGGTACTGGACAAACGTCTCGTGTTGACGCTCTAAATCAAGCTGTCGAAAAAGCCGGCAGATTCGGTTTTGACCTCAAGGGGGCCGCCATGGCCTCTGATGCATTCTTCCCATTCCCGGACTGTGTAGAGATTGCCGACAACGCAGGCATCACTGCTGTGATTCAGCCCGGTGGTTCTATCCGCGATGTAGAAAGCATTGAATACTGTGATGTTCACGGAATGACAATGGTTACCACTGGAATTCGTCACTTCAAACACTAATTTTTTATACCTTGTTCTCCTATGGCTTGGTTTAACTTCATGACGGAAGATATAGCGATTGACCTCGGTACGGCCAATACGCTTATCACATATCAGGACAAGGTGGTTGTTGATTCTCCATCGATTGTTGCACAGGACCGCCGCACTGGTCAGATCATTGCGGTTGGAAAAGAGGCACGTCAGATGCACGGTAAAACGCACGAGAACATCAAAACCATTCGTCCGCTTAAAGACGGTGTAATCGCTGATTTCGAGGCGTCAGAATTCATGATCCGAGAACTCATCAAGAGCATCCCAGCGTTTAAAAAACGTCTTTTCCCGCCGAGTCTTCGCATGGTAATTTGTATTCCATCAGGGATTACGGAAGTGGAAAAGCGCGCTGTTCGCGATAGTGCGGAGCATGCGAATGCAAAAGAAGTTTACCTCATTCACGAACCTATGGCTGCCGCGGTAGGTATCGGTGTCAATGTATTGGAACCAAAGGGTAATATGATCATCGACATCGGTGGTGGTACGACTGAAATCGCCGTATTAGCGATGGGCGGCATCGTTTGTGACAAGAGTATCAAGGTCGCTGGTGATGTTTTCACGAATGACATCTCTCTCTTCATGCGTTCTCAACACAACCTATTCGTTGGTGAGCGCACTGCAGAAAATATAAAGATTGCCGTAGGTGCGGCTATGGAAGAGCTCGACGAAGCTCCGGAAGCCTTCAGCGTTCAAGGACGTGATTTGCTCACGGGTAAACCAAAAGAGGTGAAGGTTACGCATGTTGAAGTAGCACGCGCATTGGAAAAGAGTATTATCCGTGTGGAAGATGCCGTAATGGAAGCCTTGAGTAATACACCGCCCGAATTAGCTGCGGATATCTATAACTCCGGGATTTATCTCGCGGGTGGTGGTTCTATGCTCCGTGGATTGGATAAGCGAATTTCTCGTAAAACGGACCTGCCGGTATATGTTGCGGAGGACCCACTGCGTGCGGTTGTTCGCGGAACAGGCATTGTGCTTAAAAACATCGAACACTACAAAACCGTCTTGGAAAAATAGTAAGTAGCACATGCGTCAACTGATACTTTTCTTGTCAAAGTATCGTAACACTTTGCTGCTCATTGTGTTATTTGGACTTGCTATTTTTCGGCATTCCACAAAAAACCCTGTTGCCGAACACAGCTTTAATAAGTTGGGCTTCGGTACTATGGGTATGCTTCATAACACCTTATACGGCTGGAAGTATTATTGGAATTTGAGGGATATCAATGAGGAATTGGCTCGAGAAAATGCCGCCCTACTTTCTAGTAGCACTGTTGCTCCACCCCCAGAATTCACGAAAACCGAAGGATATAATTTTATACCTGCTAGAGCTATCTCATACTCCTACCACAAACACAGCAACTATATTATTTTGAATGCAGGCAAACGCCATGGTGTTCATGAGGGTATGGGTGTTATTAGTAAGGGCAATTGGGTTGGTACCGTGAACGAGGTTAGCAATTACTATGCGAGTGTTATACCCATTATTCATGAGCTCGGGAGTATTGGAGCACGGATTGACGGCAAAGGTCTCGGTCGTTTAGAATGGGGTAGTCAAAGCCCATCCTTGGCGAGATTGGTTGATGTGCAAAGAGAATTTCAACCCGAAACCGGGGACAGTGTTTACAGTTTCACGCGAGCATCCATAGCGCCCCCAGCTCTTGTGGGCACGGTGCGGAGCGCAAGACAGAACCCAGAGGATTTAAGTTGGACGGCCGAAGTGGAATTGGCCATTGATTATAGCAACCTTGATTGGGTGTATCTCTGTGCGCCCGTGCATGGAGATTCGTTGGACAGTCTAAATACAGGTAACCAATGAGAGCCATGATCCCTCGTTTCTTATGGCTCGTTGCCGTAATGCTCGTTCAATGGTTGCTCGTGCAGGGACTACCACTAAGTCGCTTTGGCAACCCCTACCTCTATCTGTGGTTTTTCCTTTGGCTACCATACGGCACTTCTAAACCGAGCCTCTACCTTCTGGCATTTATTGTTGGAAGCACCATGGACAGTTTTGAGGGCAGCGGCGGCGCACATACCATAGCATCACTAATGCTTGTTCTGTTCAAACCGGTGGTCGAAAATGCACTCATAGGATTCCGAAAATCCGATAATGAAGAAAGTCTGGCCAATCTAGCATTGGGATCGTATCTCGCCCCAGCAGCGTTGCTCGTGCTTATTCATCATTTCACACTCTTTGCAATGGAATCGTACGGTTTCTTTCCTTTGAGTGAACTAATACTCCGCACGGTTGTAAGTACCGTATCAACCGTGGTATTGCTCTCCATCGCTCATATTTTGTTCTCCAAACGGTATGCAGCGTAGTATTGCTTTCTACATCGCAATTGCCATGGTCATCTTGGTTTTTACGGGACGTCTTTTCTCCGTACAAATCCTTAATGACGATTATGCCGCTCGGGCAGAGCGCAATGCTACGGCAGCAGAAAAATTGTATGCACCACGCGGGTACATCTACGACAGAAATGGAGAATTGATGGTCGGAAATAGCCCGGCATATGATCTGATGGTTAGCCCCTATCAAATCAAAGATCTCGATACCATAGCCTTAGGGAATTTACTGGGACTAGAGGTAAGCGACATCAAGGAGCGGTTGATCAAGGCAAAGCATTATAGCTATTTCCGAAGCAGCATGTTTATGAAGATGCTATCGAAGGAGGAGTACACAAAAATCAGTACAGAATTGAGTGCTTTTCCTGGCTTTCACTCACAAAAACGCATTCTGCGCAACTACCCGATGCATGGTGCGGGTAATGTTGTGGGGTATATTGGAGAGGTGACCACAGAGTTCATTAAGGCGAATCCGGGCTACAGCCAAGGCGATTTGGCAGGTAAGAGTGGTATCGACAAGAGCTATGAAGAGTACCTCAAAGGCACCCATGGGAAACGTTACTTTACCGTTGATCACAGAAACAGAAAACTGGGCCCATGGAAGGATGGTGCTTTCGATGAGTTGCCTATCCCTGGAATGGACATTGTGAGCAGCATTGATCTTGAGCTACAACTCTATGGAGAAAAACTCATGCGCGGAAAAAGGGGCTCCATTGTCGCAATTGAACCTTCGACAGGCGAAATCCTGGCTATGGTGAGTAGTCCCTCTTACGATCCAAATGAGCTAGTAGGACGAGTTCGCAGCAAGAATTACATGCGTTTGTACAATGACAGCATCAACAAACCTCTCTTTGACCGCGGAATCTTGGCCGAATATCCACCAGGGTCTCCTTTTAAACTCATAGGTGCACTTGTCGCCCTGCAAGAGGGAGTAATTCAACCTTCAACGCGGTATTCTTGCCATCACGGTTACCATTATGGCAGCCTAACTGTTGCTTGCCATTGTAGAGGGGGATCAATGGATTTAAGACAAGCGATATCAGAAAGTTGTAACAACTACTTCTGTACCATTTATCAAAAGACCATCGATGGCACCGGAAATTCCGCGGAGGGCATGCAGCGTTGGTCTGACCATGTAAAAAGTTTCGGGTTGGGGAAATTCCTCGGTAATGATCTTCCTACCGGTCGCAAAGGTTTGATTCCCGATGCCGCGTGGTACGATCGCTTTATCGGAAGGTCACGCTGGAAAGGCAGCAACTCGGTGAGTAACGGTATTGGACAAGGGGAATTGGTGGTAACCCCTATACAATTAGCCAATATGGCAGCAGCTATCGGGAACAGAGGCTATTACTACACGCCGCATGTAGTCAAGGAAATCAAAGGTGATGCAAGCATTGACAGCACCTTCACCATTCCTCACCACACAACCATCGACCCTATACACTTTAATACGGTCATCGAAGGGATGCATGATGTATTTGAATCGGGAACGGCAAAGGCCTCTCGCCTGGAACACCTGAGTCAATGCGGTAAAACTGGGACGGCGCAAAACCCTCACGGTCAAGACCACAGTATCTTTGTAAGTTTTGCCCCCAAGGACGAGCCTAAAATCGCCATCGCCGTAATCATCGAAAATGGCTACTGGGGATCAAGATGGGCAGCACCTATCGCTAGCTTAATGATGGAATCCTATATCACAGATACAATCACTCGCCCCTGGTTAGAACAACGCATGTTTGAAGGTTCTCTTCACGAGGAGTACCGCAAGGAGCACATCGCTATTTATGGCGAGGACACCACCTATAATCCAAACTTCTAATGGCAAGCGCATACCGTTCATCCTACGCATCCTCCTCAAGAGCTAAGATCGATTGGCCGAGCGTCTTGCTTTATGCCGTACTAGTATTCTGGGGCTGGCTCAGTATATATAGCGCCGTGTACAATGAGGAGGACCACAATTTGCTTGATATGGGTCAGCGTCACGGCAAACAATTAGTCTTCATAGGTACGAGCGTGCTTTTAATAATCGCCATTATGATCATTGATGCGCGATTCTGGGTTAACCTTAGTCCAATGTGGTATATAATCGGGCTACTCTTACTGGTTGGCGTGCTCGTCGTCGGGAAAAAAGTTGGTGGCGCGCGAAGTTGGTATGGCATTGGCAGCTTTAGTCTTCAGCCCAGTGAAATCGCTAAATTCACAACCTTATTGATGATGGCTTTTTACATGAGCCTACCGAAAATCGATGTGCGGCGATGGTCTAATCGTATCATTGCAGCTGGCATCTTCGTCGTTCCCGGACTGCTCATAGGACTACAGCCTGACCTCGGCTCAACAATCATTTATCTCAGCCTTGTACTTGTGCTATACCGAGAAGGAATGCCGGGGTATTACCTCGGTGCGGGCCTCGGGATCATTGGCTTGAGCATTTTAGGATTGATCATGCCGCTTAAATCCGCACTCATTGTACTAGGCGTATTATCATTCGTAGTGTTTTTAATTTTGCCGAAAAAGCGCAATCACATTCTGTTAAACGTGCTAAGCTTAATCGCCTCGTCAGGTATTGTCATTGCTGTTGGGCGTATTATGGAAAAGGTGTTGGCACCACACCAACAGGATCGTATACGGATTCTTCTAGGACTACAAGATGATCCCAATGGAGCTGGTTACAATACCCTTCAGAGCCTAATTGCCATCGGCTCTGGTGGCTGGACAGGAAAAGGCTATTTAGGTGGTACTCAGACTAAACTTAACTTTGTTCCAGAACAGAGCACCGACTATATTTTTTGCACGGTCGGTGAAGAATGGGGCTTTCTAGGTAGTCTTTTACTCATGCTCTTATTCGGCCTTCTGATCGGGCGGATCATTTACCTTGCTGATAAACAGAAAAACACCTTTGGCCGAGTTTATGGCTATGGAGTGGCGAGTATCCTATTCACCCACTGGATGATCAATATTGGCATGACCATCGGACTTGTCCCGACCATCGGTATTCCGCTGCCCTTTTTTAGTTACGGCGGGTCGTCCCTGTGGGGCTTCACCATCTTGCTGTTCATTTTTATCAAGCTCGACTCAGAACGCTGGAACAGCCTTTCGTAGCGGTTTTCCCTTTAGACCAATTCCCCTTCTTGGCCTCGCCCTCATCAAATCACGGGGGTTCACCTATTCACGGGCTAACCCGACACTATCATATGCCATGACTACCGCTCCTGGTGAGAACCAACAAAAAAACCCACCCCTTGCGGGGTGGGTTTTTGTTATACACGGCGCGCCTTGCGCGATCGTAATGTTGTCTTAGAACATCAAGTGACGATTGTCCTCGATGACCGCCTTATCTTCCAAAGCTTTGTATGCTTGAGAACTTACTAGGTTACGAATGCTCGTTTGAGTATCCATAGCTTGACCTTTCGCATCATAAGTAGCGCTCGAAGCTACAGCAGCAGCAGTTTTCGCTACGAACATACCATTCTTACCTTCGAGGATTTCACCCATCTTGTCCGCTTCCTGACTACAGATCTGACCTACAACTTTAGGTTCACTACCTACCCCAGGGATGCTTGAAGAGTTCGGACGGAATGAAAGACTTCCCACTTTTACTTCCAAGGCACCAGCTAGCTCATCAATTGTGGAAGCTGACTTTTTCGCAGTCTGAATACGCTCTTTCACAATGGCTTTTTTAGCTTCCAATTTCGCCCCAGCCAAACATTGAGTGGCTACGAGTTCATACGGAGTTGTACCTGCTTCGAGTTTATCGGTCAAAACAACCACAACATAACCTTTACCATCGTTTTCGATCAAACCGATGTTACCCACTTTGCGATCCTGGTCCCACGCCCAGCGCACGATACGACGCGAAGCACCCAATCCTGGGATCATTTCGTCGAACTGACCAAGGTTGCGCGCAGGCAACAAAGTCAACTGAGACTCTGAAGCTAGAGCACGATAATCTTCTGAACCTTGAGCCATTCCAGCAAAGCCTGAAGCTTGACTGTACAGATTCTGGATAGTTTCATCTGAAGGAAGAATCTCACGAACGATCTGACCGATCTTGTACGCTGTGTTACTTCCTTTTTGATTTGTAATATCAATGATATGGAAACCGAACTGAGTCGCAACCACACCCATTGAGCCCGTCTTATTGTAGAAACAGTAGTTGTCGAAAGCAGGTACCATTTGACCACGTGAGAAGTAGCCTAGGTCACCATCCTTTTCTCGCGCCAACTGATCACTTGAGTAGGCTTCGTTGATTTTATTCCAGTCTGAAGGATTGGCTTTCAAATGATTGAACAAGCTATCCGCCAATTCCTTTGCTACAAAACCTGGAAGCGCATCAGCAGCAGCACCTTGAGCACCAGCGTAAGGCACCAAAATATGACGTGCTTCAACACTATCAGGAATCTGTTTGGTATCCACCAACTTCACTACAGCGAAAGCACCACCTAAATCGAGGGGACCTTTGATGTAACCTGGATCCTGACCTTCCACTAGAGTATCGATGCCTGAGCCTACCAAACGATCAATGGTTACATAAGTACCATTGAAACGAATATCACTGTTCAAATTCACGAATACCGAATCATCCTCAGCGTTCATCCATTCGATAGCAAGCGTGGCCAATTCCGCCTGTACGGCATCACGATCCGCCTGTGAAGGAACCAACGGGAAGTTCACATACTCAATGTTGCGACCCTCTTCTTGAGTAAACTCATCCTTGTGCGCGTTGTAGTAACGCTTCGCTTCCTTCTCACCCACTTCGATTTCGTCCTCGTTCACTGAGATATAAGGAACATAAACATATTGCGCAGGGTAAGTGGTTTGATTGCGGTCCAATTGAACTTTAGCCAAACCTTCTGGAATAAAGAGTGCTTTTTGCACAGCGTTCGTGAACTTAAAGTTCTTGCTTTGACCTTTTACCGCATTTTCAAAGATCAACCACTGAGCCCACATCTCCGCGCTCTCTGGAGTCGCATCGCGGCTCTCACGAATTTGGCTTAGGTAGCTCTTGAACATATTTTCATCAAATTGGCCATTCTGAGAGAATGACTGACGAATGTTCGGGTTGTTGATAATGTCGAGATAGATTTCTTCTGGACTAACGCTCATTCCTGAAGCTTCAAGCTCTGCAGCCAACACTTCATCCGTTACGATAGTGTTCCATACAAAGCTTGCCAACTGCACGCTAGTCATGTTTGCGTATTGTTCTGGATTAGCTGATTTCAATTCATCCATTCCTTCGCTGAGCTCCAAACGAGTGATGTCACGACCGTTCACCGATCCAACGACGTTGGGATCACCAAAAAATTTCGAACCGCCTGAACGGAACAAATCACCAAGTAGGAAAGCCAAAAGTGCTACAAACACTACGACGATCAAAAGTCCTGAGCGCTGTCTAATGCGTTCTATTGTTGCCATGTTATTGCAATAATTGATATTGAGTTTGCGAATATAAGGTTTCAGCCGGTTTATTTGGCCTTTATCAACACCTCTTCGAGTCGATTCGACTTTGTTTTTTGGACGACGAACAAATAATCCTCCGTACGAACGACCGTGCCCTTCTCTGGAATGCTCTGATAGAGGTCTAAAACCAAGCCTCCCAAGGTATTATAGTTGTCATTTTCTGGAAGCTTCAAACCCCACTTTTCGTTGATATCGGAAATATCTAATCGTGCCGAAAACAACCATTCGCCATCATTAATCTGTCGCTCCAACAACTCTTCACTGTCGTGCTCGTCTTCGATTTCACCGAAAATCTCTTCTATGACATCCTCCAGCGTGATCATTCCACTGGTGCCACCATGTTCATCTAATACAACTGCGATGTTGCGCTTCTCTCGAGTGAAAAGATTTAAAATTTCATCGGCACGCATGGATTCAGGAATAAAACTCACGGGGCGCAGTACGCGTTGCAAATTCTGAGGCTTCTTAAAGAGCTCGAAGGCATGCACATACCCGATGATTCGATCAATATTTTCTTCGAAAACCAGCAGTTTAGAGTAACCGGATTCGATAAATACCTCGCGCACCTTATTGATATCTTCTTCCACATCTACTGCCTCGATTTCAGTTCGTGGAATCATGAATTCACGCGCCTTAGTTTCTGGGAATTCGAGCGCATTTTTAAAGATTTCAAATTCCGGATCGACGCCATCTTCAGCCTCAGAAGCATTGGGAACCCGCTCTCTTACATAGTGATCGAGCTCGACGCGCCCGAAGGCAAGCTTCTCTTCTTCTACCTCCAAACGAAAAATGTATTTGAGAAAGAATTGGCTCACTCCAAGCATTAACGCGCTGGGCAATCTTAGCACCCAAAACAACAGAAACGCCGGAACACTTAACCACCCTAATATGCCCTCCGCATTTTGACGGAACAAGGCTTTGGGCAGGAACTCCGCAAATACTAAAATCACGATGGTCGAAACACTCGTCTCCACCAACAATATGATATACTCTAAAGACGTCCAATCCTCAAAAATGGGTTCGAGGAGTCGGTGCATGTAATTTCCATAGAGCACCAGAGCAACATTATTCCCCACCAGGATCGCGGCGATAAAAGCAGCAGGTCGATCTACGAGGTAGCCCAGAATTTTATAGCTAAACCCTCCTTTTTGACGCTCTAGCTCGACATGTAATCGGTTAATACTTAGGTAAGCCATTTCCAACCCAGAAAAGAGGGCCGAAAACAAAACAGCTAAAGTGATGGCGACGAGGAAATTCACAGATTACTTTTTAGTTTGACGCTGCATGATCTTTATTCGAGAGCGGCGGCGGAAGAAGTACATAAATACCGCAACGCCCAGAAACAGACTGAATTTGAGAGTTGTATTCCAATCGCCCCAAGCGAAATAGATTTCCCAAATACTCACTGCGGCAACACCTAGCCACAGCACTTCGATCATGCGCATTGCTCTATTCATTCTCATCAATGGTTATCTCCCCTTGTACGTTAAAGATACGATAGGTGTTGAATTCTTGGTCGGCCTCGAAACCTTTTCCAGTGATCAATTGGCCCTCGGAACGAATTTGTACCAGCGACTCACTGTACAACCGCTCCTCTTTTTGGTTCCAATACAACAACTCCGTGGTCATTCGCTCACCCTTGCCGTTGGTCACGACCACATTGCCTCCGATGGCCCAAAGTTCTTCCTTTTCAAGTTGACGAGCCGTATCTGCTAATAATACCGTGCTGGCTCGCTCTCCTCCATTGAAAAAGTAAACTTTTAAACCTCCACCGAAATAAATATAGGGGGGATCCATATTTCCAAAATCTTTAACCACACCAGCCTCTATCTCTAACATAGAGCGTGCACTATCGCTGTAGGTGATTTTAGCACCATACTGCTCATTTAGGGGATATCGTTTTGGCATGGTCGTCGCCTGTTCGACATCATCGGTTTGATTGGAACACGAGCTTAAAAGAAAGACCAGTAAAAGGCCACTCAATATGTTACGACGTTGTTTCACGCCGGAAAGATAGAACAAAAAAAAGCCCCCAAGCACAGGCTTGAGGGCTCGTATTCGATAGGAAGTCATTCTTAGTAGAACTTCACCGTTACAGTTTCATTAATCCAGCTTCCGATTTTAATTACGTCACCTTCCTTTGCACCCAACTGGAATGCAATACTCTTATCCGGAACCGCACTTTTGTAAATGCTGATCAATTTATCCGCTTGCTTCTCAATTGAAGGATCAATGCTGCGGGCGTAGGTCAATTTGTTAATAGCTGCCCAGTACGCCGCTTTCTTTTCAACTGCATTCTTACCCCAAGTTCCATCAGCTGCAGCCTGAGCATACAAAGTTGCTACGAACAAATAAGGTTTACCCCAATCTTTTCTCAGCTGTGCAGCTTTCAAACTATTCGCCTTTGCTGCACTGTTCGATCCCATCTTGCTTGACACTACTGCCAAGCCCATGTAATCGTCAGCCTTTTTACGGAGGTCATCTTCTTGCTCGATAGCCTCAGTAAAGTATTGCTTGGCCATAGCCCAATCATTCTGCTGAACACCCAAACGAGCCATTGAACGTGCTGCATCAGCAGATGGTTCAAGTGCATATAGACGCTCCGCTACTTTTAAGAACACAGGATTATCTGTACAGCTCAACATTTCGCCATTATCACCTTTACGCTCTTTTTGAAGCATTCGTGCTGCACGAGTCAACCACTCTTTATCGTCTTTGTTTTCTTCAAACTTGTCGTCGCTGTAGATGAGCGCCAACTTATCACAAGTCAATAGCGGGCTTAGAATACGCTCGATATTTCCTTGTACCTTATCGATATTACGACGACGGATATCGTTGTTGCTGATTTTTTTGCGATCAACAGAAGTAAAACCTTCTTCATCGATCTGGTACTTCACGCGCAATTCATCAACCTTATCCATCATGGCAACCAATTCAGCTGTCTCGGCAGACATTTCAGGTTTTACCAATGGTGGCAACTTAGCTGCCTGCTTCATTCTCTTTTTAGACGCGTTATTGTAAGCATAGGTCGAATCGTAAGCCGCCATCTCTTTATCGAAAGCTGCTTTTGCCGCTTGAGCTTCACCGCGTTTGCCGTCCGCCATGGCGATCCAGTTCACAAGACTATCGGCTCTTTCTTCAATCTCGAAACTCTCAACATTGAATTTGTTGTAGTTCGCCTCCAATGCGGTCAAGGCTTGGTTGTACACCTCAAAAAGGCGGTCAACGTCCTTTGTTTTATTGAACTCCTTGATGTTAGCTTGGAAAAAACGATCAATATGAGCTACCGGCATTTCGTTACCGATAATAGCGTATGCCTCGTCGAACAATTCCACGGCCTTAGTCACGCTATCCGGCATTTTCTTGTAGTAGTCGTAGAACGAATAAGCCTTAGACGACAATACTGATCCTTTATTTTCTGGGTAGTATTTGATGTAGTTGTCGTACATACCCAACAACTCAGCGATGTGCTTTTGCTGTTCCTCTTCAGTCGTGGCCGCTTTAATTTTCGCCTCAAGGATGTTATCCCCGAATTTGTAGATGTTTTCGCTGGCACCAGGACATAGTTGGTACAACTCCATCCACGAAGGGTACGCCTCTACATAGTTCTGTGTTTGGTAGTACGAGCCCATAATGTTGTAGTTCTCGAAACACTTTACAGAATCTGTGGCAGAAGAGCCCCAAGTTCCTTGTGCCTGAACGCCTAATCCTGCTAGTACTAATCCAAATACGAATAAGATTCGCTTCATAATCAATCGGGTTTTTATCTATATCTAAATTTCTGGAACCACTTATCGTTTAAGGTAATTCCAAGGTTAAAATTCAAGAAGTCTTCTTTGAGATGACTGTCAACACCATCCCAACGTTGTCCTGCTCCTATACTTATATTCAAAAAGCTTGCCTTTTGTTCACCAGGGGCTAAAGAACGGTAGATAATTGGCAAACTCATACCCAAGCTAAGTTGCTGAACCACATAGCTTTGATCTCCCCAATGGTACTGTCCAATTTCTCTTGACCATCCTATACGATAGCGCGTAATGGCGAAGTAGTTGGTGGTGCGGTCCAAACCTGGAATGGTGTAGGCGGGTACCATGACGGCACCAACGCTAATGCGCTCGCTCATGCTTAAATTCGGGTATAAACGTGGCTCACCATTGGCAGCGAATGGTGAGAATTCGTTCCAGTTTACCACATTGTAATCTGCAACGATATCCCATGCGTTGACAGGCAACTCAGGCACCGCTTTGGATAAACTAATCCCAACACCATATGAGGTAGGCAATACCATAGAGCCTCCCTGGGCAAGGTTGTAGTAAAGCGTGTCGATGGGGGTTTCGACGATTCCTGAGTTGATAAAGCTATATTGTGTACCTATTTCGCGGGCATTCATCTCACCACCGAGACCATAGATGGCTCCGGCGTTGATGTGGTACTGGCCGATTTTTCCGCGGAATTGGGCACCAAAATCAAAGGTGAAATCATTCAAACCGGTTTGTACCGTTTTACTCACGGATAAAAACGTGTTGTCTGCGATGATGGATTTATTCGCTACGGTTTCTTCTCCGAAGATGTACTTCACATTGGCACCGGCACTAAACCACTTTACGGGTTCTACCGCTAGTCCAAAGGTCATGGCATCATAGCCACCACTGCCCACGCTGCGGTATTCGTAAACACCAAAATCTTCAGATGAATCCGCCACACTTATGGAGAAACCTTTTGCAGCGTATGGGTTCAAACTCACCGCCGCTGCGAAATAATCATTTAGTTTAAAGCCGAAGCCGAAGTAATCAAAGTAACTGTTGTGGTTGGTTTGATTAATACCCTCGGAAATGACCTGTTGACGAAAAGATCGGTGAGCGCCGCTCATTTCCATCGTCGTGTAGTCCATATTTGTCAAGCCCGCCGGATTCAATAGATTGATTGAATAACGGTCCGAGTATGCGATACCCGTAGATCCTAAGCCCAGAAAAGACGGGGTCAGACCATATTGTGTCTCTCCTATTCCATCAATACTCAAAGGGCTTACAGAATTTGTCTGCGCTTTCAACGAGGTTGTCAACGCCAAAAAGGCAAAGACGGCAATCGCGACAATATTATTTGCTAAGCGATTGATTTTTAAAGTACTGATTGAGGCGCTCAAGGGCATATAGTTCATAATTCAAGGGTGCAAATATGTGTTTTTTTAGGGGGCTAACCAAAGCATTTGTGTTTCCGCCACAAATGATCACCTTTTTAAGCAAAAACGCTGAGGTATAAGAATCAATCATACCGCTCATTTCCAGAGGTAAAGCAATATCCACGCCAGCGTTAAGACTTCCCACAGTACTTTGCCCAAGCAAACTCGGATTTTCATCCCGTTCTACCTCCGGCAACCCCGCAGTGAAGGCGTGCATGGCCTTGTAGCGCATGTCCCATCCTGGGGAAATAGCCCCTCCCATAAAACTACCGTCCTTGATCACATTATAGGTGATGCAGGTGCCTACAGTAATCAGAAGGAGATCGCATTGGTGCTCTAAAAATGCGGCTGCACTTAGTGCCAATCGGTCAATGCCGAGGGTTTCAGGCGTCTTATAGTCGATGTTTATGGGCCAATTCTCTTCTGCCGCCAACCAACGAACATCTAACAACCCCCACAATTTTGGATCAGGGGCACCACTTTTTAAACCTAAAGCTCCCGTTTGGTTTTCTTCCATCCAGAAAGCCACTCTATTACGCGCCTCAAGCTCCTGATCTAGAGCAAAGCGCAATTCATGCTTAAGCAGGCCTTGCTTAAAAAGGCCAACCTTAATGGTGGTGTTCCCAAAATCTACAGCGACCAAATCCATGGCAGACGTATGTATAATTATTGAAATGGTGAAGATAAGGCAACACGTCGGCTAAGCATTCCAGTGCTGGCCAAAGAAATTTTGAGAAAATGAAAAAATGGTTTCCTCATTTAAAATGTCAGTGTATATTTGCCGTCCTCTTACGGAGGTGATGTAGCTCAGTTGGTAGAGCAAAGGATTGAAAATCCTTGTGTCGGCGGTTCGATTCCGTCCATCACCACCACCAAAAAGCCCTTTAGTGTGACTGAAGGGCTTTTTTATTTTAACTCCATATCAGATTACGAGTATATTTACTGAAAATCAAAGATTTATGAAAAACCGTATTCTCGCCTTGTTCTTGTTATTGTCATCGACCGGCTTTGCACAACCGCTCTATACGGCATACGTAACGGGTAGTGTAGTGGACGCTTCCACTGGTACGCTTATGGCTAACTATCCCGTGATGATAATGGATTCGTCGAACGCTATTGGCGGAGGAACTTCCATCGTTTTATTCACGGATAATGGCGGGTACTTTATGGACACTATTGATCTGTACGCGCAAAGTGGTGTTTTGATGGTTCAGGCAGAGGACAGTTGTACGGGGAATTGGATATCATCATTCCATAGCTACGGCGGGGGAACACCTACAACTTTCGTTACCTATGATACTCTGGCGATTTGTGGATCATCAACGGGCGGAGGCGGCACCGGTGGCGGAGGCAACAGCTATGCTTGTCAGGCCCTATTCAACTTTGACTCAACATTAACCGGAAATGGCCAGATTGTCCTTTACAACACCTCCACCTTTGACTCCATATTTCAAAATTCTTTTCAATCATTCCAATGGTTTTGGGGAGATGGGACCGGCTCAACTGGCGCATACCCTTCTCACCAGTATACGCAAAGTGGTACGTTCGTGATTTGTTTACAAGTTGATGTTTTAGACAGCAATGCCACGGGTTCTATTTCTTGCAGCAGCACCTATTGCGATACGATTGCCATTGACAGCTCTGGAAACGTTAGTTACAAAGGCGTTAATGTCCAACTCAATGTTTACAGCCCGGAACAAATGGCGTTGGAAGAAAAGGAATTGGCCAGGTTCCGCTTATACCCTAATCCAAGTCGGGGAACGTTCCATTTTATAAGCGAAGTAGCTACGAGCCTAATCATTTCGGATATGGCCGGTCATATAGTAGCGGAGCGCAAAGAAGTCAAAACTGCCGAATTCACTGGGCTCAAATCAGGGACCTATATTATTCAAGCTTTGAACGCGCGAGGAACACGGCGTTCTGTGTTAGTAGTACAATAACCGGAACAAGCACTTTTATTCTTGTTGCAAGGCACGAAAAGTCAGTATTCTAGGAACCAAGTGTCTCGAATTAGACCGCAAGTGACTGATTAACAAAACGATAAGTGTGTATAACTTTAACTTACACACCCGGATGCACGGCGAAAAGCTTCCCATTTTTGTAGGGTAATCATTTTCAAGAATAGATGCACCCTTTGAAAAAAGATGAATTCCGACTAGTAAATCGTTTGCGCTTCGAGATCAAGAATATGATGGAGCATGTGAACAAGATTTCTACAGAAAGCGGAAAACTTAATCAAGAGGAAGTGGAACGTCGATTGAGCGTTCTTGCAGAATACTCCCGAGAATTGGCCGATGTACAACGTGCCATTGACGTGGAGATTTCAAAAAACTTATAATACTAGTCACTCCTTTATCAGCTCGCCAAACTTTTTAATTCTACGATTGTTGTTATAACATCGAATTAGCTAAATTGCAGGTATGAAAACAATAATTCACCCGGCCGATCAGCGCGGCGCAGCAAACCACGGATGGCTCAATGCGAAGCACAGCTTTAGTTTCGCCAACTACTTTGATCGCAACAAAATGCACTTTGGTGTTTTGCGCGTACTGAATGACGACATCATCGCGCCTGCCATGGGCTTTGGCACGCATCCGCACGACAACATGGAAATCATAACTATCCCGTTGAAAGGCGCGCTCAAGCACAAGGATAGCATGGGCCATGAAGAGGTCATCACCGCAGGTGAGATCCAGGTCATGAGTGCCGGTACTGGCATTCAGCACAGCGAATTCAATGCAAAGTCGGACGAAGAGATCAATCTGCTCCAAATTTGGCTATTCCCCAAGGTGCGTAATGTGCGTCCTCGGTACCAGCAAATTGCGCTACCTGATTTGCAAAGCGAAGGCATTCTTCACCAGGTGCTCAGTCCGAAAGAGGAGGATGAGGGCGTTTGGATCCATCAGGATGCCTGGTTCCACATGGGAACTTTTGCCCAAGGTCAGGGGGTGCGGTACGCGATGAAAGGCGAGAATACGGGGGTTTATGCTTTCGTGATTGAGGGCGATTTTGAGGTTGCTGGGCAAGTTTTAGGCAAGCGCGATGCTTTGGGTGTATGGGAGTCTGAGGAGGTGGAATTGGTAGCCAATTCCAATTCATCCCGCATTTTACTCATGGAAGTTCCCATGGCCCTCCCCCGGATCTAAGGCATTCGAACAATCATCCGATAATGCGGTTATCTTTGCAACGTAATAGTAAAGCCGCATGAAAGATCCGATCAAAGGGTTCTCAAAACTCAGCAAAGCCGCCAAACTGGAATGGTTGGTCAACAATAACTTCGACGATGCCGATGCCGCACGTGAAATTTTCACGACCTACTGGCACGACGACGAGAAGCTCCAACAACGTCACGACGAGTTCATCGAAAACACGATGACGAACTATTACATGCCCTTTGGTGTGGCACCCAACTTCCAAATCAACGGCAAGCTCTACACCATACCCATGGCTATCGAGGAGAGCTCCGTCGTGGCAGCCGCTTCTAAAAGTGCCCAATTCTGGATGCAGCGTGGCGGTTTCAAAACCGAGGTTCTAAGCACGGAAAAAATTGGTCACGTCCACTTCATGTACGAAGGGAATGCCGGAGCCTTGTTCGCCGACTTCAGCAACCTTGAAGCCGCCTTGTACGAAGCAACCGACGAACTCACCGCTAACATGCGTGCGCGCGGCGGCGGTATCACCAGCATCAAGCTCATAGATGCCACAGACCGTTTGGCAGATTATTACCAGCTCGAAGTTCGCTTCGAAACAGCCGACAGCATGGGTGCAAACTTCATCAACTCCAACCTGGAAGAGATGGCCGGTCGCCTCGAACGATTTGTCGATGAACACCCTTCGCTCGATCGCAGTAAGCTCGAAGTTGTTATGCGCATCCTCAGCAACTATACTCCAGAATGTGTGGTACGTGCCAGCGTATCGTGCCCTATCGAAGATCTCAGCAGCGAAGGCGTAAGTGGTGAAGAATTTGCCCGCAAATTCAAGCGTGCGGTGGACATTGCAAACGCAGAACCATACCGCGCCACAACTCATAATAAAGGCATCATGAACGGGATCGACGCCGTGATCATCGCCACGGGAAACGACTTCCGCGCCGTGGAGGCAGCATGCCACACCCATGCCAGCGCTTCGGGAACGTACAAAAGCCTCACACACTGCACCGTGGAAAATGGCCAATTCACTTTCTGGATTGAGATCCCATTGGCTCTAGGTGTTGTCGGTGGTTTGACCAAGCTCCATCCTTTGGTAGTGAAGTCGCTAGAAATGCTCGGCAACCCAAGCGCAAAGGAACTCATGGGCATCGTAGCTGTAAGTGGCCTTGCTCAAAACTTCGCAGCACTTCGTGCACTGGTCACTACAGGTATTCAGAAAGGGCATATGAAGATGCATTTGATGAATATCTTGACGCAATTGGAGGCGACAGACGAGGAAAAATTGCACATAGTAGGACATTTCAAGGACAAGGTGCCTCACCACCGGGATGTTGTGAATTACTTCTGTACATTGCGAGGAGTTCCTGCACCTAAAGTGAATAGCTAAACTCATGCTCAACTACCATGCGAATGGAAAACTATTGCTGACCTCGGAGTACGCCGTTACCCAAGGTGCGAAAGCATTGGCTATTCCCGTCCGTTATGGACAGAGCCTGAACTACAAGCCAAATACTTTTTCTAGCGACATCCAGTGGTTGGCAAAAAGCGCCGATGATGAGATCTGGTTTTGGGCAAATTTCGATCTTGGCCTAAATGTTATCGATACCTCCAGCCCTGAAATGGCCCTTCGTTTAAAGCCTATGCTCGAGGTGGTGAAATCACATACCTCTCTTCTTGATCAAGCGGCATTGCTCACCACAAAACTTGAGTTTCCTCAAGAATGGGGGTTAGGAACATCCAGCACCCTAACGAGTCTTTTGGCCCAAATATCTGGGATCAATGCACTCAATGAACTCCGTGGTGCGCATGGCGGCAGCGGATATGATTTAGCTTGTGCCACCGCGCAAGGACCGATTTTTTATGGTTTGGCTGAATCAGGACCTTGGCTTGAACCAACGAAGATTGATTTCGAGTTTAGCCACGACATTGGGTTCGTATACA
>JBEAQE010000001.1:0-43562 GCA_041164065.1 Bacteroidota bacterium | reverse complement strand
TGAGCCAGGATCAAACTCTCCATTGTAATGTTGTTGTTTGTTTCCTAGCTATTAACTCAAGGATAATTGACAAGGTTTTTTGCATTCCTTGTTTTTCTTAAACCAATATGTAAAGAACGTTATTTCGTTTCCTCTCTCTCGATTGGGACGGCAAATGTACAGCTATTTCCTGCACTTGCAACTAATAATTTTAAAATTATTTCTCGTCCGTTTCTCAATGAGCATGCGCTTCTCTCAAAGCGGGTGCAAATCTACGCTAATAGTCCTCTTATACAAGACCTGGCAACACCTTTTTTTTGACTTTTTTAACCCCGCGCTGATTATCAGGGAGTTGTCATTGACACCGGAAGCACTTTGCCCCGCAGAACTCGGTGGCCAGTGGTCGAAAAGTCTACTATGAAGGGAGCTAAGTCCGTTGGAGCGATGGGCGCTTTAAATCCCGGAAAGGCCTCTTCGAGCATTTCAGTCTGCACGGCACCGAGGGCTAATGCATTAAACGACCATCCAGAATCGGCGAATTCTTCTTGCAAACATTCGGTCAGAACATTGAGTGCACCTTTGGATGAACTATATGCAGTTAGGCCGGGAAACTTGACACTGCCCTGAATGCCGCCGACGGAGCTGATGTTGATGATGTGCGCATCAGAAGAGAATTGGTGCATTAATCGCTTAATCAACTGGAAGGGAGCGAAGACGTTGACACGATATACGTACTGTAAATCGTCCATTGTGATGTCCGACATAGGCTTGTTCACTAGCGCACCGGCGTTGTTGATGAGTACGTTGACGGGTAGATCGGGGAGTTTCTGGGTGCCCAATTCATTTAGATCGACGGAGCAAAGGGTCAATTGAGAGGAGAATTGGTCCTTCAACATCTTTAAGCTTTCCGTATTTCGAGTTAAGACAACGACGTTCCAACCGCGTTGAAGGAAGAGCTCCGTGGTCGCGTATCCGATACCTCGCGACGCACCTGTTATCCATGCAGTTTTCATAGGAGTTTTATGTGATCTATTATATATGTATAAACAAAGAGCCCGAACACAAGGTTCGGGCTCTGCAATATCTGTAATAAAACTGGTCTTAGACCAACATCGTTACTGGATTCTCCAACAAGTGTTTCAATGTCTGAAGGAATGCAGCACCTGAAGCACCGTCAGCAACGCGGTGATCAAGACTCAATGTCACTTTCATAACATTACCAGGAACAACTGCACCGTTCTTCACTACAGGCACTTGCTTGATACCTCCTACTGCTAGGATACCAGCATCAGGTGGATTAACAATCGCTGTGAACGATTCCACACCAAACATACCTAGGTTCGAGATGGTGAAGGTGTTTCCTTCCCAATCAGAAGGCTGTAGCTTTTTATCTTTTGCTTTACCAGCCAAATCTTTAACGTTCGCTGAGATTGACGACAAAGACATTTGATCAACATGACGCAATACTGGTACGAGCAAACCATCTTCGATAGCAACGGCTACACCAATGTGAACATGATCGTTAACACGGATAGTATCTCCCAACCATGCACTGTTCACAGCCGGATGCTTTTTCAATGCCAATGCAGTCGCTTTTACAACGAGGTCGTTGAAGCTAATCTTCACCTCTCCACTAGCATTCATTGCAGCGCGAGCAGCAATTGCATTATCCATGTCTATGTCCATGGTCACGTAAAAGTGAGGCGCTGTAAATTTAGATTCACTGAGACGACGTGCAATGACTTTGCGCATTTGACTCACAGGGTAATCTGTGTAGCTTTCTACACCAGCCGGCGCAGCCGTAGCGGCAACTGCACCTAAGTTCTGTGGTGAAGTATGCAAGGCGTGATTGAATGAATCAACATCACGCTTCACAACGCGACCGTTATCGCCAGAACCCTGAACTCTGCTTAAATCCACACCTTTCTCTGCAGCCAATTTGCGTGCGAGTGGCGATGCTTTTACGGAACCATCATTTGCCACAGGTGCCGAAGCAGCTGGTGCTGGTGCTGGTGCTGATGTAACAGGAGCAGGAGTAGCTACAGCTGGCGCAGGAGCTGTGGCCTCAGGTGCCGGTGCTGATGCAGGTGCAGCAGCTGGTGCATCACCAGACTTTAGTGCTTCGATGTCTTCTCCGTCTTCGCCCAAGATAGCGAGTACAGAATCCACAGGTGCGGTAGCACCTTCAGCAACACCGATGTAAAGCAACTTTCCTTCTTGACCTGGGAAAGCTTCGAATTCCATTGTGGCCTTATCCGTTTCGATTTCTGCGAGCAGGTCTCCTTCGTTTACCGTGTCGCCAATTTGCTTGTGCCATACTGCCACAACACCTTCAGTCATGGTGTCGGACAAGCGAGGCATGTTGATTACTATAGCCATAATTGCAATGTGTTAATCTTTGATGAATGGGTAATCTTCTTGAGCGTAAACGCCTTGGTACAATTCTGATGGATCTGGGAAATCACTTTCCTCTGCGAATTGAACACATTCCGCAACTAGATCCTTGACGCGTTGATCGATAGCCTCAATCTCAGCGTCGGTCGCCCATTTGTTCTCTTTGATTTTATTCAATACCATGGTGATTGGATCCTTTGCCTGGTATTCAGCCACCTCTTCTTTGGTACGATACTTTTGTGGATCAGACATGGAGTGTCCTTTGTAACGGTACGTTCTGATCTCCAACAATGTTGGTCCATCACCACGACGCGCACGTTCCATAGCCTCGTATACTGCATCGTAAACCGCGATTGGATCCATACCATCAACAGCACGGTTTGGCATTTCGTATCCATCACCCAATTTGTGGATGTCAGTATGGTTCGCCGTACGTGCTACAGAGGTTCCCATAGCATAACCATTGTTTTCAACGATGAAGACAACAGGGATTTTCCAAAGCATCGCAAGGTTGGCAGTTTCGTGCCAAGCACCTTGACGAATGGCACCATCACCCATGTAGGTCAAAGTCACATTCTTTTTGCCTTTGTACATGTCCGCGAAAGCAAGACCAGCACCGAGTGGGATTTGTCCACCAACGATACCGTGACCGCCCCAGAAACCTTTATCTGGTGAGAACATGTGCATTGAACCCCCTTTACCGCGTGATGTACCCGTTACTTTCCCCATCAACTCTGCCATGATGCGACGTGGATCTTCACCAAGCGCGATAGGCTGAACGTGGTTACGGTAGGCAGTGATCATTTTATCACCTTCTTCCATTGCGTATGCAGAACCTGCTAGAACTGCTTCTTGTCCGTTGTATAGGTGCAAGAATCCACGGATTTTCTGTTGAATGTAAAGAGCTGCAGCCATGTCTTCGAGCTTTCTCCAGAAGAGCATGTCTTCGTACCACTTGATGTAGGTGGCTTTAGTAATGCGCTTTTTAGCCATTTTTTTGAAGTGTTTAGTGCGACAAAAATAACGCAAAACACCTCCCGTCAAAACGGAAGGTGCTTTTGTTTATGATTTAACCCCAATTTGGGTATAATGTTCCAAGATTCTGCAAAGAATTGATTATTGCATTAGGAATCCATCAATATTGAAGGCCATCGAGAATCTCAAGGTGTTTTCCAGCGGTGATCGAGCCGTTGGACTTGCAGGTATGAGGTAGGCCATATCGATAGTAAATACATTGTAAGCTAGACCAAAGCCCATAGTAACATATTGGCGGTTTCCTTTGAGCTGATGCTCGTGCAGATACCCTGTTCGTGCATAAAGGAAGTCATTGTACTTGTATTCAACCCCGAAGTTGTAGATGTTCTCTTGGAGTAATTCAGCGAATCCACCTGGCTTTGCTGAAGGATTGAAGCTTTGAAACACCCCGACAAGCGGAGTTACGTTATCATCTTGACCCGCAACAATTTCCCCGTTGGTTCCGAGCTCTGGAGGGGTTGGTACAAGAAGGCGGTTCAGATCTAAATAAACACTAACCTTGTTGAAATCGTCCATTTCGAGGTGGTATCCCCCACCGATGCGAAGGTTGGTTGGTAGGAAATCCGCGTTTCCACTTTCTGAATAGGCGATTTTTGCACCGAGGTTGGTCATCGCTATTCCCGCTGACCAGGCTTGACGACGGCCGCCTTTGATATTAGTGAAATCTCCCTGGTAATAAAACCCGAGATCCGCAGCACCGCTCTGCCCGGGCTTGGTCTGCAAGCCTTGAACGACCTGACCTTGTGCAATGTCTGAATAAATCCAACGGATCGCTGTTCCTGCACTCCAGTGGTCGCTAAGCTTGAGGGCATAGGCAACATCTAGATAGAATTCGTAAGGGTTGAAGGTTCCGAGGCTATTGCCCTGCTCATCCGTGAAATTGATTTCTCCTAATGAAAAGTAGCGCAATGAAGCACTGATACCTTGGCGATCGTTAAGCGCTTTGGTGTAGTTGACGTAGGCCAAATCAATATCCGGCACTAGACGAGACATCCAGGGCGTATACGACATCGCCATAGAGGCTTTTTCATCCGGCAAGAAAGCTAATTTCGCAGGATTCCATGCGCTTGAATTACCGTCTGGCGTGGTGGCGACCCCGACATCACCCATGGCACCTGCCCGCGAATCTGGTGAAACCAAAAGGATCGGTACCGCGGTGGTAACTACGTTGTATTTCAAGTCGTTCTGAGCCTTCGCAGGAATCAGAAAACCGGTAAGCAAGGATAAAATAACTAGTTTCTTCATAGGTGCGTGCGCTTTCGCTGCGCAAGTTTAACGTATATAAACGAGCTTTTCTTGTATGAGATCGGATTTTCCGTCGGCGGAACGAGTCCAATGAACTCGGACATGGTAAAAGCCCGAACCGGGTTGGGAACCAGCCAATTCCGACATGGTAAAGGCAGGAAGCTCGACAGTTGCACTGGACCAATTCACTGGTTCCGTCCTGCGCCACAACACCGCTCCGCTGTTGTCCATTACTTCTATGGTCAGTGCGCCCTCTACCCCGCTTTGATTATGATTGAGGACGAAGTTCACTCGATCAGTGAAGGGATTTGGGTAGGCTAATAGGTTGTTGAGTAGCGGAACATCTGCGCTAGTCACTACGAATGATATGCTGTCGTAACCCCATTGGTTCAGAACATCCCAGGCGCGGAGTTCAAGACTGTGTTCGCCTTCGCTGAGATTGTAGAATGGGTATCGAATTTGTCCGCGCGTAAAGTCATCAAGGTTACTCTCGTAATAATCGTTCACGTTGATACTTTGACCGTCTAGGATCAATTCCAAATTGTGCCCGATACCTAGACCCACGGCATTGATACCACTTTCATCCTCCAAAAGTGCGAAGCCGTCCGCATCCTGCGCGACAATTTCTCCAGAGCGGAAGGTGCTGTCCTCCATGAATAGGCGAACCAAAGGGCCGGAATGATCTGTGGTAATGCCATCTGAAAGTCCGCCGAGGAGCAGATCGCTATTTCCACCCCAAGCGTCCTCGATTGTTGATGCCGCATAGGTGCCAACCCGCGCTTCACCGACACTGAGGTTTATATCCCGTGGAACGCGGAATTCTACGGTGAACTGACCATTGAGAACGGAGGCGATGCCTTTAAAGACAGCATCATTTTGGGTTTTAAAGGTGACTACGCCTCCTTCGTTATCGTTGCGTAAGGTTTGTTGATCGCGCTTTTTGTCGAATATGGTGATCCACAGTTGTCCTTGGAAGTCGGAAAGTATTGAGGCGGAATTGGCGTGGAGGACTGATCCTTTGATTTGAACCCAGTCTAACGCATTTAATGTATCGGTGAAGGTGCTCCAGGACTGCCCGTTGATGGAATCGAGAACGATGCGGTGCTGAGGACGAGCAAGCGGCATGGTGGGGTCGCCAATGAGGGAGAATTTGATTTTATCCCCACTATTGTTGCTGTTTTTTGTGGTGCGAAGTACATCACCGAGGCGCGGAACTTCTAGGCTCATGAGGTTGTTGTTCAGCAATTCGTTGAGTTCGTAGGTGCTTGTCGTCGCGAATACACTTCGGGTCGTCGAGAACAAGGCTGCTGCGCCACCAACGGAGTTAAGGAAGAGCTGTTCACCTGCACTTTGGCGGTTTGGATCGTCGAAACGGGTGAATTCACAGGTGATGGTGGTGAAAATGGGCATGCCCGAGGCGGAATTGGTCCATCGATTAATATCCTCCAGTTGCAGCACACGTTCTGTGGCCCAGCCAACCTCCCCTCCGTGGCCAACATAGCTAACCACAAGAGCACCCTGCTCTACTTCACGAAATAGCTTTTCACGGGCTTCAGGGTAACGCTGAGATCCCGGTTTACTTTCTTGAGCAAAGGCGTCGGTGTAAATCTTCACTGCATTCAATTCTGGACGCGATGTGTCTAAATCCCTCGCCAGCAGATCTTGAAAAATGGCGAATTCTTTTTCCCAAGATTCGTCGACATCATCGGCAACCAGCACCGCCTTAGTTCGCCATGGTCCGAAGCGGTTCACATCTTGAAGGTAGGTACGGATCTTCTGAACCGATTCTTGGGCTTCAGCCTTGTTTCGTGCGGGAATTCGTCCTATTCCGATATCCAAATCTTCGCTATACCAATTCGTTGCTTCGCCAACTTCGAGGTATCCGAAAAAATCATCCGTAATAAAAGAGCTATACAGAGAAAAGCTCGCGTAGCTCTCAAAAGTTGGCACTAGATTCGATTTAGGTCCGCGCAAGATCCCCCTATAGTCGTAGGAGGCATCGCCAAACAAGGTCAAGTATCGCACATCCCCATAATCTGCATATGCTTTGACCAAAAACTTTCGCAACGCGGTCACATCCGGGGTACCGGCGTTCATATGATCATATATATATGATAAACTAATCGCCGCAGCCTTGAGTCCGGTACTTTCCTGTAAACTGGCCAATTCCGCCGCCTCTGCCATTAAACTATCCGGAGCGACCACAATACTCTCCACTCCGAAAAGATCTTCAAAACGAATTTCGGAACCCCGATCAACGGCCTCCACAAAAACAAGACTCTGCGAAGTCGAAGGATCCGATGACACTACATAATAACTTCGGGTTTGATCCTCGTGGCTCCCCCAAATCACATTCTGCAACCCATTGACCGCAGAAGCGACAGTGGGCTCAAACTGAGCAACTGCCTGATGTCCGTCCAATTCCATGATGCAAACCTCGCCCGATGGCACCCCGTGCGCTTCAAACCGGCTATAATGTCCGGTGCCGCGTGCGACATCGTTGATATACCAAGCATTAGGGTTGAAGTTTGGTGCTGGCTCACTGGTCCAATCTACCACAATTTGATCAAGCCACATTGCAGCGGAATTGGTCCCATTCTTATCATATTCCACCACCAATTCCGTCGACCCGTCAGAAACAAATTCCGCAATGACCGTTTTCTCAGCCACGTAATTCGCAATGCTGGACGTACCTGCCGCAGGGAAACTCACCTCTGCCGTCTGTCCACCGTAATGTACCTTCAGTTTTGTACCCGAAGCGCTCGCGCGAGCCCAGCCTTGGACGCGGACCTGCACCAAAGTCCCCACGGATGGGGCCGTTGATCCTACCCCACGTCGAGCAACAAAATCATATGACCTCGATGTCGTAAAATCAAAGAGCTCACCAGCCCAGCGACGGCCTGTACCCACTAGGTTGTACATCGCCGAATCATATACCCAGGTCTGATGGGCGTCTAAAGTTCTATCTGCTAAAGTGTCATCTACTGCCGAAATAATCGGGAGTACATCATTGTGCTTATTCCCTCCGCTGACAAGCAAATGCTCCTCAGCGCTGTAGGGATGCTCCTCATATACAGTGCGGTGAAGCGCTGTATCGAAGTGGCTCCCAAAGAGCGGTGCCACATAGAAAGCGTAAACGGTCGAGGCAGAAAGAAGACTAGGATTGGCGGTCTCGTTATTAAAGACAGCATATCGCACATTGAAGTCTTGTCCACTCTTCTCAACGCCGTTGACCACATCGAGCGGACCCTCAATACATTGTCTAATGGCCAATTCCGTCACAGGGTCCCCCTGCTCCATAACCCCCCAGTCCATCAACTGCTGCCCCGTCAAATGGTAGACACCATATTTTAGAGCATTCTTTTGACCTTGACTAACGGCAACCTTACCCGTACTTAAACGTACATAGGTACCGTCTTCGAAAGCCATTTGCGCCCTCAAAACAGTGGTCATTAATAAGAGTGAAAGGAAAAGTCTTTTCGCCATTTTGACAAATTTAAGTCACATCTGTATAAGAATCGCCACTGAAAAAGCGTTTAAACACTAACGCAAGAGACGCACTAATCGTACTTTTTTTGCTTATACTTGTTGCTTGAAAACTCAGCTTTATCAATGAAAGCATTGACTACGCGCATACTTACTTTGGCTTTTGGCCTGATGTTCAGCACTTTAGCGACCGCTCAAGATGCTCACTTCAGCCAATATTATGCTAATCCCATCTATCTAAATCCGGCTTTTGCGGGCTTAGATCGTTGCCCTACGGTACACTCTAACTACAGAAATCAGTATCCTCAGCTAGGGGTTTACCAAACATATTCGGCTTCTTACGACCAATATGTTGATAAACTCAACGGTGGTGTAGCACTGATGGCCATGAAAGATGATGCCGGTAATGGTGCCTTGAATTTAACAGAAGTGAGCGGTGTGTACTCATACCACCTCGAAGTGAATCGTCATTTCACTTTGCTTTCTGGTTTCCAAGCAACCTACCGTCAGCGTTCTGTGAATTGGAATGAATTCACTTTCCCGGACATGATTGATCCTTTCTATGGATTCGTGCTCCCTACTCAAGAGCGTACACCAGATAACCAATTCAACAATCACCTCGATTTGAGCTTTGGTATGCTTGGTTTTACAGACCGTTGGTACATCGGTGTCGTAGGTCACCACCTCACCGAACCAAACGAAGCATTCTTGAGCGAAAGCCGACTTCCATTGAAACTCACCGCACATGCAGGTGCAAATATTCCAATCGGTCGTAAGCGTCTACACAATAGCCTTCAAAGCTATGTCGTGCCTAACGTGGTATACCAAACACAAGGGCCTGCTTCTCAGCTCACCGCTGGTGTAAGCTTCGCACGTGGGCCATTGGCTGGTGGACTTGCATTGCGTCAAGGTAGCTTCAACCCAGATGCGGTAATTTTCATCCTGGGTATCACACCTCCGGATCTACCTTGGACCTTCGGGTACAGCTACGATTACACCATCAGTGACCTCACCAACGTCCTTGGCGGTGCACACGAAGTGAGCTTGGGTTACAAATTCCCTTGCCGCTCGCGCGCTTCAAAATTGAAGCCATTGAAATGTCCTAAATTCTAAGAACAGATTAATTCATCGATATCAATGAACACTTTCGCAAAGTTCTCACTCGCTACCATCGCTGCTGCCATTTTGGCGAGCTGTAGCGGTACTCAGTCGAACTCTACGGGTTGGTCCATCAACGACAAGAAAAATGGTGGTTTCCAAGCTAATCTGAACTACCAAGGTCAGGAAACAGGACCAGGATTGGTCTTCATCGAAGGCGGTACCTTTATGATGGGTATGGTTGAAGAAGATGCCATGAAGGATTGGAACAACACTCCTCGCCGTATGACCGTGAGCTCATTCTACATGGATGAGAACGAGGTAACCAATATGGATTACCGCGAGTATCTATACTGGTTGCGTCGTGTATATGATTACGACTACTACCCAGAGATTTACAAGAGCGCCTTACCAGACACTTTGGTATGGAGAGACAAGCTCGCTTACAACGATAACTATGTCAACAACTACTTGCGTCACCCTGCCTACAACTACTACCCTGTAGTTGGTGTTAGTTGGTTGCAAGCGCAACGCTACTGTTCATGGCGTACTGACCGTGTGAACGAGCAAATCTTGATTGAAAAAGGAGTCTTAAAGGAATTCCCAGATCAGATTGATGCAGACAACTTCAACACTGAGGTATATCTATACAAGCAAGGCGAGTACGTTCAGCAAAACAAAAAAGGTTTGAAAGACCTTAACCCTAACAGCTTCTACGGTAAAGAAGGACGTCCAGCACGTATTGAGGATGGCGTCTTGTTGCCTAAGTACCGTCTCCCAACAGAAGCTGAGTGGGAATACGCAGCTTATGCAGATGGTGGTAAACGCATCTACAACCGCGTAACAGACAAAAACAAATACACTTGGAACGGCCAAGCAACTCGTAACCCAAACAACGGTGAACGTGGAGATATGCTTGCAAACTACAAACGTGGTCGCGGGGATAACATGGGTACCTCTGGTTGGTTGAACGACCAAGCGGATATCACCATGCAAGTTCGCTTCTACCCGCCGAACGACTTTGGTCTATACGATATGGCTGGTAACGTTGCTGAATGGGTATTGGACGTATACCGTCCTGTGACTCCTTACGATGTAACTGACTTCCGTGGTTTCCGCGGTAACGAATTCAAGCACTTCGATAACAACTACCAAGACATCGGTTCTTTGGAGGTATTGCAAGAGCCACAGAAAGAAGTACGCAATGGCGATACTGTTATCGTTCGTCTTCCTGGCCAATTGCCAGAGCGTGGCGTAACTGTTGAAGAAAATATCAAGCGTCGCAACTACCAGTACAGTGACTACCGTGATTACCTGGATGGTGATGCGGAGAGCTCACAATACTACCAAGATGGTGGTTCAGAAGGTCAGGCCAATATGTATGACTACGGAACCAGCACTTTGATCGGTAACACTACACGTGTATACAAAGGTGGTAGCTGGAAAGACCGTGCATACTGGTTGAGCCCAGGTACACGTCGCTTCCTAGAAGAAGACCAAGCGACTGACTACATCGGTTTCCGCTGTGCAATGGACCGCGTAGGTTTCCAGAATTTGGATGAGAAGCGCAATAAGCGTCCAGAAAAAGTGAAGCGTCACAACTTCAAGCGTTACCAAATGTAATCGCACCCTGTTTAGAAAGTTCCAGCCCCGCCAATTGGCGGGGCTTTTTTATGCTGTAAATTTCCATTCGTAAAACATTCGACTATGTTGCCATTTGACGCCTTCCTAGAATGCCGTAAAGTCAGTACCGATACCCGTAATATTGAAGCCGGCTGCGTGTTCTTTGCACTCAAGGGTGCTAATTTCAACGGGAACCAATTCGCCTTACAAGCCCTCGCGGAAGGGGCCGCCTATGCAATTGTAGATGAGCCCGTAGGAGAAGACGAGCGCCTGATTTTGGTGGAAGACGTCCTTACAGCCTTGCAAGATTGCGCGCGAACCTATCGCAAGTATTTAGCCATTCCCGTTATCAGCCTAACCGGTAGTAATGGCAAGACCACGAACAAAGAACTCTTTGCCGCCGTCCTATCGAAAAAATACCGCGTGCATGCTACTAAGGGAAATTTCAATAACCACATCGGCGTGCCGCTTACCTTGTTAGCCATAGAAGAAGGGACTGAGGTTGCTGTGGTTGAGATGGGTGCGAACCACCAGAAAGAGATTGCGGCGTTGAGCAGGATTGCACTGCCCGATGTAGGCTATATCACGAACTATGGCAAAGCCCATCTCGAAGGCTTTGGAGGCGTCGAGGGCATCATCAAAGGAAAGAGCGAGCTCTACGATTTTCTTCGTGAAGAAGGTGGTGATCTTGCGGAGGTATTGTTGAACGTTGATGATGCCTTACAAGTCGAGAGGAGTGTTGGTTTGAAGGCCTATACCTTCGGTACAGGTGATGAGCAGGTGCATGTGCAGTGGAAAGCCCTCGATCGAGGAGAATTGGCAGCCATTGCCTTTAAAGCAGAGGGACGTTGGTGGGAGGTTCAAAGTCACCTCAGCGGCGCCTTTAATTGCACGAACATGGCCGCGGCAGTAGCCTTAGGCTTAAAGTTTGGTGTGCAATCGGAAGAAATTGTGGCGGCCATAGAAAGTTATGTACCTGCTATGAATCGTGTAGAGTGGAGAAAGACCCAGCGCAATAAGGTATTACTCGATGCGTATAACGCAAACCCGACGAGTATGGCGCTGAGCGTTGAGAGCTTTGTGAAGTACCACGCTGACGGTTGGATGGTGTTGGGTGATATGTTTGAACTAGGCCAAGCCAGTGCCGTAGAACATCAAGGTATTGTCGACCAGATTGAAGCTGCAGGGATGAGTGCTCGGACCATACTGGTTGGTGCGCATTTTGGCGGGTGCCGGTGGAGCGGATTGTGCTTCGGTGATGTGGCGGAATTGGTAGCGTATTGGAACGGAAAGGGCGCCCCGAAGGACGCCCATATCTTGCTCAAAGGTTCTCGAGGCATTGCTCTGGAGCGCCTCCTCCCCTTGCTATAATTAGCTGTTTTTAATCAAATCACGAGAGATGACGATACGTTGGATCTCTGAAGTTCCCTCGTAAATCTGTGTGATTTTCGCATCGCGCATCAGGCGCTCTACGTGGTACTCTTTAACATACCCGTAACCACCGTGAATCTGAACAGCTTCCGTGGTAACCCACATCGCTGCTTCTGAGGCGGCCAATTTCGCCATAGCACTCTCCTTGTCGTAAGACATGCCTTGATCTTTCAATACAGCTGCCTTGTAGACCAACAAGCGTGCTTGCTCGATCTTCATTTCCATGTCCGCGAGTTTAAAGGCAATAGCCTGGTGGTCGTGGATAGGCTTGCCGAAGGTCTTGCGCTCCTTAGAGTAGGCCAAAGCAAGATCCAATGCTCCTTGAGCGATACCCAAGGCTTGCGCAGCGATACCGATACGGCCACCGCTCAGTGTTTTCATGGCAAATTTAAATCCGAAGCCGTCTTCACCAATTCTATTTTCTTTAGGCACCTTAACGTCGTTGAAGAGCAAGGTGTGTGTATCAGACCCGCGAATGCCAAGCTTATCTTCTTTTGTCCCTACCACGAAGCCATCCCATCCTTTTTCCACGATAAGGGCGTTGATACCGTGGTGGCCTTTTTCACGATCCGTTTGTGCAATTACAAGAGATACTGAAGAAGTTCCTCCGTTTGTGATCCAGTTTTTCGTACCGTTCAACAGGTAGTGATCGCCGTGGTCAATGGCGGTCGTGCTTTGCGAAGTCGCATCGGAACCTGCCTCAGGTTCACTCAAACAGAATGAGCCGATGATCTCGCCCGAGGCAAGACGCGGAAGGTATTTTTGCTTTTGCTCCTCCGTACCGAAGGTTTCGAGACCCCAGCACACTAGTGAGTTGTTTACGGAAACCACTACCGATGCGGATGCATCCACCTTGCTGAGTTCCTCCATTGCGAGAACATAGGAAAGCGTATCCATACCGCTACCGCCGTATTCCGGGCTTACCATCATTCCCAAGAAACCGAGTTCGCCGAGTTTCTTGATTTGTTCGTGAGGAAATTCTTGTTTGTTATCGCGCTCGATTACGCCGGGCAATAATTCGGTTTGAGCAAAATCACGTGCTGCTTCACGGATCATGAGATGCTCCTCTGATAGGTTGAAGTTCATCAATTATTCTGTTTATTATTGGGTCTCCCAAATGTACGAACCAACCATGAATGTTTTAGGATTAATGAGCGGAACATCGCTCGACGGCATGGATGCTGCTTTTGTCCGCTTTGAAGGCGGAAATTCAGTGGCATGGGAGCTCTTGTGGTGTCGTACGTTTGACTATCCGACGACGCTAAAAAGGAAGGTGGAGCGAGTCTTTCACGAGCCGGAGAATGGCGCGTTGCAGAAGGAGATCGATCTGGAGTTTGCCCAATGGACCGTGCGCGTGGTAGGAGAATGTGTTCAGGAGATTGAGCGAGTAGGCTTACCTAAGGTGGAATTGGTTGGGACACACGGTCAGACCATCTTCCATCAGCCGCAGCGTAAAATGACTTTTCAAGCCGGGTGTTTGCCGCTTATTGCGAAAGAAGTTGATTTGCCTGTGGTTTGCGATTTCAGGACACAGGACGTACTGCTCGGTGGACAGGGTGCGCCGTTGGTGCCCTTTGGCGATCATGTGCTCTTTGGCCATTATGAGGCAGCTCTCAATCTAGGCGGATTCGCTAATGTCAGCCTGGGTAGACCGACCTTGGGTGAAGGTGTTGCCAGTGCCTTCGATATTGTGCCAGTGAACATTGTGATGAACGAATGGGCGGAAAAATTGGGGTTTCCCTATGACCATGGAGGTGAATTCGCTCGGTCCGGCGCGATCGATTTGAAGGCACTTGATGCCCTGAATGCTTTGGATTTTTACACGCTGGACGGTCCAAAAAGTATGGGTAACGAATGGGTGCAGGATAATATCCGACCAATTCTGTCTTCCCTGGCCCCAACCAACGCCCTCGCCACCATGGCCCAACATTGTGCCCACCAAATCGGGCGGGTACTGCGTGGCAAGCAGGTACTGACCACCGGTGGGGGCGCTTTAAATGCATACTTGATGGAGCTTGTGCGGGCAGAAGGTGTGGTTGTCAATGTGGCCGAAAAGGAATTGGTCGAGTACAAAGAAGCCATCATTTTCGCATTACTCGCTTGGAAACGTTTTGAGGGTCAAATAAATGTACTCGGCGCCACAACGGGCAGTGGACAGAATCACAGTTCGGGGAAGATTTTCAGGCCCGAATAATGTACCTTTAGGCGCCTTAATACACAGAACATGAAAGAACAATTACGCGCATTTGAAGAAAAACCAGCTGAGATTGTATTCCACTGGCACGATAGTGAAACTGAAGCCAAAGGCTGGGTAGTAATCAACAGCCTTCGTGGTGGTGCTGCCGGCGGTGGAACTCGCATGCGCAAAGGCTTGACCGAAGGCGAGGTACTTTCTTTGGCTAAGACCATGGAAATTAAATTTACCGTGGCTGGACCGGCCATCGGAGGCGCAAAGAGCGGAATCGATTTTGACCCATTGGACCCTCGGAAAGAAGGCGTTCTAAAACGCTGGTATAAAGCCGTTTATCCGCTGCTCAAGAACTACTATGGAACCGGTGGTGATTTGAACGTTGATCAAAAAACCGAGGTTATTCCAATCACCAGTGAGCTAGGTATTCTTCACCCACAAGAAGGTGTTTTGAACGGTCATTACCAGCCAGGAGATTTCGCCAAAGCACGTAAGATCAAACAATTGCAGACTGGGGTAAGCCTCAGTGTAACCTCGGAGGAATTGACCCCAACGAAGGATGGTACCTTTAAGGTGGGCGACCTCATAACCGGCTATGGGACCGCTATGAGTGTCAAACATTTCTATGACATTTACGGAGGTGATCTTAGCGAGAAACGCGTGATCATTCAAGGTTGGGGTAATGTTGCCTCAGGCGCGGCTTACTACCTCAGCCAGATGGGAGCCAAAGTTGTTGGTATAATCGACAAAGTCGGAGGTCTGATGAAACCCGAGGGCTTCACTTTCGAAGAAATCACCAAACTCTATAGCGAAAAGGATGGAAACAGCCTGAATGCGGAAAGCATGATGAGCTTCGAAGACATAAATAAATTGATTTGGTCGATGGGCGCGGAAGTCTTTATCCCCGCTGCGGCCTCACGTTTGGTCAACCGTATGCAACTAGCGCAAATGCTCGACAATGGCTTAGAAGTAATCTCTTCAGGAGCCAATGTTCCTTTTGCTGATCAGGAAATTTTTTATGGCCCCATTGCTGAACTCGCTGATCAAAAATGCGCCGTAATTCCAGACTTCATTTCGAACTGCGGGATGGCACGTGTCTTTGGGTATTTGATGCAAGAGGACGCGAAATTGGATGATCTCAGCATCTTTGAAGACGTAAGCAATACCATAAAAGAGGCAATTCATAACATTCATCACGCCGATAACCAAAAAACACTTATTACATTTAAGGCCTATTCAAACGCACTAAAATTGTTAATCTGATGATTTATACCCTAATGCTTGTCGTTTTCGTTCTCGGATATGCGGCCATCGCCTTCGAGCACCAACTCAAAATCGACAAAGCTGCCGCCGCCCTGATTACTGGTGTCCTAACATGGACATTGTACATCGTATCGGCGCACGACTATCACCATGTGGAGGAGCACCTGCTTCACCATCTGAGTGAAATTTCTTCAATTCTATTTTTCCTAATCGGAGCAATGACCATTGTGGAGCTCGTTGATGCCCATGAAGGTTTTTCTGTTATTACTGATAAAATCAAGACTACCAACAAGGTTAAGTTGATGTGGATTATTGGTGTGTTGAGCTTCTTCTTCTCTGCCGCACTTGACAATTTGACGACTTCTATCGTAATGGTGAGCTTGCTGCGCAAGTTGATTGCCGATGAAAAAGACCGTTGGTTCTTCGCTGGTATGGTAGTAGTTGCTGCCAACGCTGGGGGTGCATGGTCCCCTATTGGTGATGTTACCACGACCATGCTTTGGATCAAAGGACAAATTACTGCTGGCAGTGTAGTCAGCGATCTATTCCTTCCTTCGCTCCTTACCTTGCTTGCACCTTTGGCCATTCTCAGCTTTCGACTTAAAGGGCATGTACAGCGTCCTAGTCGTTCAGAAAGTGCAGATCACTACCTCGACCCAACGACGCCATTCGAGCGTAACTTTGTGTTTTTCACAGGTGTGGGAGGTCTGGTTTTCGTGCCAATTTTCAAGACTTTGACACATTTGCCTCCTTTTATGGGAATGATGCTTTCCCTAGGGGTTTTATGGATTGTTACCGATATCATTCACCGTCGCAAGCCTTCTGACACACGTCATGAGCTCAGCGTATTGGGGGTTGTCAGAAAAATCGACACACCTTCTGTGCTATTCTTCTTAGGAATCTTGTTGGCTGTTGCCTCGCTACAAAGCATGGGGCAGCTTGGAGATCTTGCCGTCGCCTTGGATAACAGCATTGGTACGGACACGAAGGAAGGTGTATATGCGGTAAGCATAATCATCGGTTTGTTGAGCTCTATCGTAGATAATGTGCCACTAGTAGCAGCAGCCATGGGTATGTATGATATTGCAACTGAAGGCCTCTTTATGCAAGATGGTGTTTTCTGGCAGTTCCTTGCTTACTGTGCCGGAACAGGCGGTTCTGCATTGATCATCGGTTCTGCTGCAGGGGTTGCAGTGATGGGATTGGAAAAAATCAGTTTTGGCTGGTATTTGAAAAATATTTCCCTACTCGCCATCGTTGGATACTTTGCAGGAGCGGCAGTTTTCATTCTAGAAGGCATGTTGTTTTAAGAATAACTAAGCTTGTTGATATTTCCAAAGCCCCTGCCACGCAGGGGCTTTCTTTTTGCGTGATATTTGAGTAAATCTAGAACCACAACATGAACACCTTCTTTCTTCAAATTCAAACGGGCGCTGAAACAGCCGTGCTTCAAGAAGAATCAACTGAGAAAACCATGAGTATTCTCGAATTAGCCACCTCGGGTGGTATAGGCGGTATCCTCATCATGCTTTTCCTAGCTGTATTGAGCGTCTTTGCCGTTTACATTTTCTTCGAGCGCTTTGGTGCCATTCGCAACGCAAACAAGGTAGACCCGAACTTCATGAACAACATTAAAGACCTTGTACTGGACGGAAAGTTAGAGGCCGCCCAAACACTATGTACCGCAGAGAGCACTCCCGTTGCTCGAATGATAGAGAAAGGTATCAGCCGTATCGGGAAACCGCTGGGTGATATTACCCAGGCTATTGAAAACCAAGGAAAGTTGGAGGTGACGCGTCTGGAGAAAGGACTTCCAATGCTAGCAACCATTTCCGGTGGGGCACCTATGATTGGGTTCTTAGGTACAGTAATCGGTATGATTTTGACTTTTAAAGAAATGGCTAACGCAGGTGGTCAAATCAAGCTTGATATGATGGCCGAAGGGATTTACACCGCAATGACAACAACCGTAGCCGGTTTGCTTGTAGGGATTATTGCCTACTTCGGTTACAACTTCCTGGTAACACGGGTAGACCGCGTAGTGTACAAGCTTGAAGATAGCGCGATGGCCTTCCTTGACCTCTTGCACGAACCAGCTTAATCTATTCTGATTATGAATTTACGAAGCCGCAGTAAGGTCAGTGCCGAAGTGAACATGTCGTCCATGACCGATCTCGTGTTCCTGCTCTTGATCTTCTTTATTCTTGCCTCTACCCTAGTAACCTCGAGCGCGTTAGACATTGTTCTACCAAAGAGTGGCGCTCAAACGGTAAAGAAAAAGAACATCACCTTGACGGTAAACAAAAGCATGGAATTTGATGTGAACGGTACCCTTGTGGCCGCTGATATGGTGGAACGCACCTTGCTCAGCGAGGTCGCCAAACTTAACCCGGAGGAGCAAGCCGTAGTTGTTCTGCGCGCGGACGAGAGTGTACCTACGGGAGAAACGGTACGACTTTTGGACATTGGTTACCGTAACAACATGAAAATGATCATTGCCACTGATCCAAACTAATTATGGCTTTCAACGAACAATCCAATAAAAACAAGGCCCGTGCCATAACAGCAGCATTACACATTCTGCTGCTCATATGGTTTGCCTTTTATGGGTTGACCTATCAAGATCCTCCCCCTGAGGAAGGAATTGCCATTAACTTCGGATATGACGATGCAGGTCTCGGAAATACCTCCGAAGCTGCAGAAACCTCAGTGCCTACCCCTGTAGCCCAGCAACCCGCACAACCAGTTCAGCAAGAAGAAGTGGTTACCCAAAATGTGGAGGAAGCTCCGGTTATTGAACAGACCGAAGAGGAAACGACGAAAAAAACACCCGTTACTGAGCCTATTACTGAGCCCGTAAACGAGGTCAAACCCGTAACCGAACCCGTCACTGAGCCCGATCCACAGCGAACGGAGCAAGAACTCGAAGAGCAGCGCAAACGCGAGCGCTTGAACCAATTATTTAACAGCGGCAATGGTACCGGCAGCGGTGAAGGTGTTACCCAAGGAGGTGGCGACCAAGGTGATCCCAACGGCGATATTCTTAGTCCAAATCGCGAAGGCAATGGCGGAATTGGCAATAGTGGTGATTACTATCTAGCAGGGCGTGATCCTCGAAATCGTCCAAAACCGATCAATGATTGTAATAAAGAAGGTGTGGTCGTCGTAAAAATTCGTGTTGATGCTAATGGTATGGTTAGAGAAGCACTGGGCGGAGTAAACATCCCTAATGGACCATCCTCAAACTTTGGGACCAGCACCTGTCTAGTGAAACGTGCAGAGGAAGCGGCGAAAAAAACGACGTGGACGGCAAAAAGCGGCGCGAATTTGCAAGTTGGGTATATCGTTTACCGATTCGAATTGCGATGACCTACGATGAAGCAGTGAATTGGCTCTTTGCAGCCGTTCCAAATTTTCAAAGAGACGGCGGCAGCAAAAACTATAAAATAGGTTTGGAAGGCCCTGCTGCATTAATGGAGTATTTGGGTAATCCTGGCCTAACCATACCAACCATACATATTGCCGGAACCAATGGAAAGGGTTCAACTGCGCATATGATGGCCGCTGGAATGCAACAAGCAGGGATGCGAGTTGGCTTGTTCTCCTCTCCTCACCTTTTTAGTTTCAGGGAGCGCGCTAAGATTGGTCGTCAATTGGTTCCGGAATCCTTTGTAGCCAATTTTGTTTCGACACACCATAGTTACTTCAATGAGCATGGATATAGCTTTTTCGAGCTCACCTTTGCGCTCGCAATGGCCTGGTTTGAAAAGGAGGAAGTTGATTGGATTATCCTTGAGACCGGCATGGGAGGAAGGTTGGACGCTACGAATATTTGTAACCCCGATCTCTGCATCATTACCAACATAGGATTGGACCATAAACAATGGCTAGGAGAGACTCGAAAGGCCATTGCCCGTGAGAAGGCAGGGATTATTAAGCCAGGAGTACCGGTAGTCATCGTTGAGCGAGATTCGGAAACGGAGCCCGTATTCAATCAGATTGCAAACCATTACGGTGCTCCGATAATTTGGGCAAAGCACTGTTCATATACGACCGATCTCAAAGGACAATATCAGGAGATGAACCTTCGAGGCGTCAGCACGGCCTTGGGATTACTCTTCGCGGATTATGAGCCCTTGTGGTCTATGGGCCTTAACAGAGTCGGAGAACTTACCGCTTTTCAAGGACGATGGCAGCAGTTCGGGGAATCTCCTCTAAAAATCTGTGATACCGGCCACAATACTGAAGCTTTCAAATTCATTGTCGAGCAGGCATTGCGTTCCACCAATGGCACTATTCACTGGGTGCTTGGCGCAGCTTCCGACAAGGATATTGATGGCTTTCTAAACCAATTGCCCAAACAGCGGTCACAATACTATTGGACCAGCACCAATAGTCCTCGTTGCTTGAGCGGTTCCGAACTAGCAAAACGAGCACAGACTCTTCGTCCCGGTCCATTTTTCAAATCTGTTCAAGAAGCCTTGGCGGCGGCAGAAGTCAATGCAAATCCTGAAGATCTTATTTTTGTGGGTGGAAGCACCTTTGTTGTTGCCGATTTAACCTTGATTCCATGAAACGACTATCCCTACTATTCTTTCTACTTCCTTTGCTAGGATTCAGTCAAACTGAAGAGCTAAAGCAACGTACTTCTCTATTTTTAGAGGAGCAACGCCAATCATACAAGATTAAGGAGCTCAATGGCAACGAACCTTCATATGGAGTATTAGAGGAGACTAATTTCATTCATCATACGTACTTCCAGTTAAAGCAAATCGAAAAGGAACTCAACAGTCTAGGGAACAATGTTAAGCCCGTATACGACCTAAGCACCTTTGCATACGAGAATGAAGAAGAACTGATGTACGCCCTGAAGTTTTGGTTTAAAGAATTCATAGGTGGAAAGCGTGTTACCCCTGGACGGGACTATCGCACCGTAGACCATGTTGAACCTTCCATAGTAATTATTGACAAGAATTACATCGCTATTCTGACCCTTAGCTGCTATTCAATAGACATCGAAGAGTTTAGAACTTGGCGTAGCAACATGTTAGGCGTCTTTGGAGGTCCGAACGCAATGATCATTGAATTAGGTTGTAATGGTCCTCTAGAGTGGACCAAAAATGCTCCAGACCCCAAAGACCCGAGCTGGCGCCGCTAAACTTTTCCTCCGCCAAGTTGAATTCGCTTGCCTGCAATAATAACTTGTGCGTTGCCTTTTGATCGCTCAGTGTTACCTGCCGGTTTCGAAGTAGTTACATTTTCTTGCCGAAGTACCCTAAAGGCTAAGGCCATATTTAAATGTTCACTTTTCACACTATCTATCCCATTTAGATCCGCCAAGGTTCTAGCTAAAGCCATCAGCGAATGATGAGATCGAGTGCTTAGCTTTTCTTTGGCAATCAACGCGTAGAGATACCTCCATTCTTTTTTACCAAATCCCATGACCGCCTCAAGCTGATCTGGTTCGAGTTGGGCATTTTGGCAACCCTGACGCTCGATTTGAATACGCCAGGCACGCTCTACCTGATCTTGAATACGCAATGAGGTTTCAACCTCCTCATCACTTAGCTGCCATAGCTCCGGCTGAGCCGTTATGATGATATCGAATCGGTCCAGTAGAGCACCAGAAATCTTTTTTCTATACGTATCGAGTGATGCCGCCGAGCAAGAACATGACTTTGATGGGTGAGCGTAGTTACCGCAACGACAAGGATTCATAGTAGCCAAAATAGTCGCGTCGTGACCGTTCATCGGTTCGAGGAGTTTATCTAACAAAGCAGGACTATATGTTCCTAGCTCGTCCAAATGTAGAAGACCTCCAAAGGCCCGTCTGTACATTCCTCCCTCTTGTTTACTTCCAAAAAGTTTCGACATACTCGTACCACTACCAATACTAATTGCGGGCCGCATTCCATTAAAGGTGTCCAAAATGGGCCCATCTACAGAAGACTGAATGCGCAAAACCTCTTCCTTGGCCTGAGGATTTATAGGCGGCAAGATGCTCGGCATTCTAGAAGCCAGCATGGTTTTACCACAGCCGGGCGGCCCCACAACTAAAGCGTGGTGGCCGCCCGCCGCGGCTGCGGCCAGCGCCCGCTTGAGCGGGCGCTGGCCTGCCACATCTGAGAAACACAAATGAACTCGCTTGTACCTATCAGTATTGGCGGTTTGGGCGTAAGGTTTAGGGGCCCTTTTCTGACCGGTTCTCACGAATGCCACTGCATCATTCAGATGCTTCACGGATACCATTTCTACTCCTGCTCCTTCGAAAAGCCTCTCATTCTCCGGTGATGTGTGGAGAACGACTCCTTTGAAGGCCGAGCGTTTTGCTAGGGCAAGTATGTTATAGACATCTTGAGCTTCTCTCACATCACCTCCAAGACTTAATTCACCCACAAAGAGGTACGATTCCAAACGACCGGCGGGAAGTTGACCGCTGGCCGCTAAGATTCCAATGGCCATAGCCAAATCGAGGTGGGTGCCGCTCTTCTTCAATCCCGCGGGGATGAGGTTTACGGTTATACGCTGACCCGGCCAATGGTAATCGTTGTTTCGCAAAGCCGTGTACATACGCTGCCGGCTCTCCCTAACAGCGGTATCGGCCATGCCAACCAAATGAAATTTAATGCCGCGAGAGACATTAACCTCTACGGTAATGAGTTTCGCTGATGCGAACGAGGGAGCGGTAGTAAAAGTGGTAGCCAACATAGGTAGGAGATTTATGTCCTACTAAATTGGCACCGCCACGAGGGTTATTCCAAAGATTGTCGATAAGCTATAGTTACCAACAATTCGGAGACTTTACAGCCCTTTTAAAATCAGTCGACCTTGTTCGCTAATTGGCCACAGGCCGCATCGATATCCTGACCACGGGAATGGCGCACAGTAGCGACAATTCGCTTCTCCTCAAGGATTCGACGGTACATATCCACGGCTTCCTGAGGAGCCTGCGTGTAGGGGCCGTTGTCGATGGGATTGTATTGAATGATGTTCACCTTGGTTGGGACGGCAGCGGCCAGACGCGCTAGGGCCAACGCATCTTCCTCCGTGTCGTTGATACCTTTCCAAATGACATACTCGAAGGTGATGCCACGGCCAGTTTTGGCATACCAATACAGGAGGCTTTCACGAAGATCTTTCAACGTGGCGCTTTTGTGTGCCATTGGCATGAGTTTCGCACGTTTATCTTCAATTGCGCTGTGTAAGGATATGGCCAATTTGAACTTCGCGCCCTCATCCGCCATGCGCTTGATGAGTTTAGGAACGCCAATGGTACTGAGCGTGATGCGCTTTGGCGACATCCCAAGGCCTTTGGGATCCGTAATCTTGTCGATTGCCGACATGACATTCGCATAGTTCAAAAGTGGTTCGCCCATACCCATGAAAACGATATTCGTTAATGGGCGGCCAAATCGCTCCTTTCCCTGACGGTCTATGGTTACCACCTGATCATAGATTTCATCAGGGGTTAGGTTACGCATTCGTTTTAGGCTTGCTGTGGCACAGAACGTACAGTCTAAGGAACAGCCGACCTGAGAACTGATACACGCAGTGATGCGCTTGTCGGTAGGAATAAGCACACTTTCAACGAAGGCTCCGTCATGCAATTTTACTGCGTTCTTGATGGTACCGTCGATGGAGCACTGCATAAGATCTACGCCCAGGAGCTTGAATTCAAAATGCTCTTCGAGTAAGGCCCGGGTCGACTTTGAAAGATTGGTCATATCATCAAAGCTCTGTGCACTTTTTTGCCAAAGCCATTGATAGACCTGTTTAGCTCGGAAAGCCTTTTCGCCGTGTTCTTCGAAGAACGCAATAAGCTCTTCCTCCTTTATGTTTCGAATGTCGCGCTTTTCTGCCATGGGGCAAAGATACGAGGTTCTTAGGGCATATCGTGCTCCACGAGGAAGCCCATTTTACCCATTTGATAGTCGCGCATCGCCTCCATGATTTGGGTCTGGTTGTTCATCACGAAGGGGCCATAGGACTCTTTCTTTTCCTGAATTGGTTCGCCGCTAAGAAACAATACCTTAGTGGGAGTAGACGGAAAAAACGTTTGTTTCCCTGGTTCTAGCTCATACATGGTCAACGCTTCCGCCAAACCGTAACCTTCAATGCGGCCACCACCGTCGAGCAGATACAGAAAAGCCTGATGGCCTTCCGGCACCTCGAACACTAAGTTTTCAGTGGTCGTTTTCCCGTGAAAAGCGTTCAATGGATAGGCACTGCGTATTGGACCCGTGGGACCTTCAAGAGTGGGAGTTCCCGAAGAAATGTGCAGATCGGGGTGGTTAGCAAATTCAGGCATCTCATCCTTTTGTATCGCGAAGTATTGCGGCTCAATCATTTTCAGACGGGCCGGCAGGTTCACCCAGACCTGAATGAGTTCCTGAGTTCCACCAGTTGCACAAAATGAAGCCGGTGGACGTTCGCTATGAATGATTCCCATACCAACATCCATCCATTGTACACCGCCAGCATTGACGATGCTGTTGTTGCCTCGGCTGTCACGGTGTTGCAGGGAGCCCTCGTAAATAAAGGTGATTGGGGTAAAACCCCTATGCGGATGCGGCCCTACCCCTTCACGAAAGGGCTCAGACTCGGGTTCGATGTCCACACGGTGGTGATGCAGCAGTAAAAAGGGATCTATTTGATCTACACTTTGTGTTGGCAGCGGTTGCTTGAGCAAATGCTCCTGCATCTGTACATCATAAGCAGGTAAGGTGCGACGTACTGACATTCCTAGAGGTATTTTTTCAGTTCGAGCAACTCCGCTATCTCCAAGTAGGGTTTTTCCGTATGCTTCTCCCCTTTTGGATTATAGAATACCGCATCAATTCCTTCCGCCTGTGCTCCAACAACATCCGCGATTAGTCCATCGCCAATCATCAGCGAGGTCTTTCGGTTGGCCTTCGCATGACTTATGGCGTAACGAAAAATTTTAGGATCAGGTTTGTTCACACCAACGACATCGCTACAGATCTTTTGATCAAAGAACTTCTCCAGCCCACTTGAACGGAATTTGATGTGCTGACTTTCGGAGAACCCGTTCGTGATAATGTGCTGACTGTAGCCCTTCTTATGCAAGTATTCAATGATTTCACGAGCACCAGGCAGCAGGTTTTTCTGATAGGGTGTTTCTGCAACATAACGCTGCTCGAGTTCCTGGGCCAATTCATCTGCGACAACCCCATAATACCCGAAAGACTCAGAAAACCGCGTCGTGCGCAGCACCTCTTTCGTAATGCGTCCATGGCGGTAATCTTCCCATTTCTCCTCATTGATTACAAGGTAACGTTCAAACCAGGTATCAAAGTCAGGCAAGCCCAATTCACCCAATCCGAGGTCTTCGAAAAGATTTTGAAGGCTCAAACGGCTGTTGGTCTCAAAATCCCATATGGTGTGGTCCCAGTCCCAGAAAATATCCGTGTAGGTCTTCATCGTGTCGTTTTATGTTTCATCCAACGCAGCGGGAGCGGCAGTCGGTTTTCTATGTGAAGACGGTAGATGGTCTCAACGGCACCAAACCCGCTGTAAAAGCGGTTTAGGCCTTCGATATTACTGCCCTCGAAATCTATAATATGGTCCTGACCAGCCTTCGATTGAATATGCTGATCGATCAGGTATGTAGGTAGGCCATTTTCTTTGGCCCAAGTAGTAGCGGCGTTGACCAAAAGCGTGGAGCGGCCTTGAAAAACCACCCAGATTTGAGCTGCTACGACCTGATTGTATTCATCACGGACGGCGATGATCTGAGCGCGTTTCTGATAGTGACAAAACTCCAAAACTTTTTTGAATCCGACGAGCTGCTCCTCAGTGATCTGGGTTTTGTCCATAATGTTGTCTTTCCAGAGCTGGAGCACGTCACCAACCTCTACCCACTCGACGGCTTCAAAAGCTGCATTGGCAGCGGCTTTGAGGTTGCGGCGGCATTGTTTGCTGTAGGCTTTTTGGAGGGTAGCGTAAGGGGAATTGGTGACCAATTCCAAATTCACCAAGGATTGCGATGTCCAAGAAGTTGGCAATGGAACGCCGTGGCCCAGGAAGAACTCACCATACCGAAAGTGCGACATGGCTTCCTGCACAAGTTGCTCGACCATCGTGGCTTCCAACGGCACCATCGAATATGGCCCCAACTGCTGCGTTCCATAAGGCCGTGTGGTAAATTCCACCCGGTTTTTAACCCTCGGAAAAATGGGCATTATCACCTCGTAGTCACCGTGTACTAACGCGTCCCACTTGGGAGCAACCCAGTTTAAATACCAGCTAAACCCATAGGGCTGTGGATGCGAGTAGGCGCTTATGCAACGGTCCCACTTTTCAAAGTCGATATCCTTGTGCGCGACGCGCTTAAGCTTTAGCTGCATCAATGAACTTTTTGTAGACATTAACCCACCCTTTCCAGTGCGGTTCACGTTCAGCGAAGGTTCGGTTGTGCCAGGTACTGATGAGCGCTCCTCCGACTTTACGAACGGGCGCTATCCAAGCCATCATAGCTTGCTCTGCCTGTTCGGCGGTGTACCCTAAGTAATCCGCATAGGTACTGTCCATAAAGGCAAAAGGATGGATGGTGATCGGTAGTTCTGCTTCCAATTCTAAGTCATAAAACGTGTAGGAACAAGCAATACTGGCGCGGAATCCCGGCAGTTCAGCATAACCCATACTGTGTTCATCCTGAATGCCCAATTCCACCAAGTTACGGAACGTCGAGGGAGTGCGCATCTTCAAATAATGCTGACGGCTCTGAGCAATGGGGCGTCGTATAATCTCCTGAAGCATTTTCTGTTCCTTGCCCACGCGATCCAAATCGCTATCAGAGGCATAGCTTGGGTGCAATCCAACCTCCGCCCAATCCGCTATTTCGCGCAGCTTTACCGCCGCCTTTGTACTGTGCGGACTCACATTTCGATCCCGTGGACCGAACTCGGCCAACAACATGAAATAGGTTGTGGGAACTCCCGCGTTTTTATTGAGATTACGTTGTTTTCGGAATGTATTGTATGGATCGCGACGCAAACCAAAATGAACGAGCATACGATCTCGGAAATTAGCAAAGTCAAGATGAGCGAGATCCTGCGCCAAAGCCCCAATAGTTCTCAGGGCCCCTTTTCCAGTAAATGCAAAAAGGTTGTCGATATCGACCGTAGTTCTGTAGGAATAGTGGTGGGCCAAATCAAAACCATCACCAAAAATCATCTTTCCAACGGCCAAGGCCCACTCATTGACCAGCGGTCGATCTAGAAATTCATTGGCGTAGGCGAAGCTGTCTTTTGCCGGGAATCGGCCATGGGCATCTGCTATAAACGGCAGGTATTCTTCATACCTCGAAACGAGAAAGAAGGTCGCGCTTAAAGGATCAAAAGGCAGGTCACCGATGGTGCGTTGACATAGAATTGGCAAACCATTCCACCGGGAAGTAAAGAGCTCCTGTTCGACTATTTCATGCTCCCAGAGCAGCCCCTGCGGACTGATATGAAAGCTCCCTTCCATCGTAACCGGACTGTAGTTTACGCGCACACCTTCAGCGTTTGCAAACGCCTCTGCATCGCTGTAATGGACCAATTTCGCCTTCATGGCCTTTGCAAAAAAGACCTTTGCGGCCCAACGAAAACGCGGGGTCGATTGCGGGCTATATAGCGCTATTACGACATCCATTGGCCTCCGTTTACGTGCAGGGTTTGCCCGGTGGTGTATTCACTTTGCACAAGCATGTGTATGAGGTCAGCTACCTGCTCCGGACGGCCGAATTGGCCCGCAGGAATGCCTTTGAGTACTTCATCCAAAAGTGGTTCGGGAACATCGTGAAGCATACCCGCTTCCATGTATCCATAGGCAATGGTATTCGCTGTCACCCCTTTGCTTACAACATCGTGGGCTACTCCGCGCATGTATCCTTCAAGGGCACTCTTGCTTGCAGCATAAGCCGCAGTACCAAAGCTCGGTTTGTGCGCTACGACCGATGAAATACAGATCACGCGACCCCATCCCTTAGTGCGCATTTGACCGAGCACGGCTTGCGTACAGCGCACAGCACTAAGGAAATTCGTGTTCATCAAACCCGCCATTTCCTCGGCGTCCAATTTCCAAGCAGCAGCGGCATGAGCAACGCCCGCGTTGTTAACGAGAATATCTACACCACCGAAGGCTTCCGTCCACTCTGCCAAAGCCTTCACCTCAGCATCTACGGTTAAATCTGCTTGAAAAACTGGAGCATCGATACCCAGGTCCTTTACAAAAGACGCTAGTTCCTGAATGCTTGAACGGGTCGTCAGCAGAAGCTTGTAACCCTTCTCCGCCAAAACGGGAATGATCGCTCGACCAATTCCCCCGCCCGCACCGGTCAGTAGTAGATTTTTCATATTCCCTCGGGAGTATACATGGTAACTCCATGCTGTTCGTATTCTTCCAAAAGTATGGATTTCATTTGGCCCGCATCCACGAGCAAACATTCGGCTTTACCTAATAAAACTCGTTTCAAAGTCCCCCGACGTTCCAATAGCGGTATGAGCCCATCGCATTTTCGCGTCGCACTCACCTCGGGGTTGTGAACACGGCTCTGAACAGTCTGCCTCTTCCCTCCGAAGCTCACCTCAAATTCACGCGATTCGGGCATATAAACCGGCATAGGCATGGAGTCCGCACCGATGGCATCCTCTACCGCATGCAGGCTGGTTCCGCTGTTGATCAGGGTGGTCCCGATGTAGAGCAATTGGCCACCGCGTTCCATGTGCCTGTTCCACGGGCTGTTTTTACCGTAGCTCGTTCCATCCAAGAGATGATCTTCCGTGTACCACTGAGCTTTCGGGCCGTATGCACAGACGGGTTCCAGTGGATGAGCACTTCTATACTGTGCCCAATTCTTTCTAAAAACCTCTGTAATGGCGCCCATTTTCGAAGGAGTTTGATCCACATCGAAGACGGCCAATTCATGTTTTGCTTGCAAGGTGACCACCGGGCTCGAGGGCATCAACAAAGTCGCCTCCGGTCCAATTACCTCCAGCAAAGCCTCAATAACCGCGTCCGGTCCACCATCCACATACCCAATAGCACTAAGGGAACTGTGCACCAAGAGATCGCGACCGCGCTCCACACCCGCCACTTTCAACTCCGCCACAAGCTGGTCCTTCGTAAGCACCGCACCACGTTCCCGTTGCTCAGCCAATTCCTTCCGCACCGCCCGCTTTTTCCTCCGGCGGTTCCATTCGAGCAGTGGCTTCGGTACTAAAGAGCGAATCAAATCTCTCATACCTACCTAGCAAATTCATTCAACAAAGAGTCCACCATGTATTTGGTGGCCCAATTCGGCAATCCCATCGGCTCGTACCGTCCCCAAAGAGGAAAACTCCCCGTAATAGCACCAGCTGTCTCTAAGGGCTCCCGAGCTCCACGGGTAGCTATGACCGAAAGTAGGGTGTTCATCTGCAGTGTGGCAGCCTTCCAAATCGCCTCACCCGTATGCTGGTGCATTTTATGCCACAAAATAGCCAGCTGAGCACCACCCGTAGGGATGAAGGACTCACTGCCCTTCCACGCTTTATCGTAACGACCATTGAGAATGCCGCGCTGTAAAAATTCAGTAGCCAAATAACGGGCCCCGACCTCAGCTGCAGCCGTGTAGCGCTCATCATCTAAACTTCGACCCGCGTCCCATAATCCATCGAGGGTGTAGGCGATGGTATGTATGATGGGGCGGTCGTTTTTGTGTAAGGTGTTATCACAATTGGCCAACCAACCCAAATCGTTTTGTTGCGTCAGCACCCAGTCCAAATGGCGTCGCGCATGAGTCTTCCAAAGTGAACTTTCCGATTCAAACTCTGGCAACCAATCTAAAATCGGCGCCACGACATAGGTTCCATAAACGCGGGTAGCGCCCATAAAGTCATTCTTACTGAATCGACCTTCCTCGTCGAGTTGTTCCCAAATCCACAAAATGGCGCGCTCAGCAGCATTCTTCCATTTCGTCCGATCCTCGTTTTGATCAGCATCGTACAAGGCCTTCATGCCACGTAATATCTGACCCGTATTAAAAACTACAGAGGGGCGTTCTTGGTGAACGTAACCGCCTGGCCAACCGCCATCTTCATGTTGAATATCCAGCAACCAATGACCCGCACTGAAAGCCGCCGAACGGGCTTCCTGGGCCCAATGCGCCTCCGACCACTGGGCGTAATCCAGCAAGGTAGGAATGATGTAGCCGGTCGTCTCGGGATACGAGGAGGTCCACCCTGTATTGAAATAATAGGTCCCACTGCCCTCATCGCGTCCCACCTTGATGCTCTCAACGAGCCAGCGGACGCCATGATGAAGCGTTTTCTTTCGATCTTCTTCTCGGTGGTTCTTGAGGTACGAACGTAGGTAGATGACCTTATTGAACTCGGCCATGAGCAGCCGCCAATGACCGTAATCTTCTAGAAATTGTCGCCAATTATTTATGTACCTCAATGCCCCCATCTAAAGCAGTCCTTGATCTGAAAAGCTAAAGTAGCCACTACGCACCACAATTAGGTGGTCCAGCAGAGCGATATCCATAGTCTTGGCCGCCTGAGCCAATTTTTTTGTCATTTCTTTATCATTTTCACTCGGGACCAAGGCACCGCTCGGATGGTTATGGGCTACAATGATGGAGGTCGCACTAAGTTGTAAAGCCTGTTTGAGTATCAAACGCACGTCGGTCACCGTTCCTGTTAGACCGCCAGTGAACATGGGCACGCAACGCAACGGCTTGTGAGCCCGATTGAGGAAGAGGACGTGAAACTCCTCGTGTCCCAAGGCGCGAAGGGCATGAAAATAATCAAATGCATCCTGGCTCTTTCGTACGATATGCGCTGCCTCGCGTGGGGCATTGAAGGCGTGGTGAAGTTCGAGTACAGCACGTATTTGACGAGCCTTAATGGGACCGATGCCCTTGATGGTTTGAAGGGCACTTTCATCACAACCGTCGATGGTAAAGAAGTCCGTGAAGTGGTTTTCTAAATTGGTAGCCAATTCATCCACGCTTTGGTACTTCGCACCACCATTGAGCACATAACTGAGAAGTTTGGCGGGTGACCACGGTTTGCCTGCTTCCGAAAAAAAATTAGATGGCATAAGGAAAATAGGGTTAAGGTTTCCTTATTAAGCTAGCACATTAGAGGTTAAAAAGTCTAATTTTAGACCATGAAGATTGCAATTCTAGGTTCTCGAGGTGTTCCAAACCGCTACGGCGGATTCGAAGAAATGGCTGCTCAGGTAGGACCCCTCCTGGCTTCTGAGGGCCACGAGGTGGTCATCTATACGACCAGCGATCACCCTGAAAAAACCGAAGAGTTCCAAGGCTGTCGAATCGTCCACATTTTCAACCCCGAAAAACGCTTTGGCCTCGCGGCCCAATTCCTCTATGATCTAGGCTGCATCCTGCATGCGCGCAGGCAAGACTATGACGTCTATCTTCAACTTGGCTATACCACTAGCGGTGTTTGGAGCTTCCTTTGGCCCAAGGACAAAACCATCACCAACATGGATGGCTTGGAGCATAAAAGAGCCAAATATGCCGGATTACTCTCCAAATTCTTGCTCTGGAGTGAACGCCGTGCGGCCCTTCGTTCAAAACTATTAGTTGCTGACAACCCTGGAATCTTGAACTACCTCGAAAGACGGTACTCGACTCCGGTGGAATATGTTCCGTACGGGACGAATGTACCCGAGTCGTTCGATTTGGAATTGGTCAAGCGCTATTTAAAACCTTTGGGACTGGAGCCCTTTGGTTATGATTTGCATATCGGTCGTGTTCAACCAGATAACCATGTTGAGGAAATTCTAATGGCGGCTCAAAAAGGTGGTTTTCCGCTCATCAGCATCGCAGATTACAACACCCGCTGGGGACGAAGCCTCAAGACTCGATTCAATGCAGAAGAAAACATCCACCTGCCCGGAACCCTTTACGAGAAAGAGCTATTAAACGCACTTCGTCACTTCGCACGATATTATATTCACGGTCATAGCGTTGGCGGCACCAACCCCGCCCTTCTTGAAGCAATGGGTTGTGGCACCTATATCTTGGCACACAATAACCCCTTTAACCGAAGCGTGCTGGAGGATTGGGGAACCTATTGGACACAGGTGGAGGAGCTGAGCTTTTTACTCCAACGACGCATAGACACCATCGACCGACAGACCGCTTCGACAATGGTGCAGCGACGTGCCGCTTTAATCTACACCTGGGAAGGCGTCGCAAAACAATACGAGGCGCTCATGGAGCGCCTCGTAGCAAAATCTTAAATGATCAACATGGCATCACCGAATGCCAAGAATCTGTATTTTTCTTTGATAGCCTCATTAATGGCGTGCATGGCCAATTCGTGACCCATCATGGCACTGTTCATCATCAAGAGGGTTGAGCCTGGAGGATGGAAGTTGGTCACCATACTGTCCGCAACTTGAATGTCGTAGGGAGGGAAGATGAACTTATTCGTCCAGCCTTCTTGTTTGGTAACGCGACCACCTGTGGTCAATGAGCTTTCAATTGCACGCATCGTCGTAGTACCGATAGCACAAACGCGCTTTTTATCGGCAAGTGCATTGTTGATGGCCACCGCAGTCGATTCCGGCAAGAAGAACTGCTCGCTGTCCATTTTGTGTTTACTCAAATCCTCAACCTCAACTGGACGGAAGGTACCCAGACCAACGTGGTGGGTCAATTCCGGTAGGTGAACGCCTTTAATCTCAAGACGCTTAAGCAAGTGCTTAGAGAAGTGAAGACCCGCAACTGGAGCCGCCACAGCACCTTCTACCTTCGCAAAGATGGTTTGATAACGTTCAGCATCTTCTTCCGTAGGTTCACGGTCAATATATTTAGGAAGTGGTGTCTCTCCCATTTCTTTGAGCTTCGCACGGAATTCTTCGTACGAACCGTCAAAGAGGAAGCGTAGGGTACGACCACGCGAAGTCGTATTGTCAATGACCTCTGCCACTAGGCTATCATCGTCGCCAAAGTAGAGCTTGTTCCCTATTCTGATTTTACGAGCAGGATCGACCAAAACGTCCCATAGACGGCTTTCAGAGTTCAATTCACGCAGCAAGAACACCTCAATACGCGCACCTGTCTTTTCCTTATTCCCCCACATACGCGCTGGGAAAACCTTGGTGTTGTTCATGACCATGACATCGCCATCTTCAAAGTAGTTGATGATTTCATGGAAATGCTTGTGCTCAATCTCACCGGTATCTTTGTGAACGACCATCAAACGGCTATCGTCGCGATGCAACGTAGGTTCTTGGGCGATCAACTCCTTCGGAAGATCATAGCTAAAGTGGGAGAGTTTCATTTTCATAGCTTACGGGCTTTGAAAGAGTTTAGAATTAAGAAGTTGCGAAGATACGAAATCGGCACCCCCCTTGTCAAGGAAAGCAGTGAGGAATTGGCTATAAACATTTTGACTTTTCGTTGTGTTATCTAATTTTGTTATGATTTACTAACGAAAATGACGCTATAATGGGTGTGAATCTGCATACAGAGCTTGATAAAATTCGTTCCAAATCCGACGCTATGGCTGATGTGCTGACGGGCTTTGAGGAATTGATCAAAGCGCCCTCTAATGGGGAGCGCATCTTGAAGAATCTCTTTAATAGCACGGGTAATGAAGAGCCATTGCATTTTGACCAATTAGACCCTGAGCGCATTTACCATCTCAACGACATCAAAAAACTGTGTATCGATTATCGCCTTCGCTTTTTGGACTCGTCCCTCTTTAACGGAACCTTCCCAACTGAAGCGCTCGATGCCATTGCCTCGTTTGAAGAGGAACAGGGTCGTGAAATTACCGGGTTCAAAATGATTGCACCTGCCCCTATGTTTAAACTGGCAGAGAAAGACAAAGATCCGTTACTGCTCGTTCCCATGGGAAACAACTACTATTACCTACTCGCGCAATGGGGCAATGACCTCAACCCGTTGCGCAAGGCCTTGGTGTACCCATTCCGCAGCTTCGACACATTATTTAAAAGTGTATTGATGCTGAGTGCCTTTATCGCCTTGAGCATTCCTGCCGATGTGATTCGCGGCCCGCACGATACTTACGTCGTACACCTGCGCGTGATTTTCTTCTTTTACCTAGTATTCGCCATCGGGGCGATGACGGCTTTATATGGGTTTAGCCGTGTGAAGAACTTCAACAGCAATCTTTGGAAGAGCCGTTTCCTGGACTGATTTAGGACTCGAACTGCGCTTTATATTGAGCTACAATTTCGGTTGGTTCAGCGGCATTTTTTACGTCATAGTGACCAATTCTGGTTCGGCGAAGGCCCACCAGGTATGCCCCCGAACCGCATGCCTTGCCTAAATCATGAGCCAACGAACGTATATAAGTACCCTTTCCACAGCGCACCCTTAAGGTCAGCACATTCTCCTTCCAACCTTGGATTTCTAATTCGTGAATCTCAATTTGACGAGGATCCATTTTTATCTCCTCTCCTGCTCGCGCCTTCTCATAGGCTCGGACACCATCCTTTTTTATTGCAGAGAAGATCGGCGGGTATTGTAAGATGCTTCCCGTGAACTCGGGCAAAACAGCCGAAATGACCGCTTCGCTTAGATGATCGGTAGGGAAAGTCATGTCTTCCTCTGTCTCTAGATCATATGAGGGGGTCGTCGCGCCAAATTTGATCTCGGCGATATACTCCTTCTCCATTCCCATGTAGTTAGAAATGGATTTCGTCTCTTTTCCGATGCAGATGATGAGCAATCCTGTAGCTAAAGGATCCAAGGTACCTGCATGACCTACTTTGAGTTTTTTAAGACCCAATTCCTTCTGAAAGGCATAGCGAATCTTTGAAACCGCCTGGAAGCTCGTCCACTCGTAAGGCTTGTCAACCAAAAGGACCTTGCCGGCTTGGATTTCTTCGCGCGTCATTATGGTTAAAGGAATTGGTAAATCAATACCCCTGCACCTACTGCGAAACAGTAAAACGCAAACCATTTAAGGCTGCTGCGCTTTACCAATGCAATCATCCAGTTACAGGCTAGAATTCCGCTTGAGAAAGCCGCCAATAACCCGAGTAACAGCGCCATCTTTCCGATGTTTTCGCCTACGGCATCCCCTTCGACAATGCTCTTCACATCCAAAAGTGCCTTGCCAAGAATAATCGGCAAAACCATCAAAAATGAGAATCGTGCAGCACGACCACGATCGATACCCAGCAACACTGAGGTCGAGATGGTTGAACCGCTTCGACTAATACCTGGAAGGATAGCTATAGCCTGCGCAATTCCGACCACAAATGCCTCGAGAATGCCGACTTTTTTATGAGTCTCCTTGCTGCGATCAGCAAGAAAAAGTAGCAAACCGGTAATGACGAGCATAGCACTTACAAGCAACAATTGTCCCTCAAACAAGGATGCAATCTGATCCTCAAAAAGCAAACCTATAAAGGCCGCTGGAACCATACTTACGAGTACCGCAGTAGCAAATTTCGTCTCTTCATTCCATTTGAATTTGAGCAACCCTGTAAAAATCTGAGCGATGTCTTTTCTAAAAACAACGATGGTGCTGAGCGCCGTACCAGCGTGCACTACAACATCAAATGAAAGGCTTTCACTCCCGTGAAGATCCAACCCAAACAGGGCCTTCCCCAATTCCAAATGGCCTGAGCTACTGACCGGTAAAAATTCCGTAAGGCCCTGAATGAGGCCGAGGATTAAAGCTTGAATAGGTGTCATGGTTCGGAGTTAAAAGGCTTTATGATTTAGGCTTCATCATGATCGCCACAATGGGTAATACAAGCCCAGTGAAGATGAACCATGGTGCAATACCGATGCGCTGTTTACCAAAGATTTCGGGGTTGAACTCATCCGCACTCTCGGCTCCACCGCCTATCATTAGCAGGAATCCAATGCCCAACAACACCAACCCTGCAATGAGCACAAGGTATTTGCGGCGGTCAAAAAGGAATGTGTCTTTCTTTTCCATATCTAGAAGTATAATTCGTTAGTTCTCAATTTTAAGTAGCCACGAATGGCGATAAACGTACTCAATCCGGGTACCAGTAATCCAATAAGGACCACGGCTGCAAAGACCATCACCACGGTATCCATCGCAAAAAGGGCCGAGAAGTCCGGGTAATAAGATCCCAAAAACAGCCCTAGGCCATAGAGCATCACAGAGCTCAATAAAGCACTGAGCAAACCGAGCAACAGGCTATTGTAAATGTACGGACGACGTATAAACGCTGGAGTTGCCCCGACGAGTTGCATAGTTTTCAATAGGAATCGCTTTGAATAGATGCTCAATCGAATACTGCTGTTAATCAGCGCTAATGCCACGACAAGGAGGACTAATACGGCTCCAAAAAGGATGTAAGTTATCTTTTCGATATTGTCGTTGACCAAACCGATGAGGTCCGGATCGTAAAGCACATCAACAACATGGGGGTCACTGACCAATTCCGTCCGAAGGGCTTCCAAATCAGAATTGGCCACCGCATCCGCATTCAGCTTCAAATCAATCGTGTTCGACAGCGGGTTGTAGCCCAAGAAACTCACGAAATCCTCACCAAGATCGGCCTTAAGCGCCGCTGCAGCATCTTCCTTACTCACAAGCGTGGCCGATTTTGCATACGATGCCAGCTGCTGCTCTTTCAAAAGTGCACGTAAATCAGCTTCTGTAATATCCTCCTCAAGCACCATGGTAAAGGTGAAATTCTCACGTACAGCATCACTTAACGCTCTAGCACTCAGTACCAAAGTACCCAAAGTACCCAGCACAAAAAGTACTAGTGTCATGCTGATCACAACACTGATGTACGACGAGCGTACTCGTTTGGCAGTAAATTTTTGTTCTCTTGAACTCATCGGAGCGAAAATAACAAAACTAACGAGGCATTCCTTAATTTCGCGACTGTTCAACACTTCTTTAACAACGATGGAGTACAATCACCGCGAAATAGATCAGAAATGGCAGTCGAAATGGGCTGCGGAAGGAACTTACAATGCCGAAAGTGGGACCGACAAAGAAAAGTTCTACGTTCTCGACATGTTCCCCTATCCTTCAGGAGCGGGATTACACGTAGGTCACCCACTAGGCTATATCGCTTCTGATATCTTCGCGCGATACAAGCGCCAAAAAGGATTCAACGTACTTCATCCCATGGGTTATGATGCTTTTGGCTTGCCTGCCGAGCAGTACGCGATCCAAACAGGGCAGCATCCAGAGAAAACAACAGCCATTAACACAGAGCGCTACCGCCAACAGTTGGACAATATCGGCTTCGGTTTGGATTGGTCGCGCGAGTTTAAAACCACTGATCCCTCCTATTATAAATGGACGCAGTGGATCTTTATTCAACTCTTTGACGCGTGGTACGACCATAATGAAGGGAAAAGCAAACACATAGACTCCTTAATAGCACACCTCAACGCGAATGGTACTGAAGGGCTGAACGCCGCGCAAACGGAAATTCTAGAGTTTACAGCGGTGGAGTGGAGCGCCATGAGCGAAGCCGAACAAGCTGAGGTACTGTTGAACTACCGATTGGCTTACCGCAGCGAAAGCAATGTGAACTGGTGCCCTGCACTGGGAACTGTATTAGCGAATGACGAGGTAAAAGACGGTTTGAGCGAGCGTGGTGGTCATCCCGTGGTTCAAAAGAAAATGATGCAGTGGTCCATGCGCATCACTGCATTCGCGGACCGATTACTGGAAGGGTTAGATCGTATTGATTGGAGCACCTCACTTAAAGAAACCCAGCGTAACTGGATCGGAAAGAGCCAAGGTGCGACCATCTTCTTCGATATTGATGGACATGAAGGACAGATTGAGGTCTTTTCGACCCGACCCGATACCTTGTTTGGGGCTACGTTTGTGACATTGGCTCCGGAGCACGAATTGGTACAAAAGGTAACTACCGAAGGCCAACGAGAGGCTGTTGAAGCCTATCAGGCCATGGCCGCAGCGCGAAGTGAACGCGACCGCATGGCGGATACCAAGACCATCAGTGGATGCTTCACAGGGGGCTATGCCATTCACCCGATCTCCGGGGCAAAAGTGCCGATCTGGATTGGCGACTATGTCCTAGCAAGCTACGGGAGTGGTGCGGTGATGGCTGTACCGGCGCACGATAGCCGCGATTACGCTTTTGCAAAGCACTTTGACTTACCTATCATTGAGGTCGTAGAAGGCGGTGATATCGCCAAGGAATCCTATGATGCTAAAGAAGGGAAAATGATCAATTCCGATTTCCTCAACGGCATGGAGTGTATGGATGCTAAAGTGAAAATGATCGAGCACCTTGAAGGAATTGGTTATGGAAAAGGCGCCACCCAGTACAAACTACGCGACGCCATTTTCGGCCGCCAACGCTATTGGGGCGAACCTATTCCCGTTTATTACGAGAACGGCGTAGCGAAGACCTTACCGCTTGAAGCTTTGCCACTTACCTTGCCAGAAGTAGACAAATATTTGCCTACCGAGGACGGTGAACCGCCACTGGCCCGCGCAGAGAATTGGACGTTCAACGGTCATCCGTTGGAAACCACAACCATGCCTGGTTGGGCCGGTTCGAGCTGGTACTTCTTGCGCTACATGGATGCCCATAACGATGGAGAATTCGCCGGGAAAGCCAGCACAGATTATTGGAACCAAGTGGACCTTTATGTCGGCGGATCAGAACATGCCACGGGACACTTACTCTACTCTCGCTTCTGGACGAAGTTCTTATTTGACATGGGCTTTATCAGCTTTGATGAGCCCTTCAAAAAATTGGTAAACCAAGGGATGATCCAGGGTATTAGCGCCTTTGTTCACCGTATCAACGGCACGAATACCTTTGTCAGCGCTGGTTTGAAGGACCAATACGATACTCAAGCAATTCATGCAGACGTGAGTTTCTTGCAGGGAGACGAGCTTGATGTCGAGGCATTCAAGAATTGGCGTGAAGAATATAAAAACGCCGAATTCATCCTCGAAGACGGCAAGTATATCTGTTCGCGCGAAGTAGAAAAAATGTCCAAATCGAAGTTTAACGTGACGAACCCGGACGATATCGTGGAGAAACACGGTGCCGACGTTTTGCGCATGTACGAAATGTTCTTGGGACCAATCGAGCAGAGCAAGCCATGGAATACCCAAGGTTTGAGCGGAGTTAGCGGGTTCCAACGTAAGTTCTGGAAACTGTTCCACAAAGGCGGCAGCTTTAACCTCTCTGATAGCCCGGCCGACAAAAAAGCGCTCAAGGCCGTTCACACTTGTATCAAAAAGGTCAACGAGGATATCGAGAATTTCAGCATGAATACCTCGATCAGTGCCTTTATGATTGCAACCAACGAACTCACCGACCTAGGGGACAATAGCCGCGAGGCTCTAGAGCCTATGGTTCGATTGATTGCACCGTTCGCACCGCACCTCGCCGAAGAACTTTGGGAAAAATTAGGTTGTAAAGGATCTGTGAACCACGCCGCATATCCAGTGCACAACGAAGCCTACCTTGTGGAGGACTCGAAGAACTACCCGATTTCATTCAACGGAAAAATGCGATTCCAGATGGAACTTTCCTTGAGTTTGAGTCCAGCGGAAGTTGAAGCAGTTGTTCGCGCCGATGAACGCACAGCTGGTTATGTGGGTGACAAGCAGATCCGCAAGTTTATCGTTGTTCCAGGAAAGATTGTGAATATCGTAATCGGTTAATCGCTGGTTACGATTTCAAAGATTCAAGCTGCTCTTTCAGATGGCCCATATAGGTTTTGTATTCGGCCATTTTTTCGTCGGGCAGTGGTTCTGCGTCGGGTAGCTTCTGTTTATAGGGATCAACTTGTGTACCATTTACCCAAAAGCGGTAGCACACATGAGGACCTGTAGCCAATCCAGTGGACCCTACGTATCCTATGACTTCTCCTTGTCGCACGCGCACACCTTCTTTGATTCCCTTTCCAATCCTACTCATGTGTAAGTATTGGGTTGTGTAAGTGCTGTTGTGGCGCACTTTTACATAGTTCCCATTGGCAGAAGTATATCGCGCAGCGATAACGACCCCATCAGCTGTACTCATAATAGGTGTTCCCGTTGGGGCCGCATAATCAGTTCCGAGATGCGCCTTCCAACGTTTTTGAACAGGATGGAATCGACGACCTGAATAACGCGATGAAATACGAGAATATTCCAACGGTGCACGAAGGAAGGTCTTGCGTAAAGAGCGGCCTTGATCATCATAGTAATCCTCGAAACCAAGCTCATTTTTATAGGGAAATGCGTAATAATCAGAACCCATGTGGTTGATATTCGCAGCGACGATTCGTTTTAGGCCAACATAGGTGGTGTCGTCTACGTATTCCTCTTCGTAAATCACTTGGAATTGGTCTCCCTTCTGAATGCGGAAGAAGTCAATACTCCATGCGTAGACCTCAGTCATATTGATGGCCAAAGCATTTGTCCCGCCGGCCCCGGTAATACTCAAATACAACGCATCTTCAATGGTCCCCGAAATCTTTTTACGGCGAAGTGTGCGTTCTTTCTCTATTTTCTTGGCGAAAACAGAATCAGTAAGGCCAACGATGTAGTACTCGTACTTGCTCTCAGGATAGATGAAATAAGAAGGAAACAAGCTGTTAATTCCCGTGGCAAACTCCACTTCTATCCCAGCTTTCATACGTCGTACATCAAAGATTTTCTCTACTCCGGCAGCGATCTGGTAAATACGCGCGGTACTGATCCCACGTTGTCCAAGAAGAGCTCCAAAACTTTCCCCGGAGGCAATGGTATGCGTTTCAAACTTCAGCGTATCGGCGGGTAAAGTCAAATACAATTTAGGCGCCTCAGGTTCTTTCTCCTCTTGAGTAACCTCTATTCCATCCAATACGGATTTAGAGGAAGAGGCCATCATCACCCAAACTATAATAATGACAAAAAATCCCGCTAGTGCGACCCAGCCTAAACGCTTTAACTTCATACCTCAGCTTCCAATTCTTTTAATACTTGATCCACCCAACTTTTACCCCATTCAGCACGTTGCTCATCTGTCCAGAGCTCAGGATAGAATATCCGACGTTGAAATCTCGGTGGCAAGTATTTCTGCCAGTTCGTACCGCCCGTCGCTGCGATATCCGACGGATTCCGGCTCAAATAACGAACAGCGGTCTTATAATGTTGTAGTGGCCAATTCACATTGACATTCAAATCCAATAAACGCAACGCGACTTCTATTTCGTGTTGCTGCGCGTCGGTCAATCCACCGCGTAGCAACTCCTGGTAACGCTCCCAAACATTACAGTGCTCGTAAATCTCGGCTGCCTCGACCAATTCATCCCAATAGCGATCGATAAACTGCACTGCCGTGAATGCAGGCTGACCAGTCAAAGTTACCTTAGCACCATCCTTCCAATAGATATAGTCCATTTGATCTTCGATGGATTCACCACGAACGATCTCACGCTTATCTTCTGCAACAATATTGATTAGAGGGGCACACCCCAATTCAATGATTCGATACTGAACCGACTGGAAACCGGATGCTGGCGCTAGTGCATCTCTAAAACTTAGAAACTCCTCCTTTTTCATGCCCTTCTCCATCACTCCAAAACTGCTACGCAGAGCGCCGAAGTAACGATTCAATCGATGAATACGCTCCGTAAACTCGCTAACCTCAAGGTTTTCAGCCACAGCAATGGCATCGATTTCAATACGAGCAAGCTTAAAGTAAAGTTCCGTGATTTGGTGGTAAATAATGAAAATCGGTTCGTCTTGAACATCGGTTACAGGACGTTGCAAACTCAAAAGAGTCTCGAGTTGAATGTAATCCCAATAGGTTAAGAAATTCGATCGATTCCAACCATTCACATAGGTTTCAAAATCCTGACCGGTGCTTTCGATTTTGTGACGCAGCGTCTCTAGCTTCTGCATCATTTCTGGCGTCCATTCCATGGCAACTGTGGGTTTGTTCCAAATTTAAGACTCCGCCTTTCATTTGGAGCCAATTCCCAAAACAATTATCCACACTCTAAGCGCGTGCCAACGTAAATTTAAATGTGGTACCCACCCCAATTTTCGATTCCACAGCAATCGACTCACCGTGCTTATCGATGATGTGCTTCACAATAGATAGACCCAGCCCGGAACCACCCGCCTCACGACTTCTAGCCTTGTCAACGCGATAGAAACGCTCAAAAATCCGTGCGAGATCGCTTTCCGGAATACCGACCCCTCGATCTTTAATCGAAATCAATACTTTATCCCCTTGCTCCTCGAGTAATATGGTCACTAATTCCCCATCTTCGCTATACTTCACTGCATTAACCACGAGGTTATCCATAACCTGGTTAATCTTACTCACATCACAATTGACTACGATATCCTTATCTACCTTCCAATCCACGCGCACTTTGGCATGTCGGCGTTCAATAAATCCTTCTAGCCCTTGCATGGTATCATCGATCAAGGCATGGAGCGGAATGTGACGGAATTTCATATCATATTGACCGCTTTCCACCTTATTCAGTACATCCAAATCTTTGATGAGTTGCGTCATCCGATCAACCGATTTTGCTGCGCGTTTCAGAAACCGATGGGCCACCTTTGGATCATCCATCGCCCCATCCAAAAGGGTTAGAACATACCCTTGAATATTAAAAATAGGGGTCTTAAGCTCGTGGCTGACATTCCCCATATAATCGCGTCGGAACTGTTCTCTGCTTTGTAGTTCTTCTACCACTTTACTCTGACGCGTAGACCACTGCATAACCACCTCTTCAAGTTCTGGCAAGGTGAGCGTTTTATTCTTCTTGATCGGCATATTCGCAAGACCGTTTTCTTCCATTCGGTCTTGAATACGACGTACCCGTCGCGTTATGGTCAAATAAGCGGTGAGATACAAAACAGCGAAAGATGCCAGAAAGAAGACCAGCCACAGGAGCCATTCCGGCAAATTAGTATTGGCTACACGGAACCACTCAAACCCCAAGGTAAAAAGCGTCAACCCTAAGGCTAACAGAATAGCAACTGGCAGTAATCGACCTACCCTCATTCTTCTACCACCTCGAATTTATACCCTACACCCTTCACGGTTTTGATTTTATCATCGCCAATTTTTTCGCGAAGCTTTCGAATATGAACATCAATAGTTCTACCGCCAACAATGACAACGTTGCCCCAAATACGGTCCATGATTTCATCTCTATTAAAGACTTTTCCGGGTTTTGACGCCAACAGGCTCAACAACTCGAACTCTTTTCTTGGAAGTTCCAACACTTGACCGTCCAATTCCACATGGTAACGCTCGGGATCAATGACTAGATTCCCTAAATCAACACGACTTTGTGTTTCCTGTCCCGGAATAGGTCTGCGACGTAGCAATGCCTTGAGGCGCGACACCAACACTTTCGGCTTCACGGGCTTGGTGATGTAATCATCCGCACCTGCTTCAAAGCCTGCCACCTGACTGTAATCTTCGCCACGAGCCGTAAGAAAGGCAATGATCGTATTCTCCAGCTCGGGAATCTTGCGAATACGATCACAAGCTTCAATACCGTCCATCTCTGGCATCATCACATCCATGAGAATGAGATCAGGCAAAACCTCCTCTGCCTTCGCCACCCCTGACTTTCCGCTATTCGCTGAAAAGACTTGGTAGCCCTCCGCCTTCAGATTATAACTTACGATATCGATAATATCTTGTTCATCATCTACGATCAGGATCTTGGTATCTGCTTTGCTCATGATTTCATTATTATGGCACAAATAAAAGAAGTATCTGTGAGGAAAGATAGCCAATTCCGGCGGCATTCCGTTTAGTAACGCTCGTTTAACATAAGCGTAAACCAACCCTGCATCAAAGTTTATCTCGACTTAAAGTTCAGTTTACA